>NZ_CP136910.1:5455323-5810646 GCF_033100115.1 Anaerocolumna sp. AGMB13020 | reverse complement strand
TCTGTATTCTCCTTTTAGTTAAACAGTGCGTTTACAAAATCACTTGCGTTAAATTTCTGTAAATCATCAATGTGTTCCCCGATACCGATATATTTAACCGGTATGCCAAGCTCAGCCTGGATTGCAATGGCAATACCTCCTTTGGCTGTTCCGTCTAACTTTGTCAGAATAATACCTGTAATATCAGCAATTTCTTTAAACTGCTTTGCTTGGGCAAGCGCATTCTGGCCAGTTGTTCCATCTAATACTATCAGAGTCTCTCGGTAAGCATCCGGATATTCTCTGGTGATGACCCTGTCGATCTTTTTGAGTTCCTCCATAAGATTCTTTTTATTATGAAGTCTTCCTGCCGTATCACAGATTAATACGTCTGTATTCTTAGCTTTTGCAGAGGTTACAGCGTCATATATAACAGCAGCCGGATCAGACCCTTCTTTTTGTGCTATAATTTCAACCTTGGCACGATCAGCCCATTCCGTAAGCTGTTCTATTGCAGCAGCACGGAAGGTATCTGCTGCTGCGACCATAACTTTTTTACCTTTATCCTTTAACTGGCCTGCCAGTTTTCCTACGGAGGTGGTTTTTCCTACACCATTTACACCGATTAGAAGTACAATGGACCTTTGGTTCTCAAAGTCATAGGCTGCTTCGTTTACCTTCATCTGATCCATGATACTTTCTTTTAAGAGTTCCTTACATTCCTGAGGCTCTTTTATCTTTGCTTCTTTTACTTTTTGCTTTAAATCCTCAATAATGGAACCAGTAGTATTGATACCGATATCCGCCATGATAAGTATTTCTTCCAGTTCTTCATAAAACTCATCATCAATACTGGAAAAACCATTGAAGATAGACTCAATTCCGGAAACTATGTTATTTCTAGTCTTTGAAAGCCCTTCTACCAATCTGCCAAAAAAGCCTTTTTTTTCTCCCATCCTTACCTCTTTTCTGGCCATCTGTCTTAATGGCCGTAGATCTTATTGGTCGTAAAATTAATTTACATGTGACAATTCCGTCAATTTGTTATTTCTCTAAATCCTTCTCAATCAGATTAACGGATACCAGTGTGGAGACACCCTTTTCCTGCATGGTAATACCGTATAGAACATCTGCAGCATTCATGGTTCCTCTTCTGTGAGTTATGATAATAAACTGTGTATCCTTGGTCAGTTTATGAAGATATTTGGCAAAACGTTTAACATTGGCATCATCTAATGCCGCTTCTATCTCATCCAGAAGACAGAAAGGCGATGGCTTTAGATTCTGAATTGCAAAAAGCAAGGAGATTGCTGTCAAGGCTTTTTCTCCACCTGATAGCTGCATCATATTCTGTAATTTCTTGCCCGGAGGCTGGCTTGTTATGATTATACCTGCTTCCAGTACATCTTCACCTTCTGTTAATGCAAGTGTTGCCAGACCGCCACCAAATAGCTCTTTAAATACTTGGTTAAACTGTACCTTTATCTGAGCAAATTTATCATTAAACTGATTGCGCATTTCTTCATCCAGCTCTTCAATAATATGGATGAGGGTATCTTCCGCTTTTTCTATGTCTTCTTTTTGGCTTTTCAGGAACAGGTAACGTTCAGAAAGATTCTTATAATCTTCAATAGCATTAATATTTACATCCCCGAGACCTTTCATACTACCTTTAACCTCACTGATTCTCTTTTTCACCAAAGCAGAATCAGTATTTTCAGCCGATAATATATTCAAGGTTTCAAGTGCAGTATGCAGGGTAAGTTCATATTCCTCCCACATATAATCTTTCTTCTCATTCAGCTGCTCTTCCAGTCTTTCCAGCTGACCGCTCAAACGAAAAATCTCCTTATCCAGATTGATGATTTCCTTCGAGAGCTCTTCCCTGCGATCGAAGAAGCTTTTATGAGTTAAGGTTACTGCATCTTTTTTTGCCTGTATTTCCTTGATCTCTTCTTCAAGTTTAGCGATTTCTTCACTATAGTTCCTTGTTTTTTCTTCATCCTGGCTTATAGCTTTTAGTTTTTCATCATAGGAAGCCAGAGACGCTTCTCTATTTCTCTTAATACCGCTCTCTTCTTCATAGAGTTTTTCGAGCTCACGCTTTATTCTTTTGATATTATCGAGCAAATGCTGATTCTTCTGGTCAAAAGCTGACATTTCAACCTTCGCCTGGGACACCTGTTCATTTAACAGTTGTTCCTGCTTCTTCACTTCCTCCAGCTGCCGGTTCATCTCTTCAATTCTTTGTTCATTCTCCTTGCTCTTTTCTTCATTGAGCACAAGGCTGTCTTTTAGAATTGTAATATTTCTATTTAATTCTATACTCTGATTTTCAATTTGATTTATTTCATTTGTAATTTCTTCGTAAAGTGCTTTTAGTTCCTGTTTTTTCTTATCGCACTGTGACAGCTGAAGCTTTAAGGTATTTTCCCTGAGATGAATTTCCTGAAGAACCTGTTTTTTCTCCTCCATCTCATTGAAAGCCTTCTGTATATCTTGTAAAATCACTTCACGGTTATGATTCTGGCTATTTACTTCTGTTTTTAATACTAAGATTTTTTCTTCCAGATCTTCTATTTCACGCCTTCTGCTCAGCAGATTACTGGAGTTCTTATAAGCGCCTCCCGACAAGGAACCGCCAGGGCTTAAAAGCTCTCCATCCAGGGTTATGATACGCAGAGTATAATTGTATTTTCTGGCAATCAGCAACGCATTGTCAATATTGTCTACCACAAGGCTTTTTCCGAGAAGATACTGCATAAGTCCCTTAAAACGTTCTTCGGTCTTTACCAGTGTATTGGCTAGACCCAGTACTCCTTTTTCCTCTAAATACCTTTGCTGACCATATGCTTCTTTTGCCGAAATACTGGTTAACGGAAGAAAGGTAGCACGTCCGTATTTATTCTGCTTTAAATAGTCAATCAGTCCTTTTGCTGTAGCTTCTGTATCTGTAACAATATTCTGAATGCTTCCGCCTAAAGCTGTTTCTACTGCAGTTTCATATTTCGGTTCCGTCTTAATAATATCTGCAACAACTCCGATGATACCCTGGGTATCTTTCTTTTCCATGATTCTTCGGATACTGTTGCCATAACCTTCATATCGTTCCGTAAGGTTTTTTAAGGCCTCCAGCTGGGAGCTTCCCATCTGATATTCACGCTGCTTCTTTTGTATCTCTTCTTCTATAACCTTTAAATTATTTTGATAATCCGTTACCTTCTCCTGCGCCTGGCTGGTCTCCTTAAGGTTTTCCTGCTTCTGGGTCTCTAGCGTTTCTAACTGTTCTCTGACATTTTGGATTTCCTGATCATTTATCGCGTCTTCACTTTTGTTACGAAGAATTCTCTGGGTAAGTTCTGTTTTCTTAATATTATTCTGTTCCAGAATAGTCTCATATCTCTGAAGATTTGTTTTAATTCCGGAATTCTCATTAAGATAATCAAATATCTCACCATGCAGATTTTCGGCCAGTGTAACATCTTCCTTAATCCGGTTGCGAATTTCTTCTAATTCCAGTACATTGACAGACTGGCTTTCATCCATCTTGTCAATCAGCAGGTCTAATTCCTTTTTTTGCTTTATGTAACTTTCCTGCTCTTCTACCCTGGTCTTGATATCCTCTGTTATGGCAGCAAGCCTGGTTTCATAATGAGAGTCATTTTGTTTAATGGATAAGAGTTGCTCTTTTAATACCTTTATTTCACCTTCGGTTTTCTCCTGATTCAACCGACTGTCACTTTGAGATGTCTTAAGTGCCTCTAAGGTAGTGTTAAATTCTTCAATTTCTTTTTCTAAAAGAGAGAATTCTTCTTTGATATTCTCCGATTTCTCATTGGCAGCATTTAAATTATCGGTGGCAATCATCAGCTTTTCATTGGTCTGGTTTTTTATTTCCTGCATTTTTTCATTCTCATACAGGAATAACTGTATATCAAGTTCTTTTAATTCATCCCTTAGTTTCAGATATTCTTTTGCTACTGCCGATTGGTTTTCCAGAGGCCCTACCTGTTTCTCGATTTCAGAGAGTATATCCTGGATTCTGCTTAAGTTAAGGCGTTCTTCCTCCAGATTATGCTGTGCAGATAGTTTTCTTTTCTTAAACTTAACAATACCAGCGGCTTCATCAAAGAGTTCCCTTCTGTCATCCGGTTTTCCGCTTAGTATCTTTTCAATCTGACCCTGTCCGATAATGGAGTATCCTTCCTTACCAATACCAGTATCGAGGAAGAGTTCCTGTACATCCTTCAAACGACAGGTGCTGCCATTTAAGAGATATTCACTTTCTCCTGAACGATATACTCTTCTAGCCACTGTTACTTCGTCATATTCTATGGGCAGTTTATGATCTTCGTTGTTTATTGTCAGGGATACAGAAGCAAACCCCAGAGGTTTTCTGGTTTCCGTTCCAGAGAAAATAACATCCTCCATTCTGGCACCTCTTAGCTGCTTAGCACTTTGTTCACCTAATACCCACCTTACGGCATCGGCCACATTACTCTTACCGCTGCCGTTGGGGCCTACGATTCCTGTAATACCATCATGAAACTCAAAGATAATTTTATTGGCAAAGGATTTAAATCCATAGACTTCAATACTTTTAAGATACATAGTTTCTCCCGACCTTTAATTTTTGCTATTCTGGGGAATGAGATTCTTTTTCCGATTAATCTTTAAGATAGATGCGTAGGCAGCTTCCTGTTCAGCAGCCTTCTTCGTCCTGCCTATACCAGAACCCAGTTCCATATCCTTGACGAGTGCAACTACTGTGAATTGCTTATTATGATCCGGTCCTTCTTCTTTAATTAACTCATAGGATAACTGTTCTTTGTATTCACTTTGGACAATTTCCTGTAAGATAGTCTTGCTATCGAAAAAGAGCTTCTTATTTTCTATATCAGATAAAATGAAGCGCAAAATAAACTCTTTTGCATTAGTAAAACCACCATCAATATAAATTGCACCTATGATTGCCTCCACTGTATCGGATAGAATGGAGAATCTCTCCCTTCCGCCGGTGGCAGCTTCCCCCTTACCCAATAGCAGGTAATTCCCTACATTCATGTCTATGGCACAATTAGCAAGGGTCTGTTCACATACCAGTCTGGCTCTTAGCTTTGTAAGTTCTCCCTCTGGCATTTTAGGATTATTCTCATATAGAAACTCACTGGTTATCAACTCCAGGACCGCATCACCAAGAAACTCCAGTCTTTCATTATTCTCCAGCTTGCTGACTCTTTTTTCGTTGGCATAGGAGCTATGTGTAAGTGCTCGTTTTAATATCATACGATCTCTGAAGCGGTAATCTATTACATCTTCGAATTTTCTCAGTTTTTCCAATATCAGTTCTTCCGATCGATTCATTCTTGTCCTCCGTTTCCTTATATTTCTTTCTGTATATTTTAAAATAGCCCTTTAAAAGGCAAAGCCTAAATAAGGGCATAAGTCCATTCGAAGAACTTAAGCTCCTTACATGAGCTTATACTCTTTATAAGAGCTTATGCCCTCTTTAAGAGTTTATGCTCTTTCTAAAAGCTTATGCTTTAGAATCGCTTCTACCCTTTATAAGAGCTTAAGCCCTTATCCAAGGGCTTAATATAATTGCTATTAAACTATCTATTGATTCAGTGCGTTTTTGATTTGCTCTACCGCATCACTTACAGTTATTATGTTCTCAGCTTCTTCATTGGCAATTTCAATGTCGAATTCCTCTTCTATACCCATGATGATTTGGAAGATATCAAGGGAGTCAGCACCTAAGTCATCTACAAAAGTAGTCTCCATTGTTATTTCGTCCTCATCTACATTTAAAACTTCGCTGATTATTTTTTGTAATTTTTCAAATTCCATAATATTCACCTTTCTTTTCTATTCTTCTTCCAGATGCATTCTGATTTTATCATTAATATTCTGCTCTGTAAAAGTAATACATTGAATAATTGAATTCTTAATTTCATTGCTGGTGGAATTGCCATGAGCTTTCACAACAAGACCATTAAGTCCAAGCATGGGTGCACCGCCATAGGCAGATGCATCAAAAGATTTCAATGTGTCTTTTAAAGCAGGTTTACATAACAGAGCACCAATTTTGCTCTTTGTTGTACTCATTAACCCTGCTTTTATTTTACCGATTAAAGTACTGCCCAGTCCTTCATATAATTTAAGAATTACATTCCCAACAAAAGCTTCACATACGATTACGTCTGCCCCACCTTTTGGAATCTCTCTTGCTTCGATACTGCCGATAAAATTTATGTCATTACAATTCTTAAGCAAAGGGAAGGTTTCCTTTACCAGCGCATTTCCTTTTTCTTCCTCTGCGCCTATGTTGACAATAGCCACTCTCGGATTTTTGATTCCGATAACATTTTCCATATAAACGGAACCCATTTTGGCAAACTGCACCAAATGTGAAGGTCTTGCATCAACATTGGCACCGCAGTCAATCAGAAGAGAAACTCCGTTTTCTGTGGGAATAACCGGTGCTAAAGGTGGTCTGTCTATACCTTTTATTCTTCCAATTATCAATTGCCCGCCAACCAAAACCGCACCTGTACTGCCCGCTGAAACAAATGCATCTGCTTCACCATTCTTCACCAGGTTCATAGCCACTACAATAGAAGAATTCTTCTTACGCCGAATAGCCATAACAGGGGCCTCATCGTTGGTTATCACATCTTCTGCATGGACAACCGTCAGACGCTCCTTATCATAATTGATTCCCTTTAGCTCTGAAAGAATAGCATTTTCTTGCCCTACCAAGATAACCTTAATATCTTTTCTCTCATTTACTGCTTCAAGAGCACCTTTTACAATTTGAGCCGGAGCATAGTCACCGCCCATTGCATCAACTGCAACTCTCACAACTTTTTCCATAGTCAGCTCCCATCTGTGCATCGCATTAAGCTCAAAACATGAACTTATTATACTGTTTTTCTTGGGTTTTCAATTATTCATTTGTAACTCTTCAGTTGCCCCAAACGTTCAAATCACAGGGACTGAATTGTCTCAAAATTTTACCCAGTCAGTATCTATACACAATATACTAGATATCATTATAAAAATCAACAACAAAATAAGAAAAAAATAAGTGATATTCCAGAGTCATCGTAAGTACCTACAGACTTGAAATATCACTTTATGTGATAAGTACTATATCTTTTTATAGAAAAATGATTTATAAGTGGCAAATTGCAGGTTCTGAGGCTGTATAATCTGTTCAGTGCTACCAACAAACAATATGGCATCCTTCTTTAAAGCTGCATTAAAATTCTTATAAATGCTATCCTTTGCTTCTTCTGTGAAATAAATAAGCACGTTACGGCATACAATTAAATCACAGCCGGAAGGATAATCATCCTTTAAAAGATTATGCTGTCGGAACTCCACACATGCTTTGATGCTGTCGGAAATCTGATAGGTGGTACTGTTAATTTCTGTAAAATGTTTCTTCAGAAGTTCATCTGGCAGTCCTTTCAGACTTTTGATGTTATACAGACCAATTCTTGCTTTTTCAAGTATCTGTTTATCAATATCAGTGGCAATAACCTTAATACGGTTAAGAGGCATGAATTTTGATAACAGCATTACAAGAGAATAAGGTTCATCACCTGTTGAACATGCGGCACTCCATATTTTCAGATTATTTCCGAACTTACCAAAAAGATAAGGCAGTACTTCCTTTTCTAACAAAACCCACTGTTCTGGATTACGGTAAAATTCTGATACATTTATAGTAAGATAATTTACGAATTCCTCGAACATCACAGGATTTTTCTTTATCGTTTCAACATAAGAATCATAGGAATCAATCTTATGTTTCGCTATTAATGCATCAATTCTTCTTTTCATCTGACGTTCTTTATATAAACTTAAGTTTATTTTAGTCAGCTGATAAATTTGGGTCTTAAAGGATTCATAGTTATCCGTCAAGCAAAGACACTCCTATCTTTTGTTTAGTAAAGTCCGATATCCCTGCGCTTATTCAGCAGATGTCTCTTCAGCATCTTCGTTGCTTTCTTCAACTGCTGCATCCAATGCTTTGATGCTTAAGCTGATTTTCTTCTCGTCGTTATTAAAGTCAACTACTCTTGCAGTAACTTCTTCACCAATCTTTAATACATCTGAGGGTTTTTCAACGTGCTCTCTGGAAATCTGAGATACATGAAGAAGAGCATCTACACCAGGCTCTAACTCTACGAATGCACCGAAATCAGTCATTCTTGCTACTTTTCCTGTTACAACATTGCCTACGGCATAATTCTCAGAAGCTTTAATCCATGGATTTTCATCTTCGAATTTCAGACTGAGAGCAATTTTCTCTCCAGAGATATCTTTGATAAGAACCTTGATGGTCTCTCCAACTTTGAATACCTTTTTAGGGTTTTCTACTCTGCCCCAGGACATCTCGGAGATATGAAGAAGGCCGTCAGCACCGCCTAAGTCGATAAATGCACCAAAATCTGTTACATTCTTTATTGTTCCTTCTACAGTCATACCCGGTTTGATTCTTTCAAACAGTTCTTTCTGTAAAACTTGTTTCTTAGCTACGATTAACTGCTTACGGTCACCGATGATCCTTCTTTTCTTAGGATTGAACTCAGAGATAACGAACTCGATTTCCTGGCCTGCATATTTCTCAAGATTCTTCTCATATCCATCGGATACAAGGCTGGCAGGGATAAATACTCTTGTTTCATCAACGATTACACTAAGTCCGCCTTCTAATACTGCGGTTACTTTTGCTGTAAGTACTTCTTTGTTATTAAATGCTTCTTCTAAACGTTTGCTTCCTTTTTCGGCTGCCAGTCTCTTGTAAGTTAAAAGAACTTGTCCTTCGCCGTCATTTACTTTTAATACTTTAGCCTGTAAAGTATCTCCTTCTTTTACGACAGTTGTCAGGTCAACACCCGGTGTGTTGGTATATTCACTTCTGGTAATGATTCCGTCAGCTTTGTAACCTATATTTAAGACGATCTCGTCTTCTTTTACACGTATTACAGTGCCCTCTACAACCTCTCCGTTTTGTATTGTTTTTAATGATTCCTCCAATAATTGCTCAAAACTCATTTCTGACATGCAGTATGAACCTCCTTGATAATATTGTTTGGGGTTGATGCCCCTGCTGTAATACCTACGCTACGAAAAGATTTGAGTTTCTCCAAATCCAGGTCTTTCAGTGTCTGTATATAGTAAGTATTTTCACATTCAGCTTTAGATATTTCGTACAGTTTCTGAGTGTTAGAACTGTGCATATCTCCAATTACAATCATAGCGTCAGAAGCCTTGGCAAGCTCTTTTGCCTCGGTTTGGCGCTCTTTTGTGGCATTACATATTGTATTTAAAACAATTATATCATAACCCTTTTCGGTTATAATTTCAACTACATCTTGAAAATTATTGTAGTTAATTGTCGTCTGTGCGACAATGCAAACCTTGGAATTGCCGGATAAATCAAAGCTTTCAGCATCTTCCTTGTTTTCAATAACTGTATAATTATTCAAACACCAGCCTATTATCCCTTGTACTTCCGGGTGCTTTTCGCTGCCGACGATAATGATATGACGACCGGCTTCTGTCTGCTCTTTCACTATTTTATGGATTTTAAGAACAAAAGGACAAGTTGCATCAACCATGTTCAGATTGTTCTGTTTGATAATGTCATAAATTCTTTCGGAAACACCATGGGATCGTATAATTATTGTACCCTCTGTCAATGTTTTTAATTCCTCATCTGACCTAATCAGCTCTACACCTTTTTCAGCCAGGTCCTTTATAACTTCTTCATTATGTATGACAGGTCCATAGGTATAAACCTTATCACCTTTTTCAATTTCATTATAAACGGCATCTACCGCACGTTTTACCCCGAAGCAAAAGCCTGCGGTACGAGCCAGAACTACCTTTTCCAAATGAAACCTCTTTCTATACAACCGGACTATCAGTTTAATTTTTCTCTGAACAGCTTAATAATAGAACCTGCCACCTCTTCAATGGAAAGATGAGAACAATCCAGAAGAACAGCATCCTCCGCCTGTCTCAGGGGTGATACTTCTCTGTTCATATCCTGATAATCTCTGGCTATAATATCTTTTTCTATTTCTTCTATATTACAGTAAATTCCCTTCTCCGTCAATTCCTTAAATCTTCTTTCAGCTCTGACTCCAACTTCAGCTGTCAGGTAAATTTTTAAATCGGCAAAGGGAAGCACCACCGTACCTATATCTCTTCCATCCATAATAATATGGTTGGAATCCGCAATTTTTTTCTGAATATCAACCATCTTCGCACGGACTGCCTTGAATTTGGCTACAGCTGAAGCCATTTTCCCGGCTTCTTCTGTTCGGATACTGTCTGTTACATTTTCACCATTCAGATAAATCTGCTGTCTGCCCTCCTGATATTTCAGGCTCACTTCAGCTTTTTCACAAAAATCTCCTACTGCTTCTTCCTCTCCGATATCAATGCCTTCCTTTAATATCAGTAATCCCATGGCACGATACATTGCACCAGTATCCACATATATAAACCGTAGCTCTTTTGCTACAAGCTTTGCAATAGTACTTTTACCGGCTCCAGCAGGGCCATCTATTGCTATGCTGTAATGCTTTTGTTTGTTTTGCATGTAGTTTTCTTCCTATTTTAAATGAATTTTAGTCTTTTGATTATTATCACTATAAACTAATAAATCATACTGCATTTCCTGCAATATAAGCTGTTGACCAGGCAATCTGAAGATTGAATCCACCGGTTAATGCATCCAGATCCAATACTTCTCCGATATAGTATACTCCCGAAACGAGCTTTGATTCCATGGTAGACGGATTAATTTCTTTTATGGTAATTCCACCTTTGGTTATGACAGCTTCATTATATCCTCTGAGACTGTCAATATGAAGTGGCATTGCTTTTAAGACATCAATAAGTCTTTTTCTTTCTTCTTTCGTAATGAGATTGACTTTCTTTTCCGGATCAATTTTGCTTAATGCTATTATAACTTGAATCAGCTTTCGTGGCAATAGCTGATCAAGTGCATTCTTATATTGTTTATTTTTAAATTCATCAAAATCTCTTAATATTCTTGTATCCAGTTGTTCTTTCGTCAAGGCAGGCTTTAAATCAATGGTAAGAACGAGATCTTTATTACCCATATGCGGAATACAATAACTGCTGGCACTTAAAATTACCGGTCCACTGACGCCAAAGTGCGTAAAGAGCAGCTCGCCGAAATCAGTATAAACTGCTTTCCCCTGACTGGTTATTGTTATCTCAATGTTTTTAAGCGCCAGGCCCTGAAGTTCTTTTACCAGCTCAATTTCTTTGATATTCATTGGTACCAGAGAAGGGTTCAGCTTTGTTACAGCATGTCCCATCACTTTTGCAAATCGGTAGCCATCTCCGTTTGATCCGGTTGAAGGGTAGGACAGACCTCCCGTAGCAACAATTATTTTATCGGAATATAACCTTTCTTTGGTATTCTTTAAAAGGACACCTTTGGCATTTCCGTCTTCAGTCAATACTTCTTCCACTTCACACTGATATCTGATTTCTACCTGAAGCCGTTTCAATTCTTTTAAAAGTGCACCGATTACATCAGAGGATTTATCTGATTCCGGAAACACCCTGCCGCCTCTTTCAATCTTTGTCTTCATACCCAACTGTTCAAAAAAATCAATGACATCATAGTTCGTATAGCCATAAAAAGCACCATATAGGAATTTGGGATTGCTCATAACATTATGAAACAAATCCTCCATGTCACATGCATTTGTTATATTACACCGGCCTTTACCGGTAATGTAGAGTTTCTTGCCTGCTTTATCGTTTTTCTCCAATAGAAGGACATCATGACCATTCCTTGCAGCAAATATGGCAGCCATCATTCCGGCAGCGCCTGCACCTATCACGATTATCCTGTTACTTCCATTATTCATTTTTATCTCCATTCACGCCTTGGCGTGTTAAAATCAGAAAAAGAAATTGCTTATAACCTTTGAAAGGGCTGCTGCAAAAAACTCTGATACTTAAATTGCAACAGCCCCCGATAATTATTATTTTGATTTATTTCCGTCCAGGTAAACACCATTAAGGTCATATGACAGATTTGCGGATTGATAAGGTTCTCCGGCAACCCGGAAAATTACCTTAGGGTATTCCGGCAGGTTATCTACCAGGCTCTGGGCAATAGAATCCAGTATGGTTGTCTCAACGGATAAATCTACATTACTAACAGGTGGTGTATCTCCTGTAAAACTAACGATAACTGTATCCTTCTCAGTTGTTACACTTTCAACTCCTACATCGATTAAACGTTCAGCCAGGGAGTCAATAACCTGGTCTACTATAAGCTCAGGTGTAATTTCCGTATCTTCGTTTATAATAGCTGTTGCAGCCTCCACTTCCTGTGTGCTTTCATTAATCGTATAAATAGGAATTTCTTTTGTTGCAGCTGGTGCAACGCCAATTTTAGTCTCTGGGTCTGTACCTCCTTCGGGCGTTAATATGGTATTAACAGAAGGTTTTATATCCTCCTTTGTATCGTCCCTTTGGGTACATGCTGTTGTTACAACCATCAGAAATAAAATCAGGATTACAATAAGCTTCCCTGCAGTATTTTTCATTCTAATCACTCCTACTGAATTACCAAACATAGGCATAGCATTTATACTCACTCCATTTATAATATATGGGCCAAGTATGTCATTTTTATGTTAAAACCATGTTATTTGTTAAGCAATGATCTTTAAAGCAATAGAATTATCTGTTTTTTTGTACTGTTTTCCTATATTCTCCACTTATTGTAAATTACTTTATATTTCCATTTTCACATTCTTTCAATATACTCGTCCGCAGAAAGTCCAGAGCACAGATTACAGTATACTCCCTGACCTTTTGACGATTCCCTCTGAAATGGAACTCTCTGACTTCTGTTTTACCATTCAGATGGCATCCAATATACACAAGACCAACAGGTTTATGTTCAGTCCCCCCATCAGGGCCGGCAATACCGGTCACTGATAATGCCGCTCTGCTGTCTGCTGCTCTGCTGGCACCTTGCGCCATCTCGGCCGCAGTTTCTTTGCTGACTGCACCAAAAGCTTTCAGGGTATCTTCCGAAACACCAAGGTATTTCATTTTTGCTTTGTTAGAATAAGTAACGAAACCTTCTTCAAATACCGCGGAAGCACCAGAGACATTTACCAGTTTTCCAGAGAGCAGTCCACCGGAACAGGACTCAGCAGTGGCAAGAGTCAGCTCATGTTTTATCAGTAGCTTAATTACTGCTTCTTCCAGGGATACCTTCTCTTCTGTAGTATAGATAGTGTCTCCAAAGCGGTTCTTAAGTTCTTCCACCAGCGGAGCCGTGAATACCTTTCCTTCCTCTTCGGAAGCAGCAAGTGCTGTTACACGAAAATGAACCTCACCGTTTTTGGCATAGGTGGCAATGGTAGGGTTAGTCTGAGCAGCAATTAAATCCTTGACCATAAGTTCCGCTTTGCTCTCACCAATTCCACAGACCTTAACCATTTCAGAATATAAAACATTCTGAGACAGGCTTTTCAGATAAGGAAAAACAGCATCTTCAAACATTGGAATCAGTTCTCCAGGAGGTCCAGGCAGCAATACAATTGATTTTCCATCTTCTGTTTTTGCAATCAGACCAGGAGCTGTGCCGTTATTATTGTATAGAACAAGAGACCCTTCTATTACTTCAGCCTGTTTCCAGTTGTTTTCAGGTATGTCCTTTTTGTCCCTATCTTTAAAATACTCTTCAATTCTTTCCACCGTAAAAGGATCTACCGTAAGTTCTTTCTGTAACACTTTAGCAGTTACTTCCTTTGTCAGGTCATCTTCCGTGGGACCTAAGCCACCTGTTAAGATAACCACATCACTTCTATTTAATGCTTGTGACAATACCTGGGTAAGTCTGTCCTCATTGTCTCCGACAGATACCTGGTAATAGCTAGACAAACCCAGTGCAGCACATCTTTCTGCAAGATAGCTTGCATTGGTATTAACAATGTTTCCAAGAAGTATTTCTGTTCCTACACTGATTAATTCTACTGTCATATTATACCCCCATTGCATATCACAGATTTGTCTGTGATACCACCACCAATGAAAAGCATGAAAGATTCACATCGTGGCAACCTTTCTAATATGCTTTCCTTCTTATCCACTAATTGTCTACTTTTGTTCTGTAAGAACTTTTCTATTCTTATAGAGATAATCCAGCAAAGATACCACTGTCAATAAAAGAGACAGATAGATAAATACCTGTTCCAGCACAAGTAAGATGGGATTATCAAAATGGAATATCAGTAAAACCGCCATAATCATTTGTGCTGTTGTCTTAAACTTTGCTATATTACTTGCAGCAATTACTACACCATTATCAGATGCCACCAGACGGAAACCGCTGATAATAAATTCCCTTGAAATAATTACGACGATAATCCAAGCCGGTACAAGCTTAAGCTCAACAAAACAGATAAGTGCAGCACAGACTAATAATTTGTCTGCAAGAGGATCTGCAAACTTACCAAAGTTGGTAACAAGGTTATGCTTTCTTGCCAGATATCCATCAAGTGCATCGGATAAGGATGCAACAATAAAGATGACACCAGCAGCATATTTACCGCCAGGTATACCGGGTATTAAAAAGAAAATCAAAAATACTGGAATCATACATGCCCTTGCTATTGTAATTTTATTCGGCAGATTCATTTTAACCTCTATTCTTGCGCACACTCTTTGCGCATACCAAGTTTGTGGTACGCAAGCACAAACTTGCGGTTGAAGCATTTATTTTTCAACCTAACTCCTTTCATGTTATTAACTCTTTGATTTTATAACACAAATCGTGGCTGAAAAAATCTTTTTTAAATACAGAATATTCGTATAAATTAGAAACGGTTCTTTTTCGTCCGAAATTCATCGACTAGTGAACCAGTTCACCAATTAAATCATATCCTTTCGCATCAGTAACCACAGCTTCAACGATTTCGCCTGACATAATTTCTGCTCTTGTAGGTATAAAAATATAACCATCCACATTAGGAGCATCCATATAGGTCCTTCCAATATAGACATTCCCGTCTTCCATTCCGTATTCCTCAATGGCTTCCTCCGGGAGTTTGCCTTCAATTAGTACGTTTAATCTGTTGCCGACTTTTTCCTCGGCTTTCTCAAAAGCGATTTTCTGCTGTAAGGCCATAATCTCTTTCTGACGTTTTACTTTTACTGCTTTTTTTATCTGGGAAGGCATTTTAGCAGCAGGCGTATCCTCTTCTTTTGAATAAGTAAATACACCCAATCTGTCAAATCCCATTTCCTCCACAAAGCTTTTCAGCTCTTCATGGTCTTCTTCCGTCTCTCCCGGAAAACCTGTTATCAAGGTAGTTCTAAGGGCAATATCAGGAATTTCTTTTCTGAGTTCCTGTACCTTCTGAACCAGTTCCGCTTTGCTGGTTCTTCTGCCCATTTTCTTTAATACATTATCGCTGGCATGCTGGATAGGCATATCAAGATAATGACAGATTTTCTTTTCAGTCTTGATTACTTCTATCAGTTCTTTGGTAATCTCTTCAGGATAGCAATAAAGGATTCGAATCCATTCAATTCCTTCAATCTTACATAATTGTCTTAAGAGCTCCGGAAGTTTCTTTTCACCGAAAAGGTCTTTTCCGTAAAGTGTAGTCTCCTGGGCAACCAGAATCAATTCTTTCACCCCATTATCCGCCAGGTCTTTCGCTTCTTCAAGCACTTCTTCCATTGGTCTGCTCTGATAGTTGCCTCTGATTTTAGGAATGATACAATAGGTACAGTATTTATTACAGCCCTCGGCAATCTTTAAATAGGAGAAGTACCCCCCAGTAGTATTAATACGTTTATGTTTTTCTGTCTGCACAGTTGCTGTGGCAGTTTCTTCCACTTTAACGGACTTGCTTCCATTTAATACATCTTCAATTACAGTTGCTATTTCCTCATATCTTTTTGTACCGACTACCGCATCCACTTCAGGTATCTCATTTAAGATATCTTCCTTATATCGCTGTGCCAGACATCCTGTAACTATAAGGCCTTTTAATATTCCTGTTTTCTTATACTGCCCCATTTCAAGGATAGTATTAATACTTTCTTCTTTTGCGTCATTGATAAAGCAGCAGGTATTCACAATTATAATATCCGCTTTATCCTCCTCATCGGTTATGGTAAAACCATATTCCTTAATTATTCCAAGCATTATCTCACTGTCCACCAGATTTTTATCGCAACCCAGTGAAACAAAAAATATATTCATTCATACCTCCAAATATTTGTATACTAAATGTTACCTTTGACATTTTAACAGCTTTTTGCTGAAAAGGAAACATTTTTATTATTATTTAATCTTTTGCAAATTTTAATCTGATTATAATTGACTTTTATCCTTTATTTGTTAAGATAGAAGAAATTAAACGAAAGGTTATGGTATATGAAAAAAACAAGAAATATTATTATTGGATTATTATCCTTCTTCGTTCTGGTATTTTGTTATTATTATGCAACACTTCCTGCTGTAAACATCCATTCTCATGGTTTTTGGATATTTGTGATAACAGCTCTGATCCTATTAACTGTCATCATTGGTTTTGCCACCAACAAAAGCCGAAGTGTCCATTCAGTTCAAGATTTGATTGCTGGTATGCCGGTTAAGATATCCGTCGGAATTACATTAATCGTAGTTGTATTTTATATTGCCGGCTCCTTGCTTTCCTCCCCTATTATTAACTCCGGTAAATATCAGAAGCTTTTAACGGTTAATGAAGGAGCTTTTAAGACTGATATCGAAGAAATCTCTTATTCAGAGATTCCTGTACTTGACAAAGATTCTGCAAGTCTTTTAGGCTCCAGAAAAATGGGAAGCATAACAGAATATGTATCCCAGTTTGAGGTAGCAGACAATTATACCCAGATCAATTATCAAGGTGCGCCAACCCGTGTTACTCCTTTGGAATACGGAAACACTATTAAATGGCTTACAAACAAAGGTGATGGTATTCCAGCCTATATGCGAATCGATATGGCAACAGAAAATGTGGAACTTGTTAAGCTTTCCGAGGGAATAAAATATTCCATGTCCGATCATTTCGGCAGATATTTACCCCGTTATCTAAGATTCCATTATCCTACTTACGTTTTTTCTTCTTATAATTTTGAAATTGATGAAGCAGGAGTTCCATACTGGGTATGCCCTGTTAAGGATTATACTATTGGTTTGTTCGGTGGTGAAACCGTTGGCAGAGTTATTCTTGTAAATGCCGTTACAGGTGATCTTACCAACTATAAGGTCTCCGAAGTGCCCCAATGGGTGGATCGTGTTTATTCCGCAGAGTTGTTAATCAGTCAATATAATTATTACGGCACCTTAAAACATGGTTATTTTAACTCTGTTTTCAGTCAGAAGGACTCCTTAAAAACTACGGAAGGCTATAATTATCTGGCACTGGAAGATGATGTCTGGGTATATACTGGTATTACTTCCGTAGGTGGTGATGAATCCAACGTAGGTTTTGTCCTTATGAATCAGCGAACAGCGGAGACAAGATATTATCCTATCCCCGGTGCGGAAGAATACTCCGCTATGGCTTCTGCTGAAGGTCAGGTACAGCATCTTGGTTATACAGCAACCTTCCCTCTTCTATTAAATATTGGAGGAGAACCCACCTACTTTATTGCATTAAAAGATGCTGCGGGACTTGTTAAGAGCTATGCCATGGTTAATATCTCCAGATATCAGATTGTTGCCACTGCAGAAACCATTAAGGAATGTGAGAAATTATATCTGGCAAAATTAAGAGATGATAATATCATTACGGAGGAAACCGGAGCTCAGCTTACTATAAGCGGTTATATCAGTAAAATTTCCGATGTGGTTATAGACGGAAATTCCCACTACTATATACTGCTTCAGGGAAATGATGAGATTTTTGATGTTAATGTTTCTAAATTCCCTCAAATTATTAAATATAATGTTGGCGATTCCATTAGCTTCTCCTACAACGCTGGTTCCAGCTACAATACTGTAGATGAAATAACAGAATAATACTTTAAGTCATAATGCGGATTCTTCGGAGTCCGCATTTTTATTTTGAGAAAAGAGTTATCACTACTTACTAATTCATCATCCGGCTCTAGCAGTCAGCTCTTCAGCTATTAGAGCTTTCGATTAAACCAAGTTGAAATTCTTTAATATTTCACCTGTTTCTTCATCTTTTGTAAGCTGGTACAAAAACAGTAAAAGATAACAGGCGTATTCCGTATTATTCTTTTCCATTTCCTGCATACCTGTCTTATACAAGATACCAAGGGTTTCATTTTTTCCTCCCAAGGGGATACCCTCTTTCATTAGAATATTCTGCAGCTCTTGTATATTATTAAAAGCAAATTTCTTATTCTGTGCTTTTTCCAGGAATCGAATCTCTTTATCGGCAGTTTCAGTTGGGTTGAAAAAATTACTATAGGTATAAGCTGCCACTGAAACTTCCGGTTTGTAGGTTTCAAGATAATACTCACCGAGAATTCGATAATATCTGCTTAAATCACTGGTGGTATAGCAAAAGGGATACAGCTCCTCTGCTGTTTTATACAGCAAATCCCACTTACCGGTTCTGCGGTACATTTTCGCTAACCCGTATCGGGTCTCTATATCCAAAGGATTAACAGCAAGTGATTTTCCAAAAAGTTCAATTGCTTCCTGAACCCTGTCCTTTTTGCTGTATTTATCCGCCATAAGCCGATATAAAGCATGAATTTTCAAATCGATTATTTCAAAGCCTTCACTTTCAATATAATATTGATATAAATAGAGCTCAAGTAAGTGATTTGGGCTAAAGATAATTCTTCCTTGTGATTCTTTTTCATAAAGCACTAAAAATTCTTTCAGTTCTTTGGCCGTAACCTTATCTTCTTTCTCAAGTATTGTAAGATAATGAGATTTTAATTTTTTCGTTAACGTGATATATCATCCTTTCGAAACAGGTGTGTCCAAAAAGCAAACACCGCTTTTGAACACACCTTTTTTATGCCTTATTATTCTGTTACTTTTTTGAGCTTCTTAATATAGTTATTGATATTTATGAGTTTTATTTTCTTATGTTTTCCCGGATGTTCATAATCTCCTATAAAAGAAGTCTTTATGAAATGCCTGATACATTTTACATCTCTTTCTTTTTCAAGAGATCGCAGCCCCAGATCCAGGTTCTTTCTGATTCTCGCCATAGCTTTGCTATGATCTATTTCCGTTACCAGCCTTCCATCCTGAAAGATCAGCTCTACCACTGCCTGATAACAGTGCAGCGGTTCATAATAACGTCCTGAGCAGATCATACCGGTATCATATTCTTTTATAAGTCCGTTTCCAGCAATTAACCCTCCGGTGAATTTAAGTGGTATATGGATTCCCTCGTAACTCGCATGGGTAATACCATAACTTATCTCACTGATCGTGGGTTTAATATCACCAATTTCGGGGAAATTACGGTCACAAAAGACGGATAGATCTCTTAGATACAACTGGTATTCCTTTATCTCAAGATTTCCGCTGTATTGAAAGTTCTTATCCTTTTCCCATACCGGGTAAATACAGAAATCCGCTGGCACATAGGGACTGTCTTCATATTTCAGAACCATATAGCTGGTTCCGTCCTTTATAATATGGTTACTGCCTGTCATAATTGTTCAACCTTTCTTCTTCACTTTTTATGATATCAGTGGAACCTTATTTTTTCGCACTTTCCAAACAGTTTCTCATCAGCATGGCAATGGTCATGGGACCAACGCCACCCGGAACAGGTGTTATAGCACTGACATGGTCTATTACATCTTCAAAGTCAACGTCTCCGCAAAGCTTATTATCTGCACCTCTGTGAATTCCCACATCTATAACAAAGGCGCCTTCTTTCACATAATCTTTTGTTATAAACTTAGGTTTTCCAAGGGCGGCTACCAGAATATCCGCACGTTTTGTAACCGCCTTCAAATCCAAAGTTCTTGAATGGCATATAGTAACGGTTGCATCCTCTCTTAATAAAAGAGCCGCCATGGGTTTACCGACAATGTTGCTTCTGCCTATTACCACACATTCTTTTCCGCTTATAGAAATTCCGGAGCGTTTCAGCAGTTCAATCACACCAGCCGGTGTACAGGATACGAAGCCCTTCTGACCGGTACTTAAATATCCTACATTTTCAGGGTGAAAGCCGTCTACATCTTTCGCCGGTAAGATAGCCTTAATAATAACATCCTCATTTATATGCGCAGGTAACGGAAGCTGAACAAGAATTCCGTTTACTTCCTTCTTCTCATTCAATTCCCGAATTAAAGCAAGGAGTTCTTCCTGGGAGGTATCTTCCTTTAATTCATAAGAAAGTGATTCAAAGCCTACATACTCGCAGGCCTTCTTTTTATTTTTCACATAAACACCGGAGGCTGGATCACTGCCCACCTGAACAACCGCCAGGGTGACTCTTACTCCCTGCTCTTTTAACCTTGCTGTTTCTTCTTTCACTTCATTTTTGATCTGTTCAGCTATCATCTTACCATCAATTATTTTATTCATAAACTCACTCCTGATTATACATTTCATAGTATAGGTATTCAATCTCATATTTTACCACAGCCTGTCTGTAGAAGCAACGTGTTCTTCCTATGTTTCCAGCCGAAGATGAATAATGTTAAATAATATGTTTACTGTGTTCCAAACAGCCTCAATTAGCTGTATCAAAACAAATTATCAGGCCGAAAATTCCAGCGAAGTGATGAGCTTTCAAATACCCAATAAATATAATAACCCCATTTAAGTTGAAAAACACAACTTACAGGGGTTATCATATAATAATTTATTTACTTTTCACTTCTGTAATAATTAATCAGGCAGCCTTTTTCTATAATTTCTCTCTCGTCATCGGTCAGATCCCCGAGTCTTAACGAGAACTCTTTCATGCCTTTTCCTACTACATAAGCTTTTATTTCAGCAGCCTTATCCATTACAGCTTTTTTAATATCTTTTACAAACAGATAATCTCCATTTTCAAAAGGCAGTTCACACTCCTGTAACAGGAACGGAAGCATACCCCAGTTAATCAAATTGGAACGATATCTCTTTGTAGCGTATTCTTTCGCAATGTTTGCAAAGCCGCCAAGAACTTTCTGACAGCTTGCCGCCTGTTCTCTGGCAGATCCGTCTCCCGGTTTCACCGCATAGATCACACTGCCGATTTCCGTCTGTTGAGGGTCTATGTTAAATACTTTTTGGATATCTTCATAAACAGGTTTTAACTCCTCACAAGCTTCAAAGATATTATCGCCTTTGATTCTGGCTTTTTCAGCCAACTGTATCTCCTTGGCACGTCCCACATAAGCCGGATCTTTTCTTGAGAGGGTAAATTCCGCAAGTCCTAACGGATTGGAACGATAGGATGACGTCTCCCCGGAAGGAATAAGTTCATCCGTTGTAGTTACAGGGTCTTTAATTACAGATACGACCTTTAAAACCATATGCTCCGTAAGTCCTGACATAGCAGGCCAATCCACAATTCCGGGACCAAACTTGATCTCCGTTTCAGGAATAGGGTTGTTTGTACCATCATATACACGGTTATCATAAATCTTACTGTCAAAGTAATATTTGGGCTTAAGGAATTCTGTATCAATATTTTCTGCTGAAGTCAAGTAACCTTTATTCGCTGCGGTAGCTGCAATTGATCTGGCATCCATCAATGCTACAGAGGCAATCTGTCCGCTGGTGATCTTTGAGCCTTCTCTGTTAGGAAAGTTTCTGGTTGTATGTCTGATACTGAAACTGTTGTTGGAGGGAACATCTCCTGCACCAAAACAAGGACCGCAGAAAGCAGTTCTGATGGTTGCACCGGTTTCCATCAGGCTGGCCACAGAACCATTCTTCACAAGTTCCATATACACAGGCTGACTGGCAGGATAAACGCTTAAGGAGAACTCATCTGCACCGATATATTTTCCTTTTAAGATATCCGTTGCATCGCAAATATTCTCAAAGCCGCCGCCGGCACATCCGGCAATAACTCCCTGATCCACATAAAGTCTGTTATTTCGTATTTTCTCCTTTAGACTATATGTAATATTGCTGTTGTCAAGGCTGATAGCTGCTTTCTTCTCTACTTCTGATAATACATCATAAAGATTTTCATTCAGTTCATCGATGGTATAAACATTGCTTGGATGAAAAGGCATTGCGATCATAGGTTTAATCTCAGATAAATCCACATAAATCAGACCATCATAGTATACGGTTTTGTCAAGCGTAAGTTCTTTGTAATCTTCCGGTCTGTTATGTATTTCATAGAATTCTTTTACCTGAGAATCGGTTGTCCAGACAGAGGATAGGCAGGTAGTTTCTGTTGTCATTACATCAATTCCGATTCGGAAATCCACAGATAGCTTACCTACACCATCTCCGAAAAATTCCATTATCTTATTGTTAACATAACCTTTTTCAAAAACTGCTCCAATAATTGCAAGGGCAACATCCTGAGGACCAACACCTTTCCTGGGCTCTCCGGTCAGATATACACCTACAACCCCGGGCATAGTAATATCATAAGTTCTGTTTAAAAGCTGCTTTACTAATTCAGGTCCGCCTTCTCCTACTGCCATAGTTCCCAAGGCACCGTAACGTGTATGGCTGTCAGAACCTAAAATCATCTTACCGCCGCCCGCAAGCATTTCTCTTGCAAACTGATGGATCACTGCCTGATGAGGAGGTACATAAATTCCGCCGTATTTCTTGGCACAGGAAAGTCCAAACATATGGTCATCTTCGTTAATGGTACCGCCTACCGCACATAAACTGTTATGACAATTGGTAAGTACATAAGGAACCGGGAACTTTTCCAAACCGCTGGCTCTGGCAGTCTGTATGATTCCTACAAAAGTAATATCATGTGAGGTCAGTTTATCAAATTTTATTTTTAACTTCTCCATATTGCCGGAAGTATTATGTTCCTTTAAGATAGAATATGCCAGAGTATGTTTAGCGGCTTCTTCTTTCGTACAGACTTCTCCGGTCCTGGCTGCCAGTAAATCACTTGTTACTTCTCTTTCATCAAATACTTCTGTGCCATTCAGGACGTAGGCACCTTTCTCGTAAAGCTTTATCATTCTATCGTCTCCTTTATGCTGCAGTTTCAGGCTTCAGATCTTATGAAACTGCTTATTTACAGAAAGATTTTTAGACTCCCTGCTTCTTCTGATGTTGAGTTTATACATTTTGATTTATAAATAATAGAAATTCGAAATTCCAATAAACTGCTACCCCAATATCATAATATTTAATGTACCAATAATCAAGCTTTCTTTTTAACATTTCTTATTTTATCATGTTTTATTGTGTTTTTCCCTCACGGAACAGGTATCTGCTCCAAGAAATCAAGAGCTCTGATTTTTCAGGAAATATAATCCATATTTTTTGACAAAATGTATATATATACAATATTAACTGTTTTTGCTTTATGAAACTCGTTCCATTATTATTTCAGCAGGTTCATCCTCTGCTTCATTCCGATCGATAATAACAAAACCATAGCTTTTATACAAGGCTTCAGCTGCCTTATCCCCTGGCTTTTAATCATCATTGACACTTAATCTTATGATAGATTTATAATTATCTCCATTTATATCTGAAAGATAAATCACAATATTCTCCTTACCTTAATTAATAAACGCCTTACCATGTTAACACATTACAGTATCAAATTGCAAATGATACAACAACAAATCGTACCATATATTTAATTTCTTTGACATGAATAATAATATATCATACCATGTAATCAGACGTTTTGGAGATTTGCAATTTATCTCGAATCATTTGTGTATAGGAAAACCAGGATCACTTGCTTATAGGAAAACCAGAATCACTTGTTTATAGAAAACCAGGAACACTTGTTTATAGGAAAACCAGAATCACTTGTTTATAGAAAACCAGGATCACTTGTTTATAGAAAACCAGAATCACTTGTTTATAGAAAACCAGGAACATTTGTTTATAGGAAAACCAGAATCACTTGTTTATAGAAAACCAGGATCACTTGTTTATAGAAAACCAGAATCTTGTTTATAGACAAACAGAATTACTTGTTTATAGAAAACCAGAATTACTTGACTGTAGGAAAGTTAGTTAGTAGCTTTTTTGTTTTAGAATTGAAAAACAGACGGACTTTTTATATCACCTGTAAACAGTTAAAATATTAACAAAAAAAGTATTATCTTAATTACAGTATATCTATAACTTAAGGAGGGAATTCATCCCTCCTTAAGTTATATCTACCTAATCAATCATCTGACAGACCTGCTAATTTTATTTATGGACAATTTGCAGTAACGCTTGAATAGTACTAATTTATCTTATACAATCCTTAGTTTGCATAATAAATGTTCTTCAAATAGCCAATAGCCTGAAATACATTTTCCGGAGTCGTATCCTCCATCAGGATATGTATATAAGGTTTTTTCTCTTTAAGCAGCTTAAATAACAACTCGTAGTTGAAATCTCCCTGACCGCTTGAAAGTGGTTTAAAGGTATCTCCCACCATCTTAAAATCCTTAACATGAATGGCAGCAATATCCTTTCCAAACAACTCAAAAGCTCCTTTGATAATATCATCCTGTTCTTTATAGTTACCTGCATGCAAAATATTCACCGGGTCAAATATCACCTGCAGATTTGGTGAATTTACCGCCTGAAGTACCTGATACGTTCTGTCAAGGTCGCTCATGATGTGCGTATATACAGGTTCAATACTAAAAATTACACCCATACTCTCCGCATAATCAACAAGCCTCTTGACATTTTCTATCAGCCAGTCAAGTGCCTCTTTTGAGTGATTGGCTTCTTCGAATGCATAAGCAGAATTCACTGCACCGGTTTCGGTTCCTACCATTCCACAGCCTAAATGTCTGGCAAAACGAATATGCGCTTTATAGATATCATGTATCTTCTCTCTTGAAGCTGCATCCGGGTCTGTCAAGTTCAGATAACAGCCCAGAACTGCTATGTCTACCTGATTTTTAGCAAATATATCCCTGATATAAAATGCCATTCCCGGTGTCAGCGCAGCCGCTTCCACATTAAAGCTGTCAATAACTTTACTTAATGCCAACTGGGTACAGGTCAGCCCCTTATTCTTAATATTTGCTACAAGAGTCTCTAAGGGTGCTCTTTCCATATCATGGGCACGAATACCTAATTTCATATCAATAACCATGCCTTTCTCATGGCCTGCGGACTTGGTCCACAGGCATACATTCACGTTTGATTCTCACTCTTATCTTTGCACTCTGCCGGAAGCATCTCCGCCCACTAATGCCTCTACATCACTTCTTGATACCAGGTTAAAGTCTCCGGGAATAGTATGCTTTAAAGCAGAAGCAGCAACAGCGAATTCAAGAGATGCTTTCATATCTTTTCCTTCTACCAGTCCGCAGATAAGTCCGGCTGCAAAGGAATCACCTCCGCCTACACGGTCTACTATACGCACCTCGTACTTTTTGCTGTGATAAAACTCTTTTCCATCATAGATACAGGCAGACCATCCGTTATCAGAAGCAGAATAACTCTCTCTTAAAGAACTGATAACATATTTAAATCCAAATTTATCTATCATCTGTTTAAAGATATCTTCATAACCAGCCAGCTCGAGTTCACCACTTGTTACATTGGTACCGCTTGGCTTAAAGCCCAGAACTTTCTCTGCATCCTCTTCGTTGCCGATGCATACATCAACATACTGCATTAAATTTGACATGACTTTCTGCGCTTTTTCAGAAGACCAGAGTTTCTTTCTGAAATTTAAGTCTACGGATACAGTAATACCCTTAGCTTTTGCAGCTTTTAAGGCAAGTTCTGTAAGTTCAGCAGCTTTATCGCTGACAGCAGGTGTGATGCCTGTAAAGTGGAACCAGTCGGCACCATCGAAAATAGCATCGAAGTCAAAATCTTTCTCTTGTGCTTCTGCTATAGAGGAATGTGCTCTGTCATATACTACATTGGAAGCTCGCATGGAAGCACCGGTCTCAAGGTAGTAGATTCCGAGTCTTTCGCCTCCTTTGGCAACATGGTCACAGTTAACATTATATTTTCTTAGAGCTGCCACCGCACACTCACCGATGGGATTGTTAGGTACCTTCGATACGAAATAAGCCTTATGTCCATAATTAGCAAGAGAAACCGCTACATTTGCTTCTCCTCCGCCATAGTTAACATCAAAACTGTCTGATTGGATAAACTTCTGGAATCCTGGAGTAGATAAACGAAGCATGATTTCACCCATAGTAATAACTTTTGCCATTTTAATTCTCCTTTTTATATTGGTTTATACTTACCTGGTACAAGGTGCATTATGATAATGAATCCATACTTGTCATAAATGACTTTTATTTCATTCTGGTACCAGTGTAATCTAGCCTTTTTTACTGTCACAGTAAGGTCTGTTCTAAAGGGGATATTGGAAAACCCACTCTGGAAAAATATAAAGTATTCCCCCTCAGTTAGAGTGTAACCCCATCCTTCCACACAGCCATATCGTGGAAACCTTCAATTTCAGATTTTACCGTTTTTCCGGAGGCAGTGTCAAGGACAAAGCTGAATAAATTCTGGGCTATATTGTCCATTTTCCCCTCCTCCAACAACACCCCTGCATTAAAATCGATCCAATTGCTCTTTCTCTCATACAGCTTTGAGTTGCTGGATATTTTCACTGTTGGTACAGGGCACGCAAAGGGCGTACCCCTGCCGGTAGTAAACAGTACAATATGTGCTCCAGAAGCTGCAAGTGCAGTTGCGGCAACCAGGTCATTTCCGGGTGCCGTCAACAGGTTCAGGCCTTTACTTTTAACAGGTGAGCCATAAGGAAGTACATCGGAAACAGGTGCATTGCCTGACTTTTGAGTGCACCCTAAGGATTTGTCTTCCAGGGTTGAAATACCCCCTTGCTTATTTCCGGGAGAAGGATTTTCATAAATTGTCTGATTATGTGAGGTATAATAATCCTTAAAACCATTAATCATTGCAACTGTTTTGTCAAAGGTTCCTTCTTCTCTGCAACGGCTCATCAGAAGAGTCTCTGCTCCGAACATCTCAGGTACCTCTGTTAAGATTGTCGTACCGCCTTTTGAAATCAGTATATCCGAAAAGGCTCCTACTAACGGATTTGCAGTAATACCGGAAAAGCCGTCACTGCCTCCGCACTTCAATCCAATAATAAGCTCCTTTACAGGAATTTCTTCTCTTGCAAAAGTAGAAGCATATTCTATCAGTCCACTCAACAGTTTAAGAGCTGCTTCTACTTCGTCCTCTTCCTCCTGACAGATAAGAAATTTCACTCTGTTCCCGTCGTATTTACCAATGTGTTCCTTTAACTGCTCTACACCGCTGTTCTCACAACCAAGCCCAATCACCAGAACGCCTCCTGCATTGGGATGATTTACAAGTCCAGCCAATATTTTCTTCGTATTTTCCTGGTCTTCACCCATCTGAGAACATCCATAGGGATGTTCGAAGGCACAAACCTTTTCCACATTGTCGGTCAGCATCGAATTGCCCTTTCGCTCAAGGAGTGCCGCTATCTTATTAACACAACCAACCGTAGGAATAATCCATATTTCATTTCTGATACCCACCTTGCCATCTTTCCTTCGATACCCTCTGAAATATGCATCTTCTGTGCTTTCTAACTCTTTATAGTCTTTTTCATATATATAGGAGCAGATATCACCAAGTCCGGTCTTGATATTGTGGGTGTGAACCCAGGTTCCTGCTTCTATATCTGCTTTGGCAAGGCCAATTGGATTACCGTATTTTATTACCTTTTCTCCTTCTTTCATAAAATGAAGGGCAATTTTATGACCGGAGGGAACGGACTCTTTCACTACGAGATCAATGGTACCATCCTGTATCCTGTCTCCTTCTTTAAACTCTCTTAATGCAACCACTACATTATCCTGTTCATTAATTTTGATATATTCCTTCATAAAGCTCCTCTTTTCTGGAATCTGTTTCCTGCTCCTGTTCTTATATTCCTTTACATTTCCTGGGGGGTCTGAAAGCTGCTTATAACGGACTGGTGGTATCACTTTGTTTCAATTCATCCAGCCCTTTCAGGTAATCGCTTCAGCCTTCACTTAGATACCCAGCCTCTGCAATAGAATAATCTGCAATATTACAATATGCGCTTTATAAAAATATGTAAGCTCTTACATTTAGTTTAATACAGGATTGAGACAAAGTCAATTATGTATTTTAGGGATTCCTCCCTTGCACCTGACTTTTATCTATGCTATAATAATTCTTAAGTTTTATTTCAAATGTAAGCACTTACAAATCAAAATGAAAACAGCAAAGCAGGAGGAGAAACATGCAAAAATTTATGGATCAGGATTTTCTTTTAACCACAGAAACCGCTAAAACCTTATATCACCAATTCGCAGCCAAGCTGCCTATTATCGATTACCACTGCCATATTAGTCCAAAAGAGATTGCAGAGGACAAACAATTCGGTAACATTACACAGGTATGGTTAGGTGGAGACCATTATAAATGGCGTTTAATGCGTGCAAACGGAATAGACGAAGCGTATATTACCGGAGATGCACCGGATTATGACAAGTTCTTAAGCTGGGCGAAGACATTACAAAGAGCTATTGGAAATCCTTTATATCATTGGAGCCATCTGGAACTCCAAAGATTCTTTGGTTATTATGGCGCTTTAAATGAGTCCACGGCAGAGGAAGTATGGAATTTATGCAACGAAAAACTGGCATCCCCTGAATTTAGCGCCAGGAATCTGATGATGTTATCCAATGTAGAAACGATATGCACGACGGATGACCCCATAGATTCTCTGGAATGGCATAAACAGCTGAAAGACGACTCTTCCTTCTCCATTAAAGTGCTACCTGCTTTTCGTCCGGACAAAGCTTTAAACATTGAAAAGCCTGACTTTACAGATTATCTGCAAAAGCTGGCTGAGGTTAGCAAGATAGCCATTAACAGCTTTGCAACCCTGAAGGAAGCCTTAAAGAACCGAATTGCTTTCTTTACCTCCCTGGGATGCTGCATATCCGACCATGCTCTGGAATATGTTATGTACATACCTGCAGATACTGAGAAAATAGAAGAGATTTTTCAGAAAAAGTTAAGTGGTAATTCCTTAACAGAGCAGGAAATCCTACAGTATAAAACCGCTTTCATGTTATTTGCAGGAAGGGCTTATAAAGAAGCAGGTTGGGTTATGCAGCTGCATTACGGCACCAAGAGAGACAACAACAAAAGAAGCTTCCGTTCTCTGGGTCCTGATACCGGTTATGACTGTATCAACAATGTAAGCTTTTCTTCTCAGTTAGCTGATTATCTTAATGCACTTCATGAGACAGAGGAACTGCCAAAAACCATTGTCTATTCCTTAAACCCCAATGATAATGCTGCTATCGTGACGGTTCTTGGATGCTTCCAGGATGGCAGTGTACGAGGCAAGCTCCAGCATGGTTCTGCCTGGTGGTTTAATGATCATAAAACCGGTATGACTGATCAGATGGTTACTCTGGCAAATAACGGTATGCTCTCTGCTTTTGTTGGAATGCTTACAGATTCCAGAAGTTTTCTCTCCTACCCCAGGCATGAGTACTTCCGCAGGATTCTCAGCGATCTTATCGGCCAGTGGGTGGAAAAAGGAGAATATCCCAATGATCTTCCCCAGTTAGCTGGAATTGTTGAAGATATCTCCTATTATAATGCAAAGAATTACTTTCAATTCTAACATTCATTGCAACTCTTTGGCTTATTTAAAATTACAAATCAAAACAGCTGTTATCATAAGTGTTTCTTTGATGACAGCTGTTTTATCCTTGCTCTGGCTCTATATTCATGATTCTTATGTTCTGTGCGGTCTTATCGGATTAATTATCGGATTAATTAGATTATATTTCATAATTCCTTTGCACGGCTAAGATATCTGCTGATTCCTTCAGAAATTATCCCAAAATTTCCAGGCTCTTTCTCATACCATTCTGTTTAATACTTTCCAGATATTCCGTTACTTTTTCATTAAGGGAAGGAATAAGGGATAAATCCTGACCATGGAAATTTGCGTTGCTTAAGTACAAGCCTACGAATTCCTTTGAAGTCTTAGCTGAATTCTCTGCAAAAAAATCCAGAACTTCCTTATCATCCTGAATAATATATTCCTTTCCGTTTCTTCTTCCTACCAAACTGCCGTCTTTTCTTTCACTGCTGCTATAGAATGAAAGTAACGCAGCTATGGAAAATACCAGATGCTCAGGCAGTGTTTTATTTTTTTCAATATATCCCAGTAAACTGGGCAGACAGCGGGCTCTCCATTTGGATACAGAATTAAGGGAAATTGACAGCAGTGCATGCTTAATATGTGGATTCTCAAATCTCTCGATTACCGAATCTGCAAAGGTTTTCAATTCCTCTTCCGGTAATGTTAGCGTAGGAATAACCTCCTCATAGATTACCTTCTGCATAAAGTTACGTATCGTTTCATCCTTCATGGATTCCAATACATAATCGTTGCCTGCCAGATAAGAAGCCAGGACAAAAGAGGTGTGGGCACCATTTAAGATACGTACCTTTCTTTGCTTATAGGGTTTCTGATTATCTGTAAAAACAACCGGGAGTCCTGCTTTATCAAGGGGTAGTTCTTTACTGATATCTTTTTCACTTTCAATTACCCATAATCCAAAAGGCTCTGCTGTAACAAGAAGATTATCCTGATAACCAAGCTTCTCCCAGATTGCTTCTGCCTCATCCTTTGGATAACCGGTAACAATACGATCAACCAAAGTACTGCAAAATACGCAAGCTTCTAAAAGCCATGTTATAAAATCTTCTTCCAAACTCCAGAGCTTTGCATACTTCAATACATATTCTTTTAATAAGATACCATTGTCATCAATTAATTCAACAGGCAGAATAATTAAACCTTTCTCCCTGTCACCTGCGAAAGCTTTGTATCTCTCAAATAAGAATTTTGTTAATTTGGCCGGATAGGTTCTAGGCGGCAATGCATCTAAAGAATCCTTCTCATCAAAAGCAATTCCAGCCTCAGTGGTATTCGATACTACAAATCTAAGTGTGTCTATTCCGGCAAGACCCATAAATTTCTCATACTCATCATACACACTGACTGCATCTTTTACAGAGGTGATAATTCGGCTTTCATTAACCTCCTTACCGTCCTGCTTTCCCCGCAGGGTAAGTGTATACTGGTATTTCTGCTCATGAAACATGTCAAGACTACCGTATTCAATAGCCTTGAGTATCACTATACTTCCGTCAAACAATTCCTTTTCATTTGCAATGTCAATCATATAATCTGCAAACGCACGCAAAAAGTTACCTTCGCCAAACTGAATGACCTTAACTGGTCTGTCTTTGGCCTTAGAAATACTGTCATCCAATAATACCATCTCTCTACCTCGTTTATCTTTTTCTTTTCTTCCAGCCTGTGCTTAAGTAAACCTCCAAATGGATATAACAACAAGCTGTCAGGTGTGGATATTAGCACCTTGCTTCAAATAGTCTATCGCTTATGTAAGCGCTTACATTATTACTTTATCGTTCACGCACCTGTTTGTCAAGTAATAATTGAAAACCAGGCAACAGAAAAATTGTTACTTGCCATACTTTAAGAATATCTGTATAATCAAACTTATGTAAGTTCTTACAATCAGTTAAGAACAAATGATAGAAAAAGAAAGGGGTATGGCATGAATATATATGATATCTCAAAAAAAGCAGGTGTTTCCATCGCAACTGTATCCCGGGTTTTAAATAACAGTCCCAGCGTCAGTGCAAAAACCAGAAATAAAGTATTATCCATAATAGAAGAAAGCGGTTACATGCCTAATGCTTATGCCCGTGGGCTGGGGCTTAACTCTATGAATACCATCGGTATCCTGTGTGCTGATTCTTCTGATATCTATCTTGCCAATGCAGTATTTTATCTGGAACGGGAATTAAAAAACAATGGCTATAATTCCATATTATGCTGTACCGGTTATGAGCCAAAGGACAAGGAAAATTGCCTGAAACTGCTCTTATCAAAGAAAGTGGATGCACTTATTTTAGTGGGTTCGAATTTTGTAGAAAAAAATTCTTCTGACAATAATTATATATTAGAAGCAGCCAATCAGGTACCTGTAATGTTGATTAACGGTTATCTGAAGGCCCCCAATATATTCTGTATCCTATGCGATGAGCATCAGGCGGTTTATGATATTACAGATAAATTAATTAAAAGTGGTTATACAGACCCCATTTTTTTATACCGGCTACTGTCCTTTAGCGGTATCCAAAAAAAAGAGGGATTTCTTCAGGCAACCCAAGAGAACAAAATAGAATCCCAGAACCGGGTATATGAATGCTCCGGAGATGTGACTGATATTAAGAATTATCTTATTTCACTTTATAAGAGTGGACGCCGCTTTAATGGAATTATCGCTGCTGATGATGAAATTGCTATCGGTGCGGTCAAATTTGCAAAAACCGTGAAATTAGCTATTCCTAAAAATATTTCCATCGTCGGACACAACAACTCCAAACTGGCAAAATGCTGTGAACCGGAACTGACCTCCATTGACAATAAGTTAGAGACTATATGTATCCAAACCGTTCTGACCTTAATGCGTATTTTTAATAATGAGAATGTGGCCGGAAGAACAGTTTTTTCAGCAGATTTAGTACTTCGGGAAACTACGAACCTAAAAGCCTGATAACATAACCTTTCCGTTTGAAATATTACATTATATTCTTTCAATATGATAAATCTGATTTATCGTTAATTATACTTCTTGAAAAATCTGTTGTATTCTGACAACAGATTTTCCAGGGAGTATTTTTTATAGATATCGAGTATTATTGCAAATCTCAAGAAACCCCTCCACAATCTGATTGTTTGTATACCACACTGCGAGTATATGCAGAATATTGTTAATTTTTAATCCCTCTGTAAACATAATGTTAAATATTACCATAGTCTATTGTCTTTTTCATCTGCTTATGTTATTTATGAATTAACAGTTCTTCTTAAATTGGCTCCGGAAATGCATGCAGGCTAATGTTAGGACAGGATTTGTTCTGCTACTTTAATAATAGGAAATGGGTCTTATCAATCCCAGAAGGAGAAAGAAAGTATGATGAATAAAACCTTTAAGAGAATATCTGCCTGTACTCTGGCAGGTGTCCTTCTCTTATCCCTTGCATTCACCAATGATTTTAACAGTGCAAAAAGTGCTGCTGCCGGAAGCAAGAAAGAAACACAAGCAACCAATTTGAAAGCTCCCAAATATGTATTTATGTTTATCGGTGATGGTATGAGCTATCCACAGATCCAGGCAGCCAGTGATTACCTCGGTGCTATTAATCAGCAAAAGGATACCAAAGTCCTTACCGGTAACAAATATCTGAATTTCATGAAATTTCCTGTAGCAGGTTCAGCTGTTACTTATGATTCCACTTCTTTTTGTCCCGACTCCGCTTCTACTGCCACCTCACTTTCAACAGGTCATAAGACATACAGCGGAACCATTAATATGGACGAGAACAAAAAAATATCTTATGAAACGATCTCCGAAAAAGTGAAAGAACAGTTAGACTATAAGGTTGGTATCATCTCCTCTGTTAACCTTAATCATGCAACCCCTGCTGCTTACTATGCACATCAGCCTTCCAGAAACAACTATTATTCCATCGGTCTTGAAATGGTTAACAGTGGTTTTGAATATTTTGCAGGCGGTGCTTTAATCAATCCTGACGGAGACAATAAGAATACGCCTCAGACGAACCTATACCAGGTTGCTAAAGAGAAAGGTTACAAGGTAATAACAACTCAAAAGGATGCAGTAAATGTAAAAGCCTCCGACGGAAAGACTATCATTATCGGTGAGACACTGGCAGACAGCAATTCACTTTCCTATGCAAACGATGCCAAATCCAGCGAATGGAAACTAAAGGATTACGTAAAAAAAGGCATAGATGTGCTTTACAATGAAAAAGGATTTTTTATGATGGTGGAAGGTGGTAAGATTGACTGGGCCTGTCATGCAAATGATGCCGGTTCTACTATCGCAGATACGGTTGCACTTGATGATGCCGTATCAGAAGCAATCGCTTTCTATAAAAAATACCCTGATGATACCTTAATCCTAGTAACCGGAGATCATGAGACCGGAGGACTGACAATTGGTTATGCAGGAACAGATTATAATACATTCCTTGACAACCTGTCCAATCAGAAGCTCTCCTATGCCAAATTTGATTCCGATTACGTGAAGAAATACAGAGAAAACGGAACTGCTTTTGATACAGTTCTTCAAGATATCAAAAAGAATTTTGGTCTTATAGCAGACAATGATTCCAGTGCCAAAACCAATCCTGACCTGGTGCTCACCTCTTATGAATATGAGAAGCTAAAAGATGCTTACATAAAAACCATAAGTGGTAAACGTGCAGAAAACAGCGAGGAGTATCTCCTTTATGGTTCCTATGAACCCTTGACGGTAACAATTACTCATATACTCAACAACAAATCCGGTATTAATTTTTCCTCCTATGCCCATACAGGACTTCCGGTAGGTGTATTTGCACAAGGACAGGGTGCTGATCTTTTCTCTGGGTATTATGATAACACACAGATTTATTATAATCTTGAAAGTCTCCTGAAAGTAAAATAATACCTACTTTATACGATTTCTTCTGCCTTATAATCCAAGAAATGGATTACTGCTGATTACTGTTTTACTTATGTTAAGCATCTATATGCAATCAGCGGAATTATATATGCAGCAGTACTCCATTTCTTTTTCAAAGGATATTTCGGATATTCCTCTAAAATCAATTGTGGCAAAGAAAAAAAGTTAATCCCAACACTATCCCATAAGTTGATTTCACCATATCTTCCTATAATTTATTTTTCGGAATGTGGCACTTTTAAGCTTACACTTTTGTCGGCCAGCGGGATAATATGTAGATATCTTATCCAGATATCAAATTCAGTTATCATATTTAGATATCAGTTTCAATATCAGTTTCAATATCAGTTACAGATATCCTAACAGATATCAGGTTCCATGAAAGATTAGACGACCACATTTTAATTCCAAGCAAATAAAAACTAAATTAGAATTGAGAAAGGAATTCGTATGAAGCCTTTTCATAATAAACTTAAATTATACATAAGCAGCTTCCGCAGCAACTTATCTTACCATCTGCCAGTCCTCCTATCTATTATTGTTTTATTATTCCTGCTTCTCCTGCCTACCGGTTACGAAGGCGCAATTATCTACCAGGGCACTGACCGCTGCTCTGCCAGAGTAATATCAGTTGATAATAAAAATATCATCGATACCGGACTTATCCGTTCCGGTGAACAGACCTGTGTGGTAGAATTATTAGGCGGAAAATTTAAAGGGCAGCAGGTTGCAGGCTTTAATCTCTTGAATGGCTCCCTGGAAACAGATAAGATTTTCACTCCCGGAGATAAAGCTCTGGTGGTAATAAATTATAATACTTCTGAAATTCTTTCCGTAAATCTTATCGATCACTACCGAATCAACAAAGAAGTCCTCCTCGCAGCAATATTTGCAATTTTACTAATTGTTGTAGCGGGAGGAACAGGTTTTAGAGCCTTGATTTCCTTTGCAACAAGTATCCTGATGATCTGGAAGGTCTTAGTGCCGTTTTATTTAAACGGTCATAACCCCATTTACTTTGGACTACTTATCACTGTCTTTCTTACAATTCTGATTCTTTCACTGGTATTCGGATTCAACCGTAAGGCCCTTGCTGCCATCTCTGGTGCCTCTCTTGGAATCCTTGTAACCTGTATCCTTGGAATGCTGTTTACCACCAGTTATAAGATACATGGCGCTATTATGCCAAATTCAGAAAGTCTGCTTTACAGTGGATATGAAGGTCTGAACCTTACCAAAATATTTATGGCAAGTATCTTTATCGGCTCTTCCGGTGCTGTTATGGATCTCGCGGTGGATATTACTTCGGCTATTACTGAAGTAATTTCCAAGAAACCCGAAATGAAATGGAAGGATGCTTTTCTCTCCGGTATGAATGTGGGACGTGCTGCCATGGGAACGATGACCACCACTCTCCTTCTTGCATATTCCGGAGGTTATATTGCACTGTTGATGGTATTTATGGCTCAGGGAACACCAATATATAATATATTGAATTACAAATATGTATCTGCAGAAATTCTTGATACCTTTATCGGAAGCATTGGTCTGGTACTGGTAGCACCCTTTACTGCATTTACCAGCAGTGTTCTCTTAACCGGACAAAAAGCCTCTCTAAAAACTTCTATAGGAAATTGAAACTGATGATGGGGCAATGGAATCCGTAGTACAGGAATAAGGCTTTTTACTGACAGAAAAATAAGCAGCTGACAGTTATGGTTTTTGAACCGAACAGCTGCTTTTATTTCCTTTATTAATCAATATCAATTGCACTGGTAGGACAGCTGTCTCTGGCGTCTTCCGCTTCGGATTCTTTATCTGCCGGAATTGCATCGTCTATTCCATGAGCAAAACCGTCATCACCCATACTAAAAACGTCGGGACATAGGTTTGTGCATAATTCACAGCTTATGCAAAGATCTGGATTAACACTAGCTTTCATTTTAAATTACCTTATTACCATTACAAAAGCAATGGTTCCTTTCATTCAATAATAATACTCTGACATATTTATTATTGTTAGATTAAGGATTTTTATACATATTTTGTTAAGAATCCTAATCTTTTTGTGATTACCGCTTTTAGGATAGTTTTTCATCTGTGATTGAAGGAAGATTTGACAGATTATTTTCCTCTCTGCCGTCGGGTAAAGATTTCAAATATTCATTCCCTTTTCGGGTGGCAATTCCTACTCCTTTGATGTCACCCTGTCTGGCCGCTTCCACTCCTTCTTCTTTGTTCAGTACTTTACCATCAGAAAGCTGATATCCGGTAACTTTCCCGCTGTCCTTTACCAAGGCGACAATTTCCTTTGCATCCGGTTTACTCTCAGGGATGTCGCTTAATGCCATCATAGGCAGTACAGAAGATAAATCTGATTGATTTGTATTCATATTCTCCATATGTGGAACCTCACATTCTAAATTTCTTTTTACAGTTGCATTTCGTAACCACATTAATATTCTTTGTAATTATCTCATTTTTACTCATTTTTAGAATTAACACAAAAAGGCCTTTTTCAATTGAATGCAAAACGGCAAGAAACCTTCTGGCTTTCCTGCCGCAACATTGCTATTCTTCACTTATGGGTACCAACCGTATAATCTTGTCATCCCCTTCTCGAGGCTGCCCTCTGCCATCTAAGTTACTGGTAGTTATATACACCGAGCCGTCAGCTGCACTATAGGCTTCTCTCAATCTTCCATATTGGTCCTGAAGCCGTGGTATTACCTGTACTACCTGTCTACCATCAGCCGACAGCATCATTTCTAATACTTCCATTCCTCTTAATGCTGCAACCAGCAATCTGCCTTTTAAAGGTCCTTCTTCAATAAAGGTGATTCCTGATGGTGCCCAGGTCTCTGTTTCACTGCTGATGACAGAAGCCTGAAAGCCCTGTTCTGCCAGATCTTCCTCCGCTTCCGCCAAAGGCCACCCGTAATTTCCCCCGGGTATAATTATGTTTATTTTATCTCTTCCATAGTTTCCATGTACGGAAGCATATAAGTCACCCTCCTTACTCCAGGCAAGCCCTTGGGGATTACGAAGACCCAGAGCATATACAGGTGAACCTGAGAAAGGATTATCAGAGGGTATGCTGCCATCCAGATTGATACGAAGAATTTTTCCAGACAGAAGCTCAAGATTCTGTGATGATTCCGGTACATCACCATCTCCAGTTGTTATATAAAGTAAATTATCGGGTCCAATCTTTATTCTGCCGCCGTTATGCCCTCTTCCACCTGGTATATTATCCAGTAATATCCTGTCTTCTCTTGTATTTCCGTCCTCATAATGCATACGCACTACCCGGTTATAGAATTTATCTTCTGCCTGAAAGGTATACATAACATAAAAGTATCCATTTTTATCAAATTCAGGGTCCAATACCAGCCCAAGTAAACCACCCTCACCCTGAGCGGTAAACGGCGCTGTAAAGGTATATATCGTTTCGGCTCCCCTGTTATCCTTATGTATCAGACGGATGTTACCGATTCGCTCTGTTACAAAGATTCTTCCGTCCTTTGTAATATCCATTGCCCAGGGTACAGTCAACCCTTCACTAATTATCTCAGCTGTATAAGGGAAATCATTTTGGTATGCCACCTCTGTTTTCAAGAGTTTCGGACACACCGCCTGTAAATTATCAAAGCTTTGAGAAATAAAGGAGTACATTCCTTTTTTCTTTTTAAACCAGTCTGCCATGCCCTTGATCTTATAAGAATTATTATATTCCATCTTCACCTCTCCCTTCAGTTAACCGTGCTGACCGAAGTTTATCCATACAAACCTATATTTACTATTGTATGGAATGAAAAGAGAAAAATGTCTTGAAAGGCTTATAGTTTTACATCAAAATCAGCTGCATCCTCTTTTCTCAATGCACCTCTATTGTTATATTCCTCTGAGGTAAGACTGCCATATCCTTCGCCTCTCTTCTCTTCGCTTTCCTGTGGCAGGCTCTTATACTTATCCGTCTTCTTAAATTCTTTCACTACATCATTGACAGCATTTATCATTGCTTCCCGGTCAGGGTCCATATCATTGATCATGCCTAACTGAAGACCCGCTGCTTCTTCAACTTCTTGTTTTGATTTACAATTCTTAAGACTGCTTTCTACCATCTCACGTTTCATTTGAATACGCAAAGCTTTCATATACAGCTCAGGATTGGTTCTCCTGAGAAAATCCATCTCACTGGTCGAGAGTTTTTTACCGGCATTAAGCTTTTGACCGATCTTTTCTGCCTTTCTTTTCTCGGACTCTTCATCATCAGCCCGCGATACCCGCAGAGCTTCTCTGTGCTGATCTAAGACAGCTTTCAGACTGCCTCCGGCCGTTTTACCTTTTGTACTTTTTGTACTTGTATGTGTATTTATAAATCCATGATTGCTTTTTAAGTTAATATTCATATCTTCCCTCACTCCCTTACAAGCCTTCCAAATTAATCGAGCTACAATGCTACTTCTTATGTATGAACATGATAAAAAATAAAATTACAAGGATGCTTACAGGAATATTATCGGCAAAATAATCCAACCACATTAAACTATTCTCCTTCTTTCATGGAAACTTTCAGTATTTTCTCCATCGGTTGAAAATTGACTGTTAATTCACAGAGGATAGCAGACTTCTTAATCGTCTTGTTTTCCGCCAACCAGTTTGTCTTCAAAGGAACTGAGAATACTTCCAAGGAAAACAAAATAAAAGCAGGCACTTCCAAAAATATCATACCGATTTTTAAGGAAGTGCTTGCTTTTATTTAATTAACCGAGATCCGGTTTATCACAAAGGACTAGTTCCTCCGATGCTTTTCCTTCTGTCTCGAATACGATAATTTCGTTGATTCCGTCTCGCAGCAATGGTGCAGGCAGGTATAATCTTTTCTGCGGTCCAATCTCCCAGAAACGTCCCAGATTAAAGCCGTTTACAAAGACGCAGCCTTTTCCCCAGCCTTCCATATCTATGAAGGTGTCTCCTTTTTCTTCTACCTGGAACTCAAAGCGGTAAAAGGTAGGTTTCTGCTCTTGAAAGCCTTTGGTAAAATCCAATTTATGAAGATTATCCAAGGGCAGGGTATAGTGTTCCCAGTTCATATGCTGATGACCGTTGATTACAACACTTCCATCTATTCCTTTACGCTGTTTATCCAGGTAAGGTCCGAAATTCACTCTTCCCATATTCTCCATAAGAATATCTATGGAACTTCCTTTTTCAAAGTCATAGGCTATATCGTGTTCGATAAGCAGCTCTCTATCATAAAGTGTTGCAACAGGTTTCTGTGAGATATATATTTTTGCCCTGTCGTTCGCATTGTATAAACGAATTTTTTCCATCTTTTTCTCTTTTACAAGAGAAGAACGGTATAAGGTGTACCCATAGCTTTGTCCGAGTTTTTCCATGGACTTGGGAAATAAATCAGTAACAGGAGCTGACAGATCCTCCAGGCTTTCAAATAAGCCTACCTTTTCCTTACAGCTAAGCTTTCCATAAGCTTTTTTCACAATCTTTGTGGTAAATTCTATCTCCGGAAGTTTTGCATATTTACCGATGATTTCCCTGAACGCTTCGTATTTAGGTGTAATATCACCGCACTCTGACAATACTGCATCATAGTCATAGGAGGTTACATCCGGCGTAAGCTCATCATAATAATTAGAGCCGTTCATAAAGCCAAAGTTTGTTCCGCCGATAAACATGTAGATATTAATATTACCATACTGTAAGGCTTCGTCTAAATCCTTGCAATTCTCTTCCATATTAGAGGTTTTATGTCCTCCGTTACCCCAATGATCGAACCAGCCTACCCAGAATTCCATACACATAAGAGGTCCGCCATTGGTATGCTCTTTTAATACTGCAAACTGCTCCTTCATCTTGGAACCAAAGTTTCCTGTAGGCAATACGCCTTCCAACTTACCGCACTCCAAGGCATCTCCCCATGGACCGTCAGAAGTAACAAAAGGGACACAGGCTCCATTATCAACCATCAGCTGTTTCATCTGTTCCAGGTAACCTGTATCATCTGCATAATAACCATATTCGTTTTCAATTTGAATCAATATGATCGGTCCGCCTAAGGGCAACTGTAAAGGTGCTGTAATCTCAAAGAGTTTCTTATAATAATCAGCCGTATGCTGCATAAAACTTGGATGACTGCTTCGAAAACGCATTCCGTCTTCCGCCAGGAGCCAGGCAGGAAGTCCACCAAATTCCCATTCTGCACAAATGTAGGGGGAGGGTCTGAAGATTACCCATAATTCAAGTTCAGCTGCAATCTCTATGAATTTCCTAATATCCAGAATACCCTCAAAGCAATAAGTTCCTTTTTGGGGTTCATGAAGATTCCAGGGCACATAGGTTTCTACCGTATTGCAGCCCATAGCCTTTAATTTTTCCAGGCGATCCCTCCAGTACTCAGGAACTATTCTGAAATAGTGTATGGCACCTGATATAATCTGCACAGGTTTACCATTTACATAAAACTTATCCTTGATTTCTATTGTGTTAGATACCATTTTTTGTCTCCTTTTTTGTCAAAATACTATGTAACCGATTACATATAGTTTATAAAAAAATAGCCCTGTTCTTGTAAGCTGACTATCGTTACCTAACCTCACTTTTGCACTGTTTGTAATCAAATGCAAAGGCATTCATAAGGGGTAACATTGTCTCAAATTGTAAACAGGGCTAATCTCTTATCGCGTACTGCCTCTGATAATAATTTCAGGTTTTATTAAGGAAGTCTTACCTGTTGTTAAGGCCTTGGCTTGCATCAGCTTGTGAAGGCTGTTGAATACCTTCTTACCAAAGTACTCATACCTCGGACTGATGGATGTTATATGCACTGGTGTCATGGTTGTTATACTGACATCATCAAACCCGGTGACTGCTAAATCCTCCGGTATTTTCAGTCCTCTCTCCAGAGCGCAGTTAACAGCTCCAAGTGCAACATAATCGTTAATACCGCAGATAACTTCCGGTAAAGGCCCGCCTTCCTCTATCAGTATCTTCAGACTGTCATAACCAGCACTAAAGCTGAACACGTCATTTCCTGTAAGCCATCTTACTGAAACATCAAGTCCCAGCTTCTCTCCAACCGCGTAAGCAGTCTTCTTTTTGATATAGGAAGGATAGTACTGATCTCCTCCGCCGATAAAACAAATCCTTTTATAACCTCTGGATTTTAAGAACAGAAGTAGTTCCTCCACACCTTTGACATCATCGGTATAAATACCATTACAGCCAAAGCGTTCTGCTTCCGGACCACAGGAAACAACCGGGACGATATTTCTCATCTCCTGTATTTCCCTGACATGACTCTCCGGAAGATTCCTCTCATCCATTCGCCCTCCCATCATGACGATACCGTCTACATGTTTTTCCTTCAGAGAGTTTAAGAATTTAGACTCCAGATTGTAATCACCTTTGGCATTTAGCAAAATGGTCATATACCCATGGCTGGAAGCCCATTTTTCAAACTCATAATATACATTTGCAAAATACATATTACCGATGTGAGGGACTATATATCCGATGGTTTTCGTAAACCCTGCCTGCAGATTCTGGGCAAAGGTATTTGGTCTGAAATTATATTTCTGAACCAGTTCCATAATTTTTACTTTATTTGCTTCTGATACGTAACCTCTTCCTGATATTGCTCTCGAAACTGTTGCTGCGGAGACCCCAACTTCCTTTGCAATATCATAAATGGTTAATTGCTTCGGCATGTCGTTGCCATCTAAAATAGAAATCACCAGCCCTCTGACAAAATAATTGTAGTTATAGATTGCTTTCCGACCTCAACTGCATCTCCCACGCCGTATTTTTCATTGGTTATTCTGTCTAAATTACTGCTTTCTGAGGTTTCGTATACACTTATATCAGTATATTCTACTGCCCCTTGAATATCAAGCAAAAGTTTTTTATTTGCATCGGACTCATTAATGACTACCAGCACCAATTCCTTTTTTCCCTTATCATTCGTACCGGTAAAGGCGACGGGGTTTAATTCTTTCAGCGTACTGTCAGATACCTCAACCCTCTGATAACCGGGCCGTATAAATTTGGAGTAATTACCATAGCCCCATAACCGTTTTAACGGGTTCAGCGTCTTCTTTCCTTCATTAACATAGATAAGCCCATCGCGATAACCACCGGGGGCTACACCCACCCAGTTCTGCCAGGATACCACATCGAGTACCGTTAGATCCTCCTGCAGTACCCTTGCAAGTTCAAATGCAGAATCCATTGTAACATCCGAGCCGTTTACCATTTCACACCACTCACTCATACGCAGCTTAACCTCAGGATAGTTGGCATCCATCCATCTCTTAAAGGCTACTTTGGAAGCAGTATCAGACCAGTAGGAATGATTATCGATGGCATCGAAATAACTGCCAAGAACAGAGTCATTTAAGAGCGCACTGGTATATAGAGTAGCAGCTCCCTTCCATTCACCGCTTTCCGGACCGGAAAGTGCAACATCTTTTAACGCTGGCCTGCTATTTAATTCTGTTAGAAATGTACGATACAGCTTTGGTATTTTAGCGGGTTCGTAATGGCACCCCTCCTGTCCTTCCGTCCACTCCCATTGTGGTTCATTGACAGGTGAAATGTATTTTACGGGTATCCCTTCTTCTACAAAATGCTCTGCCACATCCATTACATATCGGGCAAAATCCTCATAATTTTCAGGGAGAATGTTCTCGTTACTGCCCTTTGTCACCTGGGCAGTTCCGTTAATGGTCAAACGTTCCAATGGACTGTTGCTGAACATGATAATTTCCTCTACTCCCAGTTCCACAGCCTTTCTCATAAACCAGACAGCATTAGCATCCTTGTTCCAGTTGTAGGTAAAAGGTGCCGTTTCAAAACTCTGTGCTCTTCTATGAGGATCATTGTATTTACCCTTACCGCTGTCAGCAGATCCTGCTCCGAGATTGTAACGATAACTGCTAAGTCCAATACCATACTCTCTGTCAAATAAAAGCATGGCAATCTCATCTCTTACGGAGCGCCCGGTATCCTTATACTCATTATCCCAGCCTCCGACATATTGCGACCACCAACAACCGCTGGTTCCGAAGCTTTCGATTATCTGATGTTTCTCTGATAAGTTAATTTTCACTTCTATTGCTCCCCCTGTTACATCATTGTTTTCTTTGCTTTCTGATTCTGCTGTACCCTCTTGTGATACCTTATCATCAGCAGGAGCTTCGGTTTTCCTGGAACTTCCTCCTCCCCCGCAGCCAGTTAACAGAACAAGCAGGCAGACTACTGCCACACCCCATCTTTTTCTCATAAATAACCCCTTTCGTAAATATGTAATCTGCGATTAGATATTCCTGAATCCATGAGAAACCTTTATCCTACAAGTCCGGAATTCTCGAGATTTTCCACCAGCCACTTCTGAGCGCCGAAGTACACCAGCAGCAAAGGTATAAGGAAGATAAGAACGGCTGCCTGCTTAATAGCATCAAAAGCAAAGTCTGTTGCCAGCGGTACATCGAACCATACTTTTACTGCTCCCAATACAAACTGTTTGTTTGCCGGTGAAAATACCCTTGCAAGGCTTGAACTCAGGTAAGGGCCGTCCTTATTAAAGTAGCTGGTAAAATAGGTATCACCATAATTCCAAACAAAAGATAATACCGCTACCGTTGATATGGCAGGCAATGCATTCGGAATCATAATCTTAAAATATGTCTTATGAAAGCCGCAGCCGTCAATAAGAGAAGCTTCTTCCAGTTCTTTTGGTATATTCTTAAAAAACTGACTGAAAATGAAAACAAATAAGCTCTGCTGAACACCAAAACCCAATATTGCAATCATAAACAACGTTGCAGGTTGGTTGATCAAGTTAATTTCCCCTGACTCTGTAAAGAACTTCAGCAAACCAAAGGCATTAAAATGTGAATAGTAGATATACTGTGCCAGCAACAGTGACTGTCTGGGAACCAAAAATACAAGTATTACCAGAAAGAATACGAATTTGTGTCCGAAGAACTTCACTCTGGCCAGGGAATAACCTGCCATTGCTGAAACAAACACCTGTATACCCATTATTAAACCTGCGTATAAAACAGATTTTACAATTGTCATAAAGCCTTCCGGCATACTAAAACGAATGGCAGCCTTAAAGCTGGTCATGGAGAACTCCATAGGCAGCCAGATTACATTCGGATTACCCAAATCTTCGATGTTAGAAAATATGGATGGAATCAACTGTATAATAGGATAGAGAATCGTAAAGCATAAACCTACAATAATACAGAAAAGGAAGGCGGACTGCAGTATATTCTTTGATTTCTTGCGAAACAGATATACCTTAAGCCCAAAGGAGGCATTCTCAGTCTTATTTTTCATATTTCTTTACCACCTTTCTTAACACCAACAATACAATTCCAAGAACCAGGAGCACATTTAATATGTAAATTACAGATAACGCGGAACCGGTTCCAATCTTACTCTGTTCAAAAGCAAAGCTGTAGGCTTCTTCTGAAATAGGGGATTTTAAGAACATATCCACAACCGTATACACGGTAACAAATAACGTTATATGCATAATTGAGGGTATGGTAACCTTCCAGAAGGTCTCATAACCGGTAGCACCTTCAATTTTAGCAACCTCATACAGGCTGGGACTGATGGATTGCAGTCCTGCCAGATAAATCAAGGTCTGTACACCGGATTGGGAAAGTACGTCAAAGATTTTGTCAACGTATGATATTACCGGCAGTAAAATGCTGTTAGGTATATTCGTGTAATGCATCAACAAGGAACTGATATAACTTTCACTGAATAATCCGGAGCTTTCTTTGACCCATTCACCGCCGGTGGTTATTGCAAGCATATCTGTTACAACCTCAAGACCAAAGATAATGGGCAGAAAGTAAATAACCCTTACAATCCCTCTTCCCTTAAATTTCAGATTTGCCAAAAGTGCCATAAATAAACTGAAGATTACAATCAGGGGCACATTGGTAAGTATGGAAAGATTCTGATCCGCAAAAAGCCTTATCATTGGCTGCGCGGTAGTAGTTACTTCATTCTGAAATAAATCGATATAATTTTTGAAACCGCTGTAGGCAAATTTCATACCACCGGTATCATTTACACTTACAGTATTAAAGGAATACCTTACGGTATTAAATAACGGTATGGCAAAACATAATAAAAAACCGATGAGAAAGGGCAGGACATAGAGGAAGCCGTTGAGCTTTCTTTTGGTTTTGTATTTTAACGGAAAAATATTTCGCATCCTCTTTCCTCCTAATTTCCTGAAATAATATATCCAAGGGCTGGTATCTCACTGCCGTTTACGTTCACAGTATGTAGGTTATAGTTGGTTATAACCGTTACACCGGAAGCATATTCCGTAAGAAATACGTTTTCTCCAAGGATTTTATGACCTGTAATCTCCATATTTCCAATTTCCTCCCAGGCTGCCTTGCATGCTTCATATACCTGATTAATCGTATCCTTCTGCTTCTCATACTCTGTTGCATAGTAATAGGAATAAGCGCTTTCCTGCAGGATATCATCACTCTTAGCCGTTAAGGTAAACTTTGGATATACTCCTAGTTCCACTGCCTGCAATACATAATAAGCCGGATTATTGGTGGACATATTTACATTTTCTGTGGTTACCTGTATCAGGCCGTTCATCACCAGCTGCCTGAAAGGTATGGTCATATAGAAAGTTGCGTAGTCACTGCTCTCTCTTGAAATATCCTCGGCATAAGAACCATATACCAGATTCTTCATCATGGGGTTTTCCAAAGACAGCTCATGGCTTTCAGAAATTTTCTCCAAATTTCTGTCAACGATTCGACCGGCTTCATAAACGGATACATTCTTCTTGAAGCGATAGTCTGCAAGATTATAATGTGCGAGGTCAGAGATAGAGAGTTTATCGTATTCCGATGCACTTTTCAAGAATTTATCCACAACACTGTTTAAATATCTGGGTGAAAGCAGATAAAAATAATTCACATCAAAACCGGTATAACCGTCTAGTATTCCCAAGGACAGCAGATATCGATACATGGTAGCAGGTGTGTTTGAGTAATCATATACCGCATGCTTCTTTGCTCTGAAACCGTTCCCTTTGTCATATACCTTTGCCAGATTAACCTCTAGGAATAAATCAGCCTTACGTTCCTGGGTCAGGGCCTTCAGTTTATCAAATTCTTTTTCAGAACCGTTTGCAGCTACCTGCTCTGCTTTATTGTTTAACTTATTCTCAAAACCTCCGTTAAAGAAACCGGTGTACTTAAGGGCCAGATCAACCCCCGGCAGATCATTCAGTATGTCTGTCATTTCCTCGTAAGTAGTCATGGAATAACTGGACTGATAAGGTATGCCGAGAAAACGTTCTGTTAAGGAAATCCCTCCAAGGAAGTCCAAATATAATTTTGCTTTTTCAGGATAAGCTGTCTCCTTCACATCCCATTGCTGCATCAGATATTCCTGATAGGCTTTTGCCATGTCATAATAGGTGACTTTACCAGGAAATAACTTGTAACGAATGGTGTAATCCACGTCCAGAACACCAGTATCCACCAGGTAGGAGGCTTTGTTATCACTATAGGGCCCATATACCTTAACGCTGCTGTACTGTGCGGCATCAAAAGATGCAAAGGCTTTATTATAGGAGGAGGCGCTGTCTTTTGAAGTGGATGCAAGCTTAACATTTATGTAAGAGCTTTCTGCACCTTTTTCGATAATTCCAAGTAAACCATGGGACGCATTGTCCATAGGACCATAGGTCATTCCAAATACCGGCATCATAAGCTCTTCACCAAATTCAGGTGCAAAGTAATAGTCCGTTAAATAATCATTGTCATACACCGGTCTGATATAATCCGGTACTGCTGCATTGAAGGTATTAAACTGAAACAATGCCCCCGCTCCATCCGGTACCAGAATATATCCTTCTTCATAATCCTTGGATGCTGCCGCCCCGAAATTGGGAAGCACTTTTAAGTTCTGGATGGTATAGAAGGAATTTCCGCTGACCATTTCCTGCGTAGGAACTCTGAATACAAAATCATCGCCCTCAAGAACCGCTTCCGCAACTACTTTAAACTGTGCGGGTTCTGCAAAGGTTACACTAAGACCCATCTCCGTACTGTCTTCAATGAGCATATCTCTGGTATAACCCAATAATTCGGCCAGCTTAATCAGCTGTTTTACCGCACTCCTTGGAGGTGTTCCATTATAGGAGACAGCATAAGCTTCTTCTGTAATACTCTTTTTGTATAACAGTTCCAAAGTCATTTTATACTTATCAGCAGTAGCCTGGTCTGTCTTACCAGAATCAACAAGTGTTTTTATTCCGCCCAAAAAGAAATTCTCGAATCTGTCAATGGACATTTTCTGGGGATAATATTCTGTAAAACGTTCTGACTCACCTTCATTAATGTCCATGGTAATCTGAACACCATTTTCAATTTTATTCATTACATAACTTCCCAGCTGCGTACAGTAGGTATAAGAATCCCATTCATAAAGATTATTATCCTCACCCAGATAGGAAATGGTCAAGAGGGCAAGTTCTGCTGCCTGGCTGCTGCCGTTGACAGCTGAATACCAGGACTTTCCAGTATTCTTATCTTTTACCTTCAGATTCATTGTTTCAGCATTGATATAGAGCTGTTTAGAATCGCTCTCCGCTACCAGAACCTCTCCAGCCGTATGAGGTATCTCCTCTCCTGCCACGGCTAGTTCTGCATTATCTGCCGGAGGCAGAATATTAGCCTTGACGCCAAGTACTGGTATATAGCGCAATAACCCGATGATAATACACAGTATAAGAACCGTTGCAATCATCTTGCGGGCAAAATGTCTGGCATATATCTTACGGACCTTATCTGTTACAGGCTTTAAAAAGTTCGCAATATCACTTAATCCTTTCATGTTTTACACCCATTGCATATCGCAGACTGACCTGCGATACTGCCACAACTATGAAAGAGTGAAAGAAGCTCATTGTGGCAGCCTTTCCTTAAAATTTTCTTTCACTCTTTGGTCGTGTTCGAAAACCACGCCAATCCTTTTTTACAAAGCGAACCCCGGCATGGCACAAACGGTTTCAGAACACACCCCAGCGACATGATGCCTTATATAAGGCATCGCAGACTATGCACTGTCAATTAATTCTTCTTACCATCTCCTGCGCAACTGACATTACAAAGTAATACATACGCTCCATCAATGAGAAGAACAGTATACCTAGAAATACGATAATAAAGGCAGCTACGGCTGTTGCCAGCAGTGTCTTGATATTAACAGCAAAGGAATATTCATGAATAATGCACAAGCCTGCCAACAGGATAAAAACAAACCATACCACTCCGATTCCCTGCAGGGACCTTAAAATAATAATTTCTTCTGTTATTACAAAATTACTGATAAAAACGGTCAAACCGTTAAGCAGCAGCATGGGAACAACAGAATAGCCTAAGACAATATAGATATCTCTCATATTGCCTTTCCCGTTAAACAATGTTGTAATCGTCCAGTTACTTACTGTAAAGAGCAGGAAGACAGACAGAGCAGAAATAAAAATTGATACGCTGTTCATTTGAAATATGGCATTCATATTCATAACGAAACCGGTATACTGATAGGAAACACATTGCATGATTCCATAAAGTATCAGAATGACAGAGGCTATAAGGGCACTGCCTTTTCCCCTGTATTTTATCTCATAGAAGCCGTCAAAAGGGTGGAACATGGCATATTTTAAATAATGCAGTTGTTCTTTTAAGATCTTATTTTTCATTTATGTCCACTCTCCTTCTTATGATATCTTACTTCCGTATATAGAATAAGGGATATGAAAGCTAAGAAGATAACAGCGATGATTCCAAAGTTATCCTGTAACACTTCACCTCTGTGCCCATTATAGGCCTTGGAATAAAATTCACGGTTGTTACCAAGTTTGAAATAATACATGGCTTTTTTGTAATCATCCTTCATCAGATAGTTTTTACCGATTCCCACATATGCCACCTCATAATTGGCATTTAACTTTAGGATATTGTCAAACTGAACCAACGCTTCATCCCAATCACCATAATAGTAGCTCTTACTTGCCTGTAAAGCCGCTTTGCCAAAATCCGTAGGTTTCAGTATGTAAGCACATTTTAGTGCACTGTCTGTAACCACCAGATTATCTCCTGACCAGGTAATACCAGTTGGCATAGAAAAGGAGCCTTTTGTTTTTCCGAGAGAGCCAAAGGCATTCAGAAGCTGTCCGTCAAAATCATAGAGAAAGATTCTTCCCTTGTATTTATCCAAAACCGCATAAGTACCGTAATCTTTTACTGCTACATCAACAAACTGACTCTGCTCATTCCTATTCATTTTGTGAATATCACCTATCACAAAGGTATTTCCTTCTTCTCTTAAGACATTCTTGCCACCGGAATTTAAACGAAATACCATATGTTCTGCAGCTGCATCAAAGGTTACCGCATAAACAAAACCGTCTGAATCCAGAGCCACATTATTAAAGGCAGGTGCAAAGGTTTTCTTCATCTGCTCCTTCTGTCTGTCAGAGGAGATAGATTTCCAGAAATAATCCAGAAAATTTACAGAAGGAGAGTTCACACCAAAATATCTGGAAAAAGTACCATCCGGGTTTAATTCAATGATTCCCTCATAGCTCGACTGTACAACCACGTAGATTCTGTCCGCACTGTCTACTACTATTTTTGAAGGTCTGAATTCTGAAACGCCTGCCATATTTTCCGGCTTCTTAATTACCCTCTTCAAGGTATAATCAGAACCATCCAGGACTACAATTCTCTCCGCTCCTGTATCCGCTATATAAAGCTCTTTGTTTTTCTCCTGATAAAATACACCTTCCGGTGCATTGAATACCAGCTGTGCTCCACTCTCATCAATAACAATTTTATTATCCGCATCCCGGATGACCTTTAAGGACTTGATAAAACTGCCATTCTGATCGGTTATATTCACTCTGCTCTCAAGGGTATCCACAAGGAATATGTGACCATCTTCGCTGGTAGCCACATCATTAAATCCCTGTACTTTGATTCCACCCATATCAGCTTCATCAATTACAGTATCAAGCTGGAAGGCCGCCGGACTTTCTACGGCATTCCACCAGTAATTATAGGTATACCCATCATAATCATAACTTTTACCATCGGCAGCATAAACTCTGGTTGGAAGAAACACCAGCAGGAATACCAGCAGGATTAGTAAACTTTTTTTCTTCATCGTAACATTTCCTCCTAACCCTTCACACCGGAAGTTGCCATAGTTTCAATTACATTGCTTTGGGACAGCACGAATACCGAAACAGGAACCAACAGCATGATAAAGGATATGGCTGAGGATACGCCTGTTCGGGATATACCGCCGCTTACCAGCTGCTGTAGCACGTATGTTACCGGCTTTAATTCTTCCGTATAGATAAATACGCCACCCGTAGTACCCCACATTTGCTGGAAGGATAGGATAACCAGTGTAATCCAGGCAGGTTTACACAAAGGCATAACAACACTCCAGTAGGTCTTAAATTCTCCCGCACCGTCAATTTTCGCAGCTTCCAGCATTTCATCAGGTATCTGCACCATAAAGTTCTTCATCAGGTAAAGTCCTAAAGTAGAACCGACCGCCGGAAGGATAACTGCCCAGTAGGTATCAATCATACCAAGCCTGCTCATAATCAGGTAATTGGGAATTGCCGTTACGGAAGCATTGAACATAAGTGCATAAACGATGATGTTACTCATTGCCTTGGAACCGGGAAAATTATATTTTGCCAGCGGGAAAGCGGCCATAGAACCTAGCAGCACAGTTCCAAAGGTACCCAGAAAGGTTATCATTCCGGTATTAAAAATATATCTGGATAAAGGCACATTAAAACTTTCAACGATCGTTGCCAGATCAAAGAAGTTATTCAGGGTAGGATTCTCTACCGTCATCTTAGGAGGTATAATGAAGATTTCGCTTAATGGTTTAAAGGCATTTACCACAGTGAATATAAGCGGGAAAAGGCTGAATAAACCAAAGAAAGCAAGCACCAGCGTAAGACCCATATCTCCCATAAGGCTTCGGTTTCTTCTTCTTAATTTTCTTGCACGCAGTTTTGATACAAGAAATTTATATAATTTTTTCATTCTATTAACTCCCATCTGCGCGCCACAGCGCACGTATTAGCCTAATTTACGAAGCAGTTTCTGGACAATAATATTGCACAGAAGCATGATAAAAAACAGAACGACTGCAATCGTACATGCATAACCAAGCTCATATCTGACATTACCGTAGTCATGTAAATGCGTCAGTATGGTATGGCCTGCATAGCTGACAGAAGGGAAGCCTGCCAGATCGATGGATATCTGGGAAACCGATAGGGATCCTGTAATCTGCATAACGGCACCGAACATCAGCTGAGGTTTCATGGACGGAAGGGTGATATACCACAGCTCCTGCCAGCGGTTTTTGACACCCTCTACAGCAGCGGCTTCATACCAGGATTTATCCACATTCTGAAGACCTGCGATAAAGGCCAGGAAGCTGACACCAAGGCTTAACCAAAGCTGTACTACGATCAGAATCGGCATGACATATTTAGCTGTTTCAAACCACATAACACGGCTTTGTATAAATCCCAGTTTTAACAGCCAGGCATTTGCCCATCCATAGGTATCAGAGGAAAATATCAGTTTCCAGATCATATAGGCATTACCGGAGATAGAAGGTGCGTAAAATACCAGTGTTATAATAGATCTTGGTACCGGAGGCAGCTCATTGATCATCCAGGCAAAGAGAAAGCACATGATATAGCTGATTGGTCCGGTTATCAATGCAAACAACAAAGTATTCTTTATGGCTATAAGGAATACATCGTCCCTGACCAGCAGATTTATGTAATTGGACAGACCGTTAAAACTAGGCGCTTCTACCATATTAAAGGATGTAAAACTCAATACGATAGACACGACAACAGGAATCAAAGTAAATACCAAGAAAACAATAGCAAAAGGTGCGATCAGTAAATACTTGTATTTATGATGCTTCCATACCAATGAAAACGGCTCTTTATTCTTTTTCAAGGAAATTCCTCCTTCATAATTTTTATAGCTGAAAAACCTTAATGATAAGTTGTCTGTTACTCTTCAACAGACAGATGGAATTCCCGCCTTTTATTGGTAATCTCCTTATCAATGGTCTTAAGGTTAAGATACAGGGTCTCTCTGGGGTTAGCACCTTCTGCTACAACATTATTGAAGGAATACAGTACCATTCTGGTAAGCATATAGTTACCGGGAACTGCGGGTATTCCTTCTGTAGCTTCAAACTGTGCCAGTATCTGCGTAAGTTCTGCGTTACTCCAGGGTAATCTCTTAATAACCTCCGGGTCCGCAGCCGGATAACGGGCAGAGGTTCCCATAACAGATTCTACCGTATTGGCATACTGAAGCTGTGTTTCTGTATCTGTCCACCATTTAATAAATTTCCAGGTATCCTCTTTTCTATCAGAAGTATTGAGAATCGCACTGTTAATGGTCTCTAACACATAAGAATTATTTATCTGGCCGTTTTCATCCGTTATACCCGGTAACGTCGTAAAAGACCAAAGACCTTTGATTTCCGGTGCAAATACCTCCAGCTGGCAATAAGTAGTATATTTAACCACACCAATGGGCATTTCTCCCGTACGGAATCTGGTAGGGAAGTCCACATTAGGGTTAAAACCATAATTGGTAAAGAAATCCGTATAGGTCTTAAAAGCTTCCATGGCAGCATCTGTTCCAAGATCACTTGCGATACCATAATCATTGCCAGTACCCTTAAATAAATCTCCACCAAACTGATATACCAAAGAAGGATAGAAATTTGGTGCTCCCGAAGCATTGGGCAGGAAAAACTCATAATTATTTTTCTTTAAAGCCGGAAGGATATCTTTCACCTCCTGCCAGGTCTTTGGTACCTTGGCGCCAACGGCTTTTAAGATATCATCCCTGGTAAAGAGCATCATAAAATCTGCCTGCTCAGGAATACCATAGATTCCATCCAGATACCTGGCAGCATCCAATTCACTCTGATAATACTTATCCGTAGCTTCCTGAAAGCCCTCTAGCTTTGACAGATCCACTACTGCTCCACGCATTGCGAAATCCTGTAATGTTGCCTGGTTAAGACCAATTACCGCGTCAGGGCTATTACCTGCAAGTGCAGCTCTTAATACAACGTCAACAGGAATTAACTGAAGGTCGATATTAATATTGGTTTCCGGTGTAAATTTCTCATCGATCAGATTTTGAATAATCTGTGCCTGTTCACGGCCAATAGATTGTACGTTGGTTGCTGATCCTCCATTTACCATCCATACCTTAATGGTATTGGAATCGGAACTGCTCTCCGACTGGCTTATCTGACTGCTCTTTGCAAAAAAGGTGGAGAAAAAACGGATTGTACCGTAATAAGCTCCTTCTATAAAGTTGCTCTTTGCTTTTGGCAACTTAGCTTCCGGTGCTGACAGGATTAAGCTGTCAAGCTCAAGAGGCATTTCCGATATATTAACCAGCCAGGTTGCCAAAGCAGAGATATTTTCCTTAAGCTGTGCAACTTCCACGATTACACTTTCCGGATTTTTAGCAAGACCTTTGGCTTCAACTGCCATCTTTTCAAGGAGACTGGTATTTTCACCTTTCTCGCCGGTGATAGCAACCAGCTTTTCAATTATCTGATTCAGTCTTACTTCTTCGGTGCTCATAATTTCCTGAAACTCAGGTATTTTCTTCGCAATCTGATAATCTATGAATTTGTCCGGAGTCTGTCCGGTAATCTGTGTAACTTTAAGGTATAACTGGTTTAAAGCATACATACTCTCTTCCACATCATTGATAACACTTCCGAAATCACCCATAACACATTCCAGGGTAAGGGTATTTGTTCCTTCTTTCAGATAGAAGAGGTAAGGTGTCCCATCGGTCTGTGATACTGTATAATTATCCATATCACTGCTGTAGTCAAAGTTAACGGCATTCATTTCCGCATAAGGAACAGTTCCATTTATGTACAATCTTCTAACGGAGGTTACTCCTCGTTTCAGACTCTGTCTTCCTTTAAAGGTTATTTCATATAAACCTTCTTTGGGAGCAACAACATCCCAGGAAATAGAATCACCGGGCTGTTTCCAGTTATTGGCTCCTATGGTATTATATTTAATCTTATAAGGATGATATGGATACAATAAAGGATCCGAGTAATTTTTCTGAATATTAATAGAAGACGAATTTTTTTCAATATAAGAAGTACCACCTTCAGAGCGTTCCGCCTGACCTACGATATTCTCTCCTGCATACACCTGATACTGGTTCTTTAAGGAATCAATCACCGTTGCATAATCCGGTGCTTTCTCCGCTTTTTTAAATTCTATGGAGGTATATTCTACAGGCTCCTTGATGGCTTCTAAGGTTAAAGTGTTGATACCTTTCTTCAAATAGAATACATAGGGTTCGCCTATTCTTCTTTTGGCATCCTCCACGAAAATTTTACTTTCTTTATATACTTCATTGGTATTTGGTCTTATTTCATTACCATTTTTGCTCTTGATAGCTTCATCAGCCCAAAAACGCTTAAAAACCACCTGTTCCAGTCCGTCATAGCAGACCTCCCCATTGAGCAGCAGCCTTCTCTGAATATCTGAAGTAGTACCTTGCTGTGGGATATATCCGATTTCAAGATTATAAAAACCCTCTTCCTGGGCTGTAAAAGTCCAGGTAATTGAACCGCTGTCGCCTGTTACAAGGCCGCTGTCCTGAATTTCTGCCGTCATTCCATCAGTTGTCTGATAATCTTTAAGATCTATTTGCAGACTGGCTTCCAGGGTAGTTCCGCCATAGCCATTCTGGTCAAGATAATTCTTATAAGAGGTGTCATAAACAACGGTATTTGAAGCTGGAACTGCATTCATTCCCTTAGAATGATCCTTATTCAATATCACGGCAATAACCGCTGCAGCTACTACAAGAACGGCTACTATGAGAACTATCAAGGACTTCTTCGATTTCATACTGATACCTGTGCCTTTCCAGATAAATTTAGCAAATAAATATAAATCACTCTCTTCCACTATAAATCGGTTGCTGTAAACCGGCCTGATACTGCAGCAGTATCATAAGGGCTGGCTTACAGCAACCAGATTTTAATTTGAAATTACTGTATATTAAATCTGAATCTGTTTTTCTAATCCAATCAAAGAAAAACCGTGTTAAATTTTTATTTCGTATATGATTTCTTAAAGTCTGAACAGTAACTAAAAGTTTGTTAAACTTCTGTGATTACTCTGCTTCTCCAACTGTGACAGTCAATGTTACTTCACTGCTGTTTCCTGCAAAGTCTGTTACTGTAACTACAACATCATAATCTCCTGGTGTAGAAGTATCAAGGTTCGAGATATCTGCTGCGATATTGGCAGAAACATCCAATCCGTCTGCATCCAGTGCACTTGCTATAAAATCACCTTTCCAGGAGATTTTGGAAGCATCTTCATCCAGTTTAATCTGACGGTAACCTTCAACAGGTGTAACGACAGGAGCAGTTTTGTTATCAGGATTAAATACGATAACTGTTGTATTCATACTTCCTTCATTGCCGGATTTGTCAGCCATCTTAACCTTAAGTCCGTCGCCATAACTTCCAACCTTAGTAAAATCAGTTGCAGAATAGTCATAAGTTGCAGTTGTAGCATCAAGCACACCATCTACCGCGTCTTCAATGGATACATAGTCAGAAAAGGCAACACTCTTAGGATCTGTTCCAACAGGGAACACTAGCGCTGCTGACGCTGAGATTGAAGGAGCAATATTATCTCTGATTTCATCGCTGGAAAGAATTGCCTCCATATTGGCTGCTTTTTCTGTAAACAGGTTCTTATTGGCTGCGATCGATACATCATAGGATGCATAACCATCAACACCGTAAAAAGATTTGCCTAAAATGTCATCCCAAACCACACGGAAACCAAGAAGGTCGGAGTAATCATTTGGCACTGTCTGATTCGCAATATACTGGAAAGTCTTTAACAGGTCATCGCCATAAGTTTCATTAAAGATATCAAAACCTAAATTAGTAGCCTGGGCTGTCGCTGCACTGTCTTTGTAAGCAGAAACACTGTCAACACCTCCAAGGGTCTTATAATATGTACTGTAATATACCTTTAAGAATTCAAGTGCCAGTTTCGTTGTTTCAGCATCAACACCCTTTAAGATACCCATACTGTCACCAACGGTTAATACTTGTTTGTAGTTAGGGTCATCAGCAGCCATATCATCGGGTCTAGGCCAGGGAACGATACCAATGGACTCACCTCTGTCTGCTGCAGCTGAAGCTGCACCGGCAATGATCCAGTCAGCACTGTCTGTAAATACAGTTGCACCTGCACCAAAATCATTGGAACCCTGTAACCATTTAGGTGTGAAACCATCGTCATAAAGTCCGCACTCTGTTAATACACCTGCATCCATAAGTTCTTTTACATATGCAACTGCTTTTAAGGATTCTTTGGAATCAGCAGCTAAACCATTGGCACCGTATATCTCTCCGCCAGCTGCAAAGGTTGCAGAAAGTCCGGCAAAACGGTGATCTGTCTCATAAGCTTTAACAGTATCAAATTCAGTACCGTCTGGAGCTTTTGTATTTGCATAAAAGCTCTGGATTTTTGACAGATAATCTTTAAAGGCACTCCAGGTCCATTTACCATCTTGGAAAAGATCGGTAGGATAGATGGTTTTTCCATCGCTGTCTTTTAAGGAATCTACTTTTTCTATCATGGTTGCATTATATACTAATGGCCATCTGGGAATAAAAGCCTGCTTGGAAGTCAGGAAATAATTGTGACCATATAACTTATCATAAAACATCCAGGAATACTCGGAATCAGAGAACATATCCGCATAATCATCAAGAGGCTGTAAAATGTTCTGTGATAAAATTGTATTTTCTGAACCACCCCAAAGGACTGCAATGTCACAAACTGGATTATTAGCAAGTACACTTGTTATCAATTCGCTTCTTGTATCTGTTGCGTATTGTACAAATTCCACGTCTACATTAAGCTGTTCTTTGGCTGCCTGTAATGCGGCTAAGGATGCCTGTCTGGAGGCTTCATCCATTGTGTATTCCCCTGTAGTAGGATCCTGATAATTGGGATCCAGACCTGCTTGCCAGTGTGTTCCCCAACGCAGGACTTTTGCTTCTCCTGCAGGTGTAGTTGTTTCTGTCGGCTCGGCAGTAACAGCTTCTCCTGTTGGCTTAACTGTTTCTTCCGTACCTTTTTTGGAGCAGCCAGTCATTGCTGCTGCCAGCATTGAAAAGATGGCTATTACCGCTACTGATCTTTTCATTACTTTTTTAATCATAAACCTTCCTCCTTATTGATAAATATGCAATCGATTGCACATTCTGATAAAATTCGCCTTCATCATTTTGTACAATGCAACATTATGTGTAACCGATTTCATATAACTATAATATAGCACCCTTTCCTATTTGTCAATTGGATATTTCAATTTTTTTATATATAATTAATGAAACATTTCGTATTTCTACCATACAATCATACAATTTACTCATTACTATTTTTGGTAATTTGTACATTTTTAATGAAATGTCCAAATAGAAACACACAAAAATAAATGACAACTACTATTATTACATATCCTTTACTCCAAACTGGCTTCTCAAACTTTTCAGTTAACAGAATTACCCTTCCCTTTCGATGTATTTCATAAATTGAACGGAAAAATTTTAAATTTAAGAAGTTGTAAAACATAACGAGCCTGTGAAATTTTTTCTGTAAATAGAGAATTCTATGATAATTATTAAAGCAGATGGAGACTTTTGTGAGCGCCATCTGCTCTTTGACTATATTCAATAATGTTCATTGTCAATATACAATTGTATTATTTAAGTATTTTAGATAAAATAAAGAAAACATCAAAACGGAATTGACCGAGCCAAAAGCTGTTGCTAAAAAAACATAATGAAACGATAGCATTAGGGAGTCTTTTACCATAATCATAAAACAAGTGATATACTTGTTTGAAAAAAGAGACAAGAAAGGAAGTCAATCGAAATGAAAATGAACGAAAAAGGCCAAATGGTAGCACCTGCTACCTGTAGGATGACAGCCGAAGATTTTGAAAATAAAGGTGGAACAAGTGTATATTGGTTAGGCGGTGGAGGGGCCATGATAAACTGTCAGGGCACAATTATCATGATTGATCCCGTATTGGAAGGGTTTGATATGCCGCTATTAATAGATATACCGATTTTGCCACAAGAAGTACCTGAGGTGGATGCGATTCTGGTTTCCCATTCAGATAGTGATCATTATTCCAGAGCTACCTGTAAGAACTTGAAATCTGTATGCAATGCATATCACACAACGCTCTATGTCGCTTCATTAATGAAGGAAGAGTGTGATATTGATGGAAATGGCCATGATATAGCAGACCATATTCAAGTGGGTGAGATAGACATAGAACTGACACCTGCTGATCACGCCTGGCAGAGATTGTTTGAAAGCTATAATTACCGAGTATGGGAAGACAGAGAATGTTGTGGATTTTATTTGCGTACAAGAGATGCAAAAATCTGGTATGTTGGAGATTCCAGATTAATGGAATGCCAGCTGCGCATGGATCCACCAGATGTAATACTCTTTGATTTCTCAGATAATTATGTACATATTGGTTTGGAGAATGCATACAAACTAGCCAATACTTATCCTGATACGAAGCTTTTACTGATTCATTGGGGAACAATTGATGCACCAAATGAGAAAGCATTTAATGGCAATCCGCAAAATATCTTCGACCATGTAGTCAATCCAGAGCGCATTATTGTGCTGGCACCAGGCCAGGAATACAAGATTCGTTAAGAAAAGAGAAACTTCTAAATTGATTGAGTTTATTCAGACGGGGACAGAGATAAATCGCAATGGACCGAACTGAAGGTGAGGGATGCTTTTTGACTGAAAATCAAGAAGATGGTTGTATATAGGGTATATTCATGAACAAGTTCAAGAACCATCGTTCGCAATAGGGAGCGCACTAATATTCTTTCACCATTGCATTTTTGGATAATATAAGAAAGAAATTTTAAAGTTGTAATCTATAAGGCTATATAGTATAATAATCAGTTGAATGAAAATATAACAGTCAATGGAGGTAGTCATGAAACATCTTATTAGTCCCCTCGACTTATCTGTAACAGAATTAGAGGATATCCTGGAATTAGCCGACAACATTATCAATGCTCCAAAGAATTATTCCGATATCTGCCATGGCAAGAAACTGGCAACTCTCTTCTATGAACCAAGTACGAGAACAAGATTAAGTTTTGAAGCCGCAATGCTTAACTTAGGCGGCAATGTTTTAGGTTTTTCATCTGCAGATTCTTCCTCTGCAGCAAAAGGTGAAAGCGTTGCCGATACCATCCGTGTTATCTCCAGTTATGCTGATATCTGTGCTATGCGTCATCCCAAAGAAGGCGCTCCCCTCGTTGCTTCTACTTATTCTTCTATTCCAGTAATTAATGCCGGTGACGGCGGTCACAATCATCCTACCCAGACTTTAACAGATTTATTTACGATTTCCAAATTAAAAGGCAGACTTAATAATTTAACTGTTGGTTTCTGTGGTGATTTAAAATTCGGAAGAACAGTTCACTCTCTCATTAATGCTCTTGTTCGATATGAGAATATCCACTTTGTTTTAATTTCCCCTGAAGAACTGAAAATACCTGCCTATTTAAGAGAAGAAGTATTAGATACTTCGGAGAATTCTTATGAAGAGGTAAGGAACCTGGAAGCTGTCCTACCAAGCCTTGATCTTTTATATATGACAAGGGTGCAGAAGGAACGCTTTTTTAATGAAGAGGATTATATTCGCTTAAAGGACTCTTTTATTCTGGATAGCAAGAAAATGACCCTGGCAAAGGAAGATATGCTGGTACTCCATCCGCTGCCAAGAGTCAACGAAATCGCAACGGAAGTGGATAACGACAAACGTGCAGTTTATTTCAAGCAGGCTGAATTCGGCGTATATGTCAGAATGGCTTTAATCATGAAATTATTGGAGGTGGCTTAATGCTTAATATCGGCGGTCTAAATGAAGGAATCGTAATTGACCATATTGAGGCTGGTGGAGCGATGAAGATATATTCTTATCTTAATCTCGAGAAGCTGGACTGTAGCGTTGCTATTATCAAAAATGCCAAAAGTAATAAAATGGGTAAGAAAGATATTATTAAAATAGATGGCAATCTGGATATGGACCTGGATATATTGGGAGTTCTGGACAGAAATATTACTGTAAATATTATTGAAAATGGAGAGATTAAGAGAAAGCGAAATCTGAACCTGCCGGATAAGGTAACCAATATTATCAAATGCAAGAATCCAAGATGCATCACCTCTATAGAACAGGACCTCCCCCATATCTTCAAACTTACGGACAAAGAAAAAGGTGTATATCGCTGCGTTTATTGCGAACAGGCTTTTAAGAGATCCTAAACATATAGTCGCAAGGCTTCAAACAGGAAAACACTATGAATAATTGGATACTCATAGTGTTTTTCTTATATAATGCAATGGTTCTATTGAAAACTATTGATATTATGATATTTTTGTTATTGTTATAGTTACATGTATTTATTTTTCATATATTGGGTCATGATTTATCTCACTGAGTTTCTCAGTTTTCTTATAACCACAAAAAGTCCAAAATTGTCCCATTTCATCTGAGGTCAGATAAATATTTCGTGCTCCTTTATTATAAAGTTCTTTTTCAACACGAGTAACTAATTTTGAACCCAGGCTTTCTCCTCTCATATCGCTTTTAATATAGATTTCTCGTATAAATCCCCATCCTTCTCGTTCACACCAATCACTTTCAGGATTATCGATTTGATAGTAGATAAAACCTGTCAACTTACTGTCAACTAAAAGCATATCCATCCATGTAATCTTTGAGGTCACACTCTCTGCTATTTCACTGCATATAACATTTATTTTCGTATCAGAAATTACAATCTTAAAATCCTCTCTAAAGTAAGCGGAGAACATTTCATTAAATCCGTATATATCCTCATAAACAAAAGGACGAATTTCAATTCTTTCTTTTGGCATAGTAACCTCCCGTAATAAATACATACCGTTTTCAGCCACAGCTTAGGTAAAATCTATAAATGTGGTCTGGGTCAGTTCATAATCAACAGAGGTTTGCAAACTTCCAAGCTGATCTCTCCAAGCATCCTTATTAACTCTAACCTTTGAAAAGCCCAATTTTTCATATATATGCTGGGCTCTCGTATTATTAAGGTTCGTATCCAGTAAGATCTTTTTATACCCTGTACGGAACAGTTCTTTGATCAGCATCGATAAAAATATACGACCATACCCCTTTTCCTGTTGAGACTCATCACATATTTTTATTCCTATTTCTGCGCCGCCATCTCCTGTGTTACTATAACTCATTTCACCAATTGCCCTGTTATCTGCTTCTATAATCAAGCGATTAACTATGCTATCAGGAACAGTAAGTTGTTTCTGTAATTTCTCTAAGGAGATACCTAGTCCATTAGGAAATCCTGCATGTGCCATTACTTTTCCGTCATTCCACCACATACACAGGATTTCTGCATCCTTTACTTCTGCCTCTCTGATTAGCAGATTTTTATTCTGTATAAACATCAAATCATAACCTCCTGCCATTACGTTCATCTAATAATGCTAAAAGAAGTTGCTGACCATGGGCATTGTATACAACAGCCTCATATTCGTTTCCCTTCTGGCTTAGTCGACTTTCTGTTACAATCCCTGCTTTCCGGCCTTTTTCCGTGGGAATGGTTTCATTTCTTCCGAGAAGCTTATTAAAGCGTTCTTCCAAATACCCCTCTTCTTTTAATAAAGTCGTCATACTGACGGAAGTAAGTCTCTTCATTACAGTTTCATCCCGCATTTCATTTAACTTATCTGTAAATTGGCTGATTGAAAGATTTTCTTCCGGTATAAAGAGGCTTTTCATCTCATCCGTCAGATAGAACTCCTCCTTTGTTTTTCTGGTACGTACAGTACCTTCTGTTACAGTTGTTGGTTCTGGCAGTTGTTCGTAAGCATAGGCTTCTTTTCTGCCGTGAGTATGTTCAAGAATCACCTGTATAAATTTTTCCCCGAATCGTTCATATTTGTTCTCACCAACTCCTGTTACATGAAGCATTTCTTCTTTGCTGAAAGGCAATTTAACACACATATCTGTCAGAGTCTTATCTGAGAAGATAATGTAAGGCGGCATACCTTCTTCCCTTGCTATGGCTGTTCGTACCTGTCTTAAATGATCAAATAAATCCAGACCTTTGGAGTTTAATACCTCCGAACGTTTCAGGCCTCTGATTTTACTGTAGCTCTTATCAGAGGTTTCTCTATCCCCGGTATTGGTTTTTGAGGTCTTTATATTAACCGATGTTTCTCCTTCTATAAGACTCAAAGCTTTACGGTTTAATTTTACCACTGAGTACTTATCACTTGTTGCAAACAGGTATTCATCTAATATCAATTTATTGAACACTTGCTTTAGGAAGCTTTCCTGATGATGGGACTGTTTACCATAATAACTGGAATTGACCATGTTGTTCGCTGATAATTTGGCTGCACGGCTCCCAAGTAAAGTCGCAATAATAACATTAACTCCGTATCTTTGTCCGCTCTCTTTTATACAGCCTGCAATATCCCTGCTAAGTTCCGTTACATCAGTTTCTTCATATTCGGTAAGACAGTTTGAGCAATTACCACAGGCATTGTCTCCGTATTGACCAAAATAATTCAGAATATACTCTCGTAAGCAGTCTTTCGTAAAGCAATAATAAGTCATTTTCTTAAGCCGGTCCATATCACGCTCTTTGATAAGATCTTTCGCAAAGGGATCTATGTCTTCATTGGAGTTCCCCTTCTCGATCAGGAACTTATTGATTTCTACATCCTTACCGCTGTATAATAGCAGGCATTCAGAAGGTTCACCATCACGCCCAGCTCTTCCTGCCTCCTGATAATAACTCTCCATATTCTTTGGCATATTGTAATGAATGACAAATCGAACATTGGACTTATCTATTCCCATCCCAAAAGCATTGGTTGCAATCATTAAGGGCTTCCGGTCATAGATAAAGTCCTCCTGGTTCTGATTTCTTTCCCCATCCGGCAAACCGGCATGGTATTTAGCGGTCAGAATACCTTCTCTGTTAATCAGTTCCCACAATTCCTCAACATTATTTCTGGTATTGCAGTAAATTATTCCACACTGATTTCTGTGATTTTCCAGATATTCCATTATAACTGCTGTTTTATCTTTCGGGGCTCTCACTTCATAGAAGAGATTCTCTCTGTCAAAACCCGTTACAACCACTTCCGGCGTTTGAAGTTTTAAGATACAGCTGATATCCTCCATAACCTCTTTTGTGGCAGTTGCCGTAAAAGCACAAAGAATTGGTCGTTTGGGCAATATTTCAATGAATTGAATAATCTTAAGATAACTCGGTCTGAAATCCTGTCCCCACTGTGAGATACAGTGCGCTTCATCAACGGCTACCATGGAAATATCTGTATTGAATGCAAAATTAAGAAATTCCTGTGTTTCAAGTCTCTCCGGCGCCACATAGATCATCTGATATTTACCTTCTCTGGCATATTGAAGGGCAAGGCTTACCTGTCTGGCTGACAGGGAACTGTTAATATAAGCTGCATGAATACCTGCTTCATTCAATGCTGCTACCTGATCTTTCATAAGAGAGATTAAAGGTGAAATTACCAGGGACACCCCTTGAAACAGGATTCCAGGAACCTGATAGCATATTGATTTACCAGCCCCTGTAGGCATTACCCCAAGTACATCTTTTCCTTCAAGAAGGCTGCCTACCAGCCTTTCTTGTCCATTTCTGAAACTATTGTATCCAAAATATTTTTTCAAAATCTCTTTTGCCTGTTCAAGCCTGACTGTTGCTTGCTTCATTTATCCTCCTGTAATTACTATAAAAGCTTTTTGCATAATGCTTCCATTACGCACGCTTTGTGATAGTACCTAAGTTCGTTTATACATATTTATAGTCCAACCTTTTAGACACAAAACAACTGTATGCTGTATTTTTGTCATGCATCCTATGATATTTTTTCAATAACCACAAGACAGGTACTGTCCGGAAGCCTAACTGCATTTCTGTTTATATCATAAAATTCTATTTTCTGAGAAAGAGCTATGGTATACCCCTCTTGCAAAAAGTGTTTCAGAATAATTATCTTCGCTTTGTTACCAAGAACCTCTGTAATAAAATTTTCAAAACCCAGAGGTGTAAAATATCCAAACTGCTCATTCACTTCATGGATATAGGATTTTTCTCCCCACGTATAAGTATAAAGAAATTCCATTGCATCATTTATGGGAAGGATAACTTCATTATGTCCGATGACTTTATAATTGATTTCCCTCCCTTTAAAATCCTCTGCATAACGCTTTAAGAATTCCATTCCGTCCTTTGATAAAAAGCGTATAATCCGCTGCTCCTCTTTGTCTTCTGTCATTATTCCGTCACGTATTATGATTCTGCCGCCGGGTCTTAATATATCAAAAGCACTTATAAAAGCCGCGGCAAGAGTATCGTAGTTAAACTTCTTTCCCTCGTATTCAATGTATGAGAAGAGTTCATGGAGAATGGAACAAAAGATTATGGTATCCACACTGTTCTTATCCATATACTGGCTTAGATTCAAGGCATCTCCATACATAACCTCCCATTTCTTATCTTCCAATTGCTTCTTACGTTTGAGATTGTCCAATACATTTTGGGCAATCTCAATGCCTATCACCTGCTTATCAGGTGCATTGTCCTCAATCAGGTCCATTAAGGCGCCACCACCGGGACCAATATCAATGATTTTATCACCTGTCAGATATTCTAAGATGATTTTTTTATAATCAATACTCTGGTTCATGGTGTTTAAATAGGTTTCTTCCTCATAAAATCTGTCATATTTATCTTTTCTCAATCCAAAGAGATCAAAAAGAAGTATTATGGCACTCTCATAAAGGACATCTGCTTTCTCGGCCTCCACACAGAATTCAATCAGTTTTTCTCCTGCCGGAGAATATAAAAAGGTAAAGAAAAGCGTATCGTCCAGTTGCTGATAAAGGTTTACGCTGTGAGAAACATGAGGGCTGTCCCGGTATTTTTCAAGAAGAATTTCCTCAAAAGTCATACCGGAAAGGTAATGCTCCAGTATACGTTTTTTGTATATATTTATTCGCTTCTTTCCTTCATGCTGATAATAGATATCTTTCATAAGGGGTTCAAAGCTGATATGTTTAACGGAATCCTTTAACTCTTTACTGGTTAGGAGAAAGATTTTTATGAATTCCTCCAGCGTAAAGTCGTACAATGCACTTTCTACGAACCATAAGTCCCTGTTTTTTAACAGATTCTCAAGAGCCTTTAATACCGTTTTTTCCTTCGTCAGGTTGTCATAGGCCGCTGTAAAATCCTCACCATTTTGCACAGATGTCTTTCTAAGACGTTTAAGCCGTTCTTTTATATTATAATCAGTCTTAAGATCACCTGCCGCAATACGGTGTATCGCAGCAACTGCCTCTGCTTCAATCTGCTCCCATAAGCCAGTATCAACGGCTGCAATGATACAATGATTTAGGGTTGTTAAAATAAGCACCAATTCCTCTTTTGTTACAAACTTACTTTCAATTAACTCTGTCAAAGGTCTGTTTTCGCTAAGAGAAACTTCTCCCCTGATATACTGTCCAATCAACCCATGGGTGCTGATAAGAGTATATATTATGTGTTTTTCCCTTTCTTCTGCTTTACTGTCTTTTAGATATATTTCTGCCGAACCTTTGTTGTGAACAAAGAGGTTTATCCCCTGTTTCAACCAGCGTCTTCGAAAGTAATCCGTCCCCCCTTTTGAAACTTCAGACCAGATAAGCACCTCTTCTACCAGTGCAGAGATATGCTTCGGTGCCTTAAGGTTATTCAATATATGAAGCGTACGTTCCACATAATCACAAATATAACTGCTGCTTTTTTCTTCCATGGAATGCAGTCTTTCCAAATTAATATTCTCCTGTGCAGTTACTGCCAGATACATCAGCCATCTGGCTTCCCGCAATACTTGCTTTTCACCGCTTCTTAACCGCTCAATTAATTCCAGGGATTGCAGTTTTTTTCCTTCGTCTTTCATAATATACCCTTTCGTGAGTAACACTATTTTTATATACATAGGCTGTAGTCGATAAACAGCCTTTCTTTTATCCTTTGCTATTCCTGATTATCCAGACTTATATTTCGTATTACTTCTACCCCATTAATCGTCATATTGTATAGTGCCATCAATTGAACCAGATCTCCATTATGACTTCCAAGGTCATAGGTTTCTACAAGGTCTATTGGAACCAGCACTCGTACTTTCTGATTTTCTTTGTTAAACCAGCACTTTAAGGTTACAGCGAATTGCTGAATACAGATATCAGTACAGTCCCCGACTATAACAAAGGTATCAATTATCTGTTTTTCTGACAACCATTTCTGGAATTCCTCTTCCAGAAAACCATTGGTAGAGTTCTTACGAATCAATTGATATCCGCCTGTCTGCTGCAATTCGGTTACAACTTCTGCTTCACTGGTTCCCATCAGGCAATGAGGTGGATAGGATTCAAATTCCGGTGAAACCGCATTATGACTATCAGCAAAAGCCAAAATTTCAAATCCTTTATCTATACTTGCCTGCTGAAGCTTCACCACTTCTTTTAAAATACTTTCCACTCTGGCACTTTGCAGGGCTCCCTCCCTGGTAAAGCCATTAATAAGATCTACCATAATCAGTGCTGTTTTTTCTGACTGTAATTCCTGTAAAGATATACTCTTAGCAGAATGAAGCATATCATAAATTTCCTCCAGCGTTCTTTGACTGTCTGCGAGTATCTTTTCCTTCGCTGCAAATTTCATAATATCCTGCCTTTCTGTGCTATGTTCTGCACTCGTGAATAATCAATATCTTTTAAACTGATAAAGCTTTGAGGGCCTATGACCTGCATCTGTCCGGTATTCGTCAGTTTCCAGTACCATATCCGCTATCTTTCTTCGAAAATTAGCTTTTAATAATTCTTTATCCAATAGGACTTCATAAACCTGCTGCAATTCCGTAAGAGTAAAATAATCCGGCATTAAATGAAAAGCAATGTCCGTATATAAGACCTTACTGCGCAGCCTATCTATGGCATAAGCAATTATTTTGCCATGGTCAAATGCAAGACCATCGGATTCCGTAAGCTTTCTTTCGGTATGGATCGTACCTTTTCCTATTGTTTTCGTTATCTCATAATCAGCGGACAGTATTTCCTGCTCACCTGTTAGTATAAGTTTGTAAGTTTGCTTTCGTATATATCCGTTTTCATATTTCTCTTTCTTTTCTTCCTTAAGTTTAAGCTCTGCAGTAAACCAGGCTGCTTTTGCAGCGTCATCCGAAGCTTTGGGTACCAATGATTTACTATCTGTTAAGGCCATATACGAAGTACTTATTACTCTGGTCCTTGCATCTCTGCCAACATCTCCCCAGGTATAGAGCTGTTCAAGATAAATATCTTTTAGTCCCGTTTCTTCCTCCAGTTCTCGTAATGCAGCATCTTCAAGGTTCTCCTCCATACCAACGAAACCTCCTGGTAATGCCCATTTACCAAGATATGGGTGTTCCCCCCGTTGTATAAGTAACAAGCTAAGGGCCTTCTCCGGAAGCTTCCTGTAATTGTCTTTTTCCCGCTCCCTTACTGTGAAAATAAGCATATCTACTGTAACAGAAGGTCTTTCATATTTTGCCGGATTATATGCTGATAGAAATTCTTCTTCCGTTAATCCTCTTTTATCTCTGGGCGATTCGTGGCTTAATTCTTTACTATTCATAGCGACTACCCTCCTTGTATTTTCTATATATCGATTTATTCTTTAGGGCATTTATTTCTCTGGATCCAATTATTTTCTTTGACTCTTTTTCATTTCTTTGACTCTTTTTCATTTCTTTGAAGCCTTTTTTTCTCTGAAGCCTTTTATTTCTCTGAAGCCTTTTATTTCTTTGAAGCCTTTTATTTCTTTGAAGCTTTCTATTTCTTTGAAGCCTTTTATTTCTTTGAAGCTTTCTATTTCTTTGAAGCCTTTTATTTCTTTGATAAAATTTAATTCTTTTGAATACATTTAAATCTTTGCAAACTTGTGATTTCTTGAAACCTTGTATTATCCTCAAATTTTTTTCTTCCCAAAGATATAGTTATTGTAATAAAAATCTTTTTGTATATACAAAATACATTTTATATTGATATTATCTTTTTGATATTATCATTATGCTGCTATATTAATGTTTTGTCAATTATATCTGAACTTTTCGTGTGATTTTATAAATTTATGGTTTTATTTTTTATCTGCATTATTTTAAATTTGATTTGCAGCACTTTGAAATACCGCTCACCTCCTTTATAACCAAAATCTGATAAGTGCATAAAATATTAATAATTTTATTATCTGTTATCCAATTCCTACTTTATCTTCTTTTACGACTAAATATAGTAGCCTGCAGTTTTCGGAGAAGGATTAGTTTGAAAAATAAATTTTTCAACTGCAAGTTTGTGCTTGCGCACCACAAACTTGGTATAAGCAAAGAGCGTGCGCAAGAATAGAGGCTAAGATGGCAAAAAAGCTGATTTTTGATTATATAATTATAGGAGGCGGAACAGCTGGAGGCGTCCTTGCAAAGAAATTAACTGATAGTTATACCGATTCCGTACTGGTTCTTGAAGCAGGACAGAACCGCAGCGATGAGTTAAGCAGTGCTTCTATCACCGATGCCTCCCTCCATTCAGTTAATAACCGGTATTCCTTTCAGCTCTTTACCAATTTGGAAGAACAATTAGACCGTTCTCTGCTTATTTCCGGAGGCAGAGTTATTGGCGGCAGTTCAGAAACTAACTCCATGTTTGCTGTTCGGGGCAGTCAGGGGCTTTTTGACAGATGGGAAGCATTAACAGGCGCTCCTTGGGGGTACCAAGAGGTGTATCAGCTTTTTAGGGAGAATGAAACTTATACCGGATTAAGTCAGACACCTGCACTCAGAGGATATGACGGTCCTATAAAGATCAGGCAGCAGAATATTCCTGAGAAAGGCATCAATCAGATATTGGCACAAGCGATTTCTACCGTATATGAGGTACCGGTAGTTGAAGATTATAATACCGGAATCGGAGGCTGTGCTTTTTCAAAGACACAATTTACCCAAAGCAGGATGAACCATGAATATCTTCGTTCATCAACGGCTACCGGCTATCTAAATGATACCATAGTAACGCAGGGAGATCTTGTGTTACCAGATGAATATGGAATGCACGCAAGACGTCTTGTGATTTTTACCAGAACTACTGTTAATCGGATACTGTTTCAGAATAGGTTCAAGATACCAACTGCTTGTGGTGTAGAATATATAAGAAATGGTATAACCCAAAGAGCTTATGCAAGAAAGGGTGTTATACTAAGTGCTGGTATCTTTTCTTCCGTTATACTGCAGCGTTCCGGTATTGGATCCAGAGAAGTGTTGGAAGCTGCAGGAGTTACAACGATTGTTGATAACCTGAACGTAGGACGTAACTTTATGTCACATTTTGATGCGAGTATGGGAATTGAAGTCAAAACAGAACGGCTTTTATCCATTATGGATGCGGATCCGGATATGCCGATATCTTTAGGGGCATTCGCAGAAGATGCAGAAGGCTCACGCCGTTTACAGCTTATCGGTATTGCAGCCTCCTCTTTTTTGCCTGTACAAGAGGTTCTGATTAATAACTGGCAGTTTGACAACGAGAAATCTTCTAATATTATGAGTCTGCTATTAATCGACTTAAATGCCTCCAGCAGAGGGTTTATTGCAATAAATACCAGTGATCCCACAGCTTATCCCACGGTCAGCTTAAATCCCTTGACAGCTGCAGAAGATCTGGAATTCATGGTGGATCAGTTTATAAAGGTAAGTCAAAGCTTTGACCTTGCCAGAGAAGCAGATCCGGAGGGTATATATCGTTTTGTTTATCCCCCTGAAAATATTTTTACCATACCCGATTTGGAAGAAAAGCGCCGTATCCTGTCTTACTATATAAAAGCCAGTTATTCTGCTGCATATCATTACGGCGGACAGTGCAGAATGGCATTGGACAGCAAAGAAGGTGTAACAGATGGTTACCTTAATGTCTTTGGGACTGCCAATTTAAAAGTAGCAGATCTTTCGGTTTCACCTATTCTGCCGGATGGTAATACCGCTGTGCCTTCACAGATGATAGCTTTAAATGCAGCACGCTTTCTTCAATCGGAATCAACTTATGTATTTTCAGATAATGAATTCGAATCCGTTTAATGTGGTACTAATCCGATCTCATTCAAGCTCAAAATTAGGATTGCTCTCGTATGCAGATCCAATCTCACACATATATTCCAGAACATCAGTAAACAAGTCAAATAAAGCTTTCAGAAGTTCAATATCCTTAATTATACCAGCAACACTGAAATATAATTCATCAACCCCTTCCGGAAAATCTTCACCAAACCAGCCTTCATCATCCTTTACTTCCAAACAGAATCTTGGCTGTAATTCAATGAGTTTCTGAATGCTGGTCTTAGAAAATAGTTCTCTTACTTTAGCTTCATGATTTCCTTTGATAATGTATCCTGTATCAAATTCAGGAAATCCGGTTTCTATATCCTGCATTCCCAACCGTTTACCCAATTCACTGAAAAAACCTGATTTATAAATCTTGAACCATATACCATCTTTGTTCACATAAGGTGCTCTCATTCGGGTATAGGTAATAGTAGCTTTTCCGGTAGAAACAGTATAAGTATCCAAAGTGATGGTCCATTCCTTAACACGAGCCATCACTTTGTTCTTTCCAAAAAAACCTTCTTCTACATAATCCGCACCGATCAAACGGCTTAACTCACTCCAGACTTCCTTTCTGCCAGGTCCGAAAAATTCTCTTGCAAATCCCATCTTCTTTCCTCCACCTTCTCTTTTCGTGTTTTATACCTCAATTTTTATATAGTATATCAGTATTTCCTCATCATTTCTACCATTTATTGCAGCAGTTCCATTCGCTCACCTACGACCTGCCAGTCGATATTCTCCATAAATCGATTGATATATTCTACCTTATCGTCAGCATACTGCAGAAAATAGGCATGCTCATACATATCTAATACCAGCAAAGGAATTGACATTGACATATTTCCGTAATCATGTGCATCCAAGCTGTCATTACGAAATGAATCAGATCTTGGATCATAACAAAGAATAGCCCAGCCTCTGCTGGATTTCGCTGTAGCAACAAATTGTGCCATCCAGTTATCAAAGCTGCCATAATCTCTGGATAGCATACGGCGCACCTGTTCATTGGGTGTATTATTTAAAGAACCGATATTCTCAAAATAAAGTTCATGCAGGATTACACCATTTAATGCAAAAACTTCCCCCCTCTTAATTCCCCTGAATTCACTGTAAGTAGAATTTGCTTCATCAATACCGGTATCCGCCTGTAACAGAGCGTCTATCTCATTGATTTTCTTGATATAACCTTCATACAGCCTCATATGTACGTCAAACTGTTCCCTGTTAATTACCGTTACATCATCGGAATACTCAAAATTAACTTTTACAATTTCCATTTTGAACCTCCTGTCTCATTTATTCACTCATTTATCGCTTTATAATTAAATATACGCAGTGATTACGGAAATAGTATTAAATTCAAATTTTTGTACTTAACTTTAACTATCCTCATGATGCCTTTCGGAGTGGCATGATTTTACTCGGTTTAGAAGAGCCGTCATCTTTCTGCTAATATGTGTAAATATCTGAAATCCGCTAAGACCTGGGCTTTTTTTGTAACAAACCACGTGACAAAAAAGGAAAAGAGGAATATAATCTATTTAAAATTAATTTTAAATAGATACATAGAAGACAAGCAAAGGATTGAGGTGATATCTTGGGTCTGCACGAAATTTTCAGTGCTTTATCAGAACCCGTCAGAAGAGATATACTAAAGCTGCTTAAGAATGAAAAATTATCAGCTGGTGATTTAGCTGATAAGCTGAATCTGACACCTGCTGCACTCTCTTATCATTTGAAAAAATTAAAGGCAGCCGACTTAATTTATGAGACGAAATATAAAAATTTTATTTACTATGAACTGGATGCCACCATATTAGAAGAAATCATTCTGTGGTTTACCGACTTAAAGGAGGAGTAGGTTGAAAAACAAATTTTTCAACCGCAAGTTTGTGCTTGCGCACCACAAACTTGGTATTCGCAAAGAGCGTGTGCAAGAATAGAGGTTAAAATGAATAAACTGAAAAAACTATATTATCTGTTAATGTTTTTACCCCTTTTCTATACAATAATCTGCCTGTTCTTTCTTCCTGACATCATACCGATGCATTATAATGGTGCCAATGAAGTCGACCGTATGGGCAGTAAATATGAAATTTTGATAATTCCATTTATTATTATCTTTTTTGGTTATTTTATGCTGATACTTGGAAAGTCTTCCAGCAAAAAAGAAAAAGAAGCTAATAACAACAACGAAAAAGTAACTATAATCACTGGTATGTGTTCTCTTGCGATTTTTCATATTATAAACATATTTATGCTTTACAGTGCCTTCCACTCTATTAAAAATTTAAAGGAACTGCCGGTTGATCTTTTTAAGTTATTGTTTACAGCTTTCGGGTTGATCTTTGTGGTTATCGGCAATTATTTGCCAAAATGTAAAATGAACAGTATCGTAGGATTAAGAACCGTTTGGAGTATGAAGAATGAAAAGACCTGGAAAGAGTCTCAGAGACTTGGGGGTATTTCATTTATTATCACAGGTATTGTAATGACTGCAGGAAATCTATTATTTTTTTCAGACGTTTCATGTCTCATCTTTTCCATGATTCTGATGGGTATCGATCTGATTTTTAGCATCATTATATCCTACTATGCTGCAAAAAAATATGCTTAAACATTCCTGCTGTTTCTTTTAAATTCTACCGTATATCATATTACATTCTCAATAAGGCTTTGGATAATTCTTAGTGAGTGCTGTGTCAAAAACGCAGGCTTAATAGTAGTTACGCCAAGGCTTTGGCTTATACTTAATCACCAGGTATATGAACTCAGTCAGCAAGACATGAATCCAGCTACCTGGTGAAGTAAAGAATATATTCCAGCCTTTAACTCATAATTCACCCTTTGCGATAAGCTAAAATTTCAAAAATTATGGTATACCCATATTCTGTAACTAAAACAAACCAGTAATAACCCCATCCTCATTTACATCGATGCCTTCTGCAGCAGGTACAAAAGGCAATCCAGGCATGGTCATAACCGTGCCGGTTATAGCAACTACAAAACCTGCACCCGCTGATAAATATACTTCACGGATATTGATATTAAAGCCTTCCGGTCTTCCAAGTTTTGTAGTATCATCGGATAAGGAGTACTGATTCTTAGCCATACAGACAGGCACCTCTCCATACCCCATTTCTTCTATTTTCTTAAGCATCTTCTCTGCCTGAGGATCATAAGTAACTGTACCAGCACCATAGATGCCCTTGGCAATTGCTTCAATTTTACTCTTTAATGACTGATTAAGAGTATAAAGAGGTTTAAACTCACTTTTCTTGTCATTCAGAATTTCTATCACCTTATCTGCAAGAGCAAGTCCACCTTCGCCGCCCTTTTCCCATACTTCTGAAAGTGCGAAATCGCAGCCTCTTTCCAAACAGAAATCCTCAACATACTGAAGTTCTTCCTCCGAATCAGAAGAGAAACGGTTTAGGGTTACTACAACAGGAACACCAAATTTCGTGAGATTTTCCATATGTTTTTCAAGATTTACAATACCGTTTTTAAGGGCACTTAAATCAGGAGTACTGAGGTTTTTCTTATCAACACCGCCGTTATATTTTAAAGCACGAATGGTTGCTACCAAAACCGCCGCATCCGGCTTAAGCCCTGCGCTGACACATTTGATATCAAAGAATTTCTCTGCTCCAAGATCTGCACCAAAACCTGCCTCCGTTACAACTATATCTGCAAGTTTTAAAGCAGTTTTTGTAGCCCTTACGCTGTTACAGCCATGTGCGATGTTGGCAAAGGGTCCTCCATGAACAATTGCAGGGGTATTCTCAAGGGTTTGAATCAAATTAGGTTTTATGGCATCTTTTAATAGGGCTGCCATTGCTCCAACTGCTTTTAATTCTCCCGCCGTAACAGGCTGTCCATCATAAGTATAACCCACAATAATTCTGGAAAGCCTTGCTTTTAAATCATCCATATCATCAGCCAGACATAAAATCGCCATGATTTCTGATGCGACAGTAATAACAAAGTGATCCTCTCTTACGACACCATCGGTCTTCTTTCCAAGTCCAACTACAATGTTACGAAGTACACGATCATTGATATCAAGGCATCTCTTCCATACTATCTGGTTTGGATCTAGATTTAATACATTTCCCTGATGAATATGATTATCCATCATAGCTGCCAGCAGATTATTAGCAGAGGTTATAGCATGAAAATCTCCTGTAAAATGCAGGTTTAAGTCTTCCATAGGTACTACCTGCGCATAACCACCGCCAGCAGCTCCACCTTTAACCCCAAAGCAGGGTCCAAGAGAAGGCTCTCTTAAGGCAATAACAGCCTTCTGATTTCTTTTAACCAGGGCTTGTCCTAAACCTACGGAAGTTGTAGTCTTTCCTTCACCCGCCGGTGTGGGATTAATGGCAGTAACAAGTACTAGTTTACCATCCTTGTTACTTTTGATCTTATTCCAAAGTTCGTCGGAAAATTTTGCTTTGTATCTACCATAGTAATCCAATTCGTCATCTGTTATATCCAATAAGCCAGCCACTTCTCTTATATGCTTTAACTCTGCCTGTTGTGCAATTTCAATATCTGTTAACATAAATCCTCCCTTTCTTATACACCCTAACCGCCATTCACAATAAACTGGCACCAATTATCAGTGGAATTACATTTTATTTCCACACCGGCTTTCATTCCATGTCACATCTGCCTGGAGATGCTACCTGCCACAAAGCGAGGTATGAAGCATGTTTTATAAACTACTCTCAATGCTTCTATTATATCAAATTCATAATGAAATAAAAGAGGTTAATTCATTATAATTCCAAAGTCCTTTTATTAATATTTTTGTTTTGACCATACTCTAAAAAAAGGTTATAATATTTAATTATTTACCAAGGAGGAAAAGGTAATGACAGATACTATATTATTTGATCTGGACGGAACCCTGTTAAATACCTTAGAAGATATTGCTGACGGTGTTAATTATGCTTTAACAAAATTAAATTTTCAGGAAAGAACACTGGATGAAATAAAATATTTTATAGGAAACGGAGTTGTAAAACTCATTGACAGAGCAGTTCCTTCCGGCACTACAGAAGAAGCTAAAGCAGCTTGTCTGGCTCTGAATAAGGAGTATTATTCCGCACATGTTAATTCCAAGACACAACCATATGAGGGTATCATGCCTTTATTAAAGGAGCTCAAAGTAAAAGGCTATAAAGTAGCTGTTATTTCAAATAAATATGACAGCGCTGTAAAAGACTTATGCAAACTTTATTTCTCTGATTATGTCACCGTTGCTGTCGGTAACCGTGCAGGCATACCTACAAAACCTGCGCCTGATGCTGTGTTTACAGCACTTGAGGAATTAGGTTCAACACAGGCACAGGCGGTTTTTGTAGGCGACTCTGATGTCGATGTTTTAACCGGTCATAATGCAGGTCTTAAATGCATTGGTGTATCCTGGGGGTTCAGAGGACGGGAATTCCTTGAAAAGGAAGGGGCAGATACGGTTATTGATCATCCGAAGGAGTTTTTTCCTGCCCTTAAAAGCCTTGGCCTACCATTACTTTAATTTAGGCACTTCATTATATTCAATTTCTTCTTATATCAACATCTCAATAGCGTAGAACCTTGTGTCCCACCAAATCCAGGGTTTATTAATAGTGCATATTGATTCTTATTAATAACCTGTTCCTCTATTAGGGTCAGATAGTGATAAAAGCTATCATGGGAATTAAAATGCCCCGTGACATTAATATGTATATCTTTAAATCGGCTACGTTCTATGTGCAGTAAACCTGATAAACCATCCCAGAACATTTTATTAGAAGTATGAGGTACAATATATCCTATATCCTTCCAAGTCAGACCTGCTTTCGCAATACACTGTTCCATACTATCCCGCACCAAGGATGCATTCACGGCACGAAATTCATTGATTTTATTTTCCTCTGTCAGTTCCCCTTGGGGTGCTATTATATTAGTTTGTATATGGCTAGAAATCAAAGTATTTCTCTTCCCACCAGGTCCTATCAATAAAGCAACGACACAGTCTCCCATAATAGTGTTAAAAAAAGTTCTTTCGCCATCCGAGTATGCTTTGTCAGCGCCTATGACCAGAACTCTTTTATACCATCCGTTTTCTATATAACTTTTTGCCATATCAACGGCTTCGTGCATAATGGCACAAGGCATTCCGCTTAAGAGGAACGTTTTAATGTTACCTAATTTCTCAGATATATCATAGCCATTACAGAAAATAAATGGAAGAGAATGGGCAATTATTATCAATTCTGGTGATGTCTTAATTTGATTATATGCCTCTACTATCATATCTGAAAGCATTCTTTCATTATCTGTCGGTATAATACCCAATCCGTTTGTTCTCATTTTTTGTATAGTTTCCAAATCTTTTTGAAATGCGATATCCTCTACCGCTCTGACGCTTTTACCTATGGATAATCCATATTCCATTATTCCAACTTCTATATTAATCCACCTTCCTGAAACACAATTGTTAATTCGTCCTCTTTCCTGTACAGCTCGTATAATTCCTTCTGATCTAAGACCTGCTTATGTCTAATGCAACTATTTATTTCAGCAGCCGTATGGATTTGCTGCGATACAATATTTATGACTTCTTTATTTCTTTTTATAATGCTCTTTTTATATGCCCATTCCAATGTTTCCAGCAGAAGATATTTACGTTGTATAAAAATTTCCATGTCAAAAAATAAATTATTATAATAACGCCTTCCGCTCATACTCAGTGTAGCCCATAACCTTTTAAATGCTTCCGGCCCTTCACCCTTTGCTATGGCCTGGTGGAAATTCTCCTTCGCATTTAAAAGGGCTCTGTATATCATATCCTCCTCTCTCGGCATTTCTTCCTTCTTCAATATATACTTTAAATTATAGCTGTAATTAGTTTCATATAATTCACTGGCATCCCAGAATTTCATAATTACATCTTCCGGAATATAATATCCGATTAACCCTTCTGAATCATTTATATAAAATCTGGCGTTTTCATGCTTATAGACGGTTATATAATGCGGTACATTCTCATAAATACCCGGCTTTGCCAAATAATTCAGTTTTCCCATATTAACAGGGCCTAAAACAACAGGCCCTGTTAACAAACGTTCGGTCAGTAGACAATATGCCTCCACCGGATCTTCCGTTTCCCAGGATATTAATTGAATCCCCATGATTTGAGCTGCCTTTGCCACCCCTTTGCCAGGATCACAATAGGGGGACAATATTCTATGGGCATACTCATTACTATGCACGACGCCAAAAGGAACTGACGTCAGTATTTCAAATTTATTCATTGATATATCATCCGTATGTCCTAAATCAAAAAGTGCATACGTTGCACAATAAGTAAAGTTTCCGCAATATCTATTTATGTCCATAAGCTTTTTACTACTTTCTCTTTGATGTACTTCCTATCCACTTTTCCATTGCTGTTTTTGGGCAAAGGCTCCTGGGTATATATGTATTTTTTTATTTTAATTCCACCTACCAGGCGATTACATTCATCTGTGACTGTCTTCGTATCAGCTTTCTCATCCGTATAAATTACACAGATAATTTCTTCCCCGACGTCCTGGTTCGCAACCCCTATGACAGCAACCTCCTTAACATTCTCCTGACAGTTTAACAAGGTTTCCAACTCCAGAATATTAATCCGGTATCCATTATTTTTTATAAAGCTTTTTGTACGTCCGACAAAATATAGATAGCCTTCCTCATCAATACGGAACAAGTCACCTGTGCGAAGCATATTTTCTCCATCCAAGAAACTGAAATACCGCGATGTTTCCTCTTTATCACCCCAGTAGCCACACATTACATTTGGTCCAATAACAGCTAACTCTCCAATTCCCTCCTTTTCATTTAACAGCTTTACCTTTGTTCCGGGCAAGGGAAGTCCACAAGACCCCTTCTTCTTTTTTTCTTGATTCCCAAGGGGCATAATACTTACTCTCTTACATTCTGTAAGGCCATACATTGGAACTACCTCAACATGTGGCATTATTTCTTCTATTTTTTCTATGGCATATACGGGTAATACATCTCCGGTGGAAGTGATGTATCTAAGAGCCGGTAATTCCATTCTTTCAAACAACCGGCTCTTTATCAACACATTTAATAAGGCAGGAACCACCGGAAATCCTGTTACATTATATTTCTTAAGTATCTGCGGAATCTGCTGCACAATCTCCTTTTCATCCACCAATACCATCACGGCCCCAACCAGAAAAGTCATAAGCAATTGGTACAATCCATAGTCAAAGGATAAAGGAATTCTACATAATATAACATCATTTTTACTGTTCTTTAATACAGAATTGATTGCATCTGCCGCAAACAATACCTGCCTTTGGCAGGCAATAACTCCTTTGGGGTTACTTGTGGAACCTGAAGTATAGATTATGTAAGCCATATCTTCCTCACTGACACAAGGACGTACTTCTCCCTGGCGTACCTTCACCTTCTCCTCTTCCTTTAATGTTAATGGTATCACCGGTATACCCAGGGTCGTTATATATGCCTCATAGCAACGGTTTTCTTCTATTAATAATGCCGCTGGTCCGCTATCTTCTATAACATATTTCAACCGTTTTTCTGATATATCATAAGGTAAAGGTACGAATACCGCACCCATAGAAATCAGGGCTAGTATTGCAATGACCTCTGCCGGAGAATTTTTTCCTGCAACAACGACTCTGTCACCCTTTTTTACCCCTTTTTCTTTCAGATTATTCCGCAATATTTCTGCTAAAACATTTATTGAGCCATAAGTATAGGCTGTTTCCTCATATCTTAACACAATCTTATCTCTTTTATTTGTTAAATGATCTTCTATTAGTCTTTTATATAACATACACGCATTTCCTATGCCAATCTTTTTAATAGTTCTCTATTTTTCGTATTCCCGGCTTGCTTCATAATGGTGGCAATACCTTCTACTATCGCAACAGGGATTTGTAATTCGGCTGCAATCTGGTTCTTATCTTTTTGAAACAAAATATCTTTTATACAATTATCTACCACCTCTGTAGTAAGATGCTTTTTAATCTCCAGAACCTTTTTATCATCCTCACCCGTAAATCTGGTACCTGCCGGAATTGGTCCGTTATTATATATCCAATATGCAATGTCCTCCAAATCCTCCTGTCCCTTCCAAAACCCTGCGGATGCCGGCTGAAAAATAACCTCCGGCGCAGTACCAATTGCCTGTGCCAGATTCCTGACTTCTGATTTATATAAGTGTACGATAGGTTTGAAATGTGCTAAATTATCACCAAAAGGCAGGAAAAAGCCAAGTTCTGCTTCGGTCTTGTTGGAGGTGCCGGCTACAAAATAACCTTTGTCCTGGTAACTTGATAACAATACTGTCCTGAGAGAACATTTTGCTCTTGAAGGATCCAGAAGGTTATTTGTACTAAATCCTGTTTCCGGATCACCTTCCATTAACCTTTTTATAATTTCTACATTCAATCCTCTCATGTCAATTTCAGACAATTCTAATTCCAGATCTTTCGCCAGATTTCTGCCATTGTTTATATGGCGCTCATCCATATCATCCTGCAAGACCATAAAAAGCTTTACCTTTTCTTTTCCCAATGCTTTTACACATAATCTTGCCACTACATCAGAATCCAATCCGCCGGAAACTGCCACAACAACTTTCTCATTTTCTTTCATATAGTCACAAATAAAAGATACAATTTTTTTAATTTCTGTTTCCATATACTCATTTCTCCTTATATTTTAGTTTTATTCCTGTATAGTTACTATTCTTTACCGATACTAATGTAACTGTTTGTCCATTTTTAAGCATACGTCTTGCACATAGATTCTCCAAGGTACAAAAGGTATCCATACATCCGAAATCATATGACAGGAACTCCGTTCTAAAATCGCTTTCCCATGCCATACTACGTGTTTCAACATTATTATGGCAAACTATATAATCCTCTTTACCGATTAACTGCTTAAACTTTTCTTTCTCTCTTGTAATATGATAATCTTCAATATAAAATCCTTCTTCGTTACTACCGGCTTCCGCCTTTAAGAGAAACCCTATAGCACCATCAGCCAAAATGGGGCCTGTCCCCCGGTAATCACTCGGTTCAAATCTTTGTGAAACTGAACCAACCGCATATTCCCCCTTTCTGTTGCCTAACTTATATTCCATTATCATAAATGCATGAATCAGGCTTATGCCGGCATTACCGCGTATATTTAGCGGTTTTGTATGCTTGAATCTAAAATTCGAGAGTATATAATAATCCGGTGCCGGTGCAGAGAAATCTTCCGATGACCTTACGTCCAGATAATAAATAGGCTCACCTGCAAGCTCACCTGTACGGCTATCAATAACCTGCCTTAGCACTTTAAGTGCCAGCTCACTGCCGGAAAGTCCGCCTGCAGCCGGAGCAACACCTGTATTAGGCCCTGTTTGTGGTATAAGCTCCCCCGTCCTCCGATACATTTCTTTATAAAAAGATAACAATTCACTTTTCTGGTTCTGTGCGGACTGTACCGGCGGAATATACCTCTTTATATTACTTATAAAAATTATAGTCATCACCTCCTATTTATAATCCTGATATTTACCCTCTTTTCCGACACCACTAAAGAGCTTATTTTAACAGAATTAACTATAGCCGCTCTACTTTATAAGCTCTGTGAGAGCTTCTTCATAGGCCTGTTTTACCATGTCCCTGTCTATCCCAAAGGTTTCTCCCAGCATTTGATAACCCATCATAATAAGATTTCCATGCTTTTCATTACTATCCTTCAGCTTTTCCCCCCAGTCCCCTTTGCAATGACAGTTATAATGATGCAACTTATCAATTATTTCCGTATTGCATGAGTTTTTATAATCGTCTAAAATATGTATGACCTCTTCTTTACAATCATCACAGGTATTTGGTGACAGCAGTATTTTTTTAGGATTGTCATAGTAGTTTTTATACCAGGAAATCTGAACTCTATATTTAAATTTTTCCTCAACTTCCTTTAGTACCTGAACCAATGACCACAACGAAACACAATTATACCCGCCACTTTCATATAAATAGCTAACTAACGTACCAGGTTTTACATGAATAGGAAATACCACTACGGTATCTACCTCCATCTCCAGCGCCCACTTGACAGAATCTACAGCGTCTTCTATCTGCTCCCTTTCCGACATAAACGGCGCTCCCAACGAAACATTTGCCGTCACTTGTAGTCCAGCCTGCTTAATGAGTCTTACCGCGGACTCAAAATCCTCCAAATTTAGGTTTTTGTTTACGCAATATTTTAAGACCCAAGGGTTTGCCGACTCCAGTCCAAGCTCAATTGCAATATTTTTATGGGGAATCAGTTGTTTCATCTCCGTTAGTTTCTCAAAGTTAATGGTATCCGCCCTTGTTTCTGTTATAAATTTTTCACATTCAAATTTTGATGCCAGCTTAAAAATTTCCCTTCGCAGATAATGGGATACTTCCTCTTCATCGAACATACTGCCTGATGGCGAAATAACAAGCTGCTTTAATGGCATATTTATTTCCGCCAGCTTACTTTCAATCAACCCAAGAATTTCGTCATCGGAAACCTGATAGCCCTTTCCGTAATTGCACATTGTACAGCCACCGTCCCTGTCGTGTTTACATCCTCTGGTCATAAACCATACTTCAGCAAATACACCGCCGTCCACTCTCTCATATCTGCAAAAAACCTTCTGCGTCTTATCTAAACCAATCCTTCTGTTATAAATCTCCCTTGTAATGTTCTTAAGAAACACATTCTCCACTATTCTCATCTCCGTTTATTTTCTTACTGATATCTTTGCACAGGTTATCTACATTGTAGAATATGCTGCCAAAATCATCTGTTAACGGGTCAAATCTGATATCGAATTCATCTTCTATTGATACCTGCAAATACAACAGCGACACAGAATCAAACAGTAAATCTTCAATCAAAATGTTTTCTTTTGTAACTGCGCTTTCCTCTTCCAAAACATGATTTATAATCCTGACAATCCTGCTAAATATTTCTTTTTCATCCATATTTCCGCATACCTTTCTCTTTTTTAAAACTCCCACTACCGGCAGCCGTAACTCTTTTCATAAGCCTCCGTTTATATGAAAAGTGTCGATATTCTTTCTGACAAGCTTTATTTCATTGGTTTCCTTCACAATAAACACAGCCGGTAAGTCTCTGCTTAAAAATAGCGCGCTGGCTTCCGTCTGGCAATATGCTCCTGCATTTAAGAAAACAAAAAAATCATCAATAGTATGCCTTGAAACCTCCACATCTTTTAGTAATATGTCATTCGCTGTACATAGGGGGCCGCATACCGTATAAACTGCCTTTTCTTCCTTCTCACTCAGCACTTCGTTTATGGCATTCCGTCCTCCAAAAGCCTGTCCGAAATATTTTATATGGTTTGTTCCGCCGTCTAAAATGGAGTAAGTCCTTCCGCTTCTCGTTTTTTGGTCTAACACACGGCTGACATAGATACCGCAGGAAGCAGGTATGATCCGCCCTGCCTCAAATATGATTTTACGCCCTTTTCCATGAGATAGAAGCAGCCCTGATATTTCACTCAATAATTCTTCCGGGTTTCCTTTTCCTGTATCTCCTTCATAATAAGGGACACCAACACCACCACCGTAATCAACTATTTTGAATGTAAAATCAAATATTTCTTCCAATTCATAGATGTACCGGAATAGGCTTTCTATTTGTTTCTTTTCTTCTTCAACCTTAAAACACTGAGTAGATGCATACAGCTGTGCTCCTAATATTTGCAGGTTTTGAATGCTGTCCCTCTCTCTTAGCACTTCCTGCATATCTTCCTGAGAAAGGCCAAACTGGTTACCCGGACTAATCCTAAGAAGTACCTTTGATATCCTCTGTTCCTCTTTTGATATCTGGTTTATGTGCCTGAGCTGTGTCATAGATTCAACGGTTAAGATAACCTGGCCATTTAGAACCGCTCCCCTTATCTCCTCTTTCTTCTTACAGATCCCGCCATATATGATTTTTTTATCAGCCGTAACTACTTCCTTACAAATTTTATACTCTCCCATAGAACAAACTTCAAAATAATCTACCAGTTCCTGAACATAGGGAACGAGCATAGGGTTTGCTTTTATAGAATAGCATAACTCTACTTCCGGCGATAAAATTCTCTTGATATTCTGTATATTTTCTTTCAGCACCTTTAAAGAGTAGACATAAAAAGGGGTGTCCGTCTGACCAAGTAATGCTTCCATATTTTCCTTTAAAAAGAGTAGTTTATGATTCACCTATAATGTCACCTCCTTTGAAATTGCCTGTACTAACAGCTCTTCCATTCCTTTAATGACCTCCGCCAGTTTATGGAGATCCCTCTGCATAACTGCCTCGGCTGCCTTTTCAGCTTGTTCTTGGAATAAATCAGAATATTTCTTTCCATCTGCCATTCCTTCCAGAAGCAGGTTTATTATTTTATAATTCTGTATCATGTAATTTTGTACTCCAAATTGCAGCTCCAGCTCATTGGAAGCATTCAGCCCTTTTACCGATGAATAATCATAATTTACAATTCCATTAACAGCCTTTGAATAAATTCCTTTACAAGTAAGCCATCTTTGTAATGTTTCCTTTCGGTCCGGTATTTTCAAGTTCCCTTTCGGCTTTATAAATATCTGATAAGTAACACTTCTTCCTTTTATGAAGTTCACAATATCCCCTTCATCAACTAATATATATGGAACACCATCGGACTCATGGATTATCAGCTGTCCCTTCTGGGGGTGGCAATATATATAGTTACGGTTTCCATCATAAAAGTTTGCATCAATTTTATTAAATAACTTTTTTTTCGTCACTGGCCCTAAAACAAAGGGGGCATTCTCATATGGAAGCAAATCCATGCTTTTTTTTTCATGAATTTCTTTTATCTCAATCTGCTCCTTAAGTCCTAATGCCTCACCCAAATATCTCATACTTTCCCATGTATTTACAGAAGGACTGAACCATTTCGACATATCATCTTCATTTGACATTGAACAATTCCGCATGCAAATGCAATCCAAATGTTTTACTTTTTCATACCCGCTATTTAATAACAGATTATTTATGGCATTTTCAAATCCATCCAGACTTTTGCCCGTATAAAAATACAAAACTTTCTCCTTTCATTTCTCCAATATCCAGATTTGATTCGGTGAGTCTATTCTTAATTGCGTCTTATCAAAATTCCCATATACAGCTTTTATATGAAAGCCAACCTCCTCTATTAATTTTTTTATATGCTCCGGTTCAAACCAATAAAAATCAAAACTTTCCATGACTTCATCATTACAGCATACCTGGCAATGCATCTTTTGATTTTCCAGATCAAAATCGTAGGTGTCTGTAATAACCACACCTTCTCCTTCATACATGGTTATTTTTTTCCCTGCTACTTTCTCCGCCCATTGCTGGTCCAAAATGTAATGATCGAATACAAAGGAACCTTTCTCATTAAGATTGTTATAAATGGCTTGGAGTGCAGCTCTCCTGCTCTCATCATCCGGCAAATGCCCAAAGGTTCTAAAAGGCATGAATATATAGTTACTTTTCTGGGGCAATTTCAGTCTTGTGAAATCCTGCCGTAACAGCAAAACATTTTGAAGAAGGCCCAATTCTGCTAATCTTTTCTCTCCTTCTTCCAGCATTTCTTCACAAATATCAACTCCGATTATCTGTGTATGATGGTCTTTTAATATCTCAGCGGCAATTCTTGCCGTCCCTATTCCCAATTCAACAATCGGTCCTTTATGCTTTCTGCTTTCCCCAACGTAGAAATCCCGCGTAATATTCCAGTACTTATCTCCTGATGACCATAAATCATAATAGCGTGAAATACTAGAATAAGTTACCACTTGAAAGCCTCCTCCTTATAATCTCTGTAAATCATGGATTCCAAGTCCTTGCCATTCTTATCCCAATACTCCTTACCCAGTAAATTATCGGCTAAAGCCTTATAAACCCGTGTTATCCTCTCCGGAAGTGCTGCTTCTTTTCTTTCCAATCCTTCCCGCCATTTTTTCTTACAATCGCAGTCCAGTTTCCGCAGTATGTCTTTGTCCCTGTATTTGCAATACTTATCTAATGCATTTAAGACATTATCATAACAGCCAGGACATGTATCGGCTGCTTTTATTAAATTAAAGGCCTCGTAAGTACGGTACCAGCAGATTTCCATATGCAGCTCATCCGGAGCTTCTAATATGGAATCAATAAGCAACCATAGACTGGGGGGCTCACACAATCCCATCTGATATATACGGTTATAAAGCGTGTTTTCTTTTATATGGGTCACAAACACAGCCGGTACAACATGGTTTTCAAAGCACCAATTAATAGATTTTTTACATACTATGTAGCTTTCCTTTTGCGTCAGGATTGGTACACCGGCTAAGACATTTCCAACGGGAGTTATATTGTAGTCATTTAGCAGTTTGACAGAGCGCTCTATCTGCTCCATACCAATCCCCTTATTGATACAGTATTTGTTAATAAAATCAGATGAAGATTCAATTCCTATATAAATTTTCTTTAGCCTTTTATCAAGAATACTTAAAATCTCATCCATTATAGGCTGGTTTATGGTATCTGCACGGGTTTCTAAGGTAAAGGTCCTATGCTTTGTTTCTTTAAGCAAGTGAAATATTTCCTCTCTTGCCTTCTTCGGAACCTCACTTGAATCCAGCATGCTTCCTGACGGAGATATTAAAAAGGTATCATACCGGCCTGTGATTTTTCTCAATCCCTGTCTGACAGCCTCTACCATCGTGCTTTCATCTGTCTTAGGACCGGCACTGTAATCACACATCGTACATCCTCCGCTTCTGTCATGGGTGCACCCCATAGTTCGAAACCATAGTCCTGCAAAGGAATCGTCAGGATTCTCCCTAATGCTGTATAATGTATTATCATCCCAGTAAACAGTACGGTCCTGTTTGCTCTTTACATCACAATCCTTTAAAAATTGATTAATACTATTCATCTTTCCCCCCATATTTAATCATTTGAACTTTCCCGCTTTGACTTCATCTTTTCCATATGATCTTTATTTTAGTCCGCAAAAATATGCTGATAGCTTTCCATTCCATCCGGTGAGATTACAATTATATTTTGATTTTTTACTTTTTTTGCATATTTAACCGCCGCCGCATATGCCATTCCTGATGAAATACCTAATTTCAAATCATATTTATCTTTTAATTCTTTACAATAGAAGATAGATTCCTTGTCAGGTATCTGATAATATCCATCAATATAAGACATATGCTTTTCAATTAACTGTGAGGGCCCTTTTAAACCAGTTCCGGCATTAATATATTCTCCGTCTTCTCCTCCAAAAATCGTAGAACCAACGGGTTCCACGCCGAGGATATGTATATTGGAATTCTTCTCTTTCATATACTTTGCAATGCCGGAAACTGTACCGCCTGAACCTACCGGACATATGCAGGCATCAACATTTCCATCCCGTTGATTCCAAATTTCCGGAGCAGTTGATGAATAATTAGCCAGCATATTATTCATATTTGCATATTGATTCGTCCAATAATATTGGCCTGTTTCCTCAAGATCCTTTGCCATTTTGATTCTGGAACTTCTTAAATCCATGTCCTCATATTGACTGACTATTTTGTAATGGACACCATGCTCCTCCAGCTTTAGCAGCTTCTCTTTACTGATTGATTCGTCTACCAGGCATAAAAACTCTATATTCTCTTCTTTCAGAAAATAATTCAGGGCTAACCCCAGGTTTCCCGATGTTGATTCTACAATACACCGCTTGTCCAGCTCAGGTAGATTTTTGACTATGTAATAAGCTGTGCGCGCCTTAATACTACGCAAAAAGTTATATTTCTCCAGCTTTATATGTATTTTATTTCCATCATTCATGCCTATTTCAAATAAAGGCGTATTTCCAATTCTATATTCACTTATTTCCTTTAACATGGCTTTACTCCGTTTCTATCTTAATTTTAGAACAGTAACTACACTCATGCATCAGATCAAATTTGTCTAAAGCGCTGCATAAATCTTTTTCCTGGTTTATATTAAACAGAACTTTATCATCGGTTCCCCAAGGACAGATATTGACATTTCCATTTGTGGCAATACTTAAGCTCATTGCAGGCTCCATCAGTGTCGTACTATATCCTGCCTGTGAAAAATCCGCCTTTCTCTTCATCACGCCTTCTACCCTGCTTGGACTGAACATCATTTTTATTTTGACGTCCTTCGGTTTTTCCACTACCAGCAAATTCAAAAAGCTGTCGAATTCATTTTCACTTAATATGAAATTTTCAAGCTTTTCGCCCCTTCCAACGGGCTGTAATTCATATACCTGAAAATTATGAAATCCTCTGTCTGCAATTGCAGGTATGGTTTCCCTGAATAACGTGTGAATATTGTCTCTATGCAATGTAATTCTTAATATTACATTAGCCCCCATGTCCCGGTATCTTTCTGCATTTCCCAGTATAATATCAACATCAATATCTCTAATCATCCTATTCAATTCATTGGTATGTCCTTCAACTGAAATACGAAATGCCTCTATATTCTTTAATACATATTCTACCTCCGGAGTTTCCAGATAAATGCTGCCATTGCTTGTTATTGTAATATTATTTAAAATCTCCACCTCAAGAGATGCCAATGCCTCAAACACTTCCGGCCGCAAGAAAATTTCCCCGCCTTCCAGATGTATATCGACCTTGTAAGCGCTGTGAGATTCCCTTATGATATTTACAAGCTGCTCCACCTCGATTTCCGCTGAATTCTCCTCATAAAAACTATTATTATAACAGTGTCTGCAGTGAAGATTGCAGTTGGTATTTGTGTATAAATGCAGATTTAACATCTTCTTATTCATATTATTTTTCCTTTCAGCTATCTTTTTTATTTGGAAATATAGGACTCCATTTTTTCATAATATCTGTCCAGTAAATCATATATATCCGGTTTTTGCATTGCTTCATTCTCCAAAGTATTCTCCATACTTTTCTTACATTCACAGCTATAGTCATTTATCCCGTCAAGTAAATTAAGCCTTCCTTCCAGATCATTCTGGCTATTAAACTTTTGCAGAAAGTCCATGATATCCTCTGAACACTCTTCGCAATAGTATGGTCCTAAAATATCTGAGCCGTAAGCAGGATTTTCCTGCTTTCTATTGCCATACCACACTACATCAATTCTATCAAGCAGACTCCTGTCTATTTGATTCAATACTTTAATAACTGCCTGTCCATAGACTCTTTCATATAATTCATTTTGGTAAAGCCAATGCACCAGAGTATATTGTTTTATATTGACAGGAAACAGTATTATATAGTCAATGCCTTGTTCAAACAACTTATGTATGCCATATACTGCATCCTCAATCTGTGAGGATAAAGGAAGAAAAGGAACACCTACCATGATATTTCCAATTAGTTTAAACCCTTTTTCATGTACCATTTCACATAATTGCGTGATGTCTTTTGCAACCGTCATCTTGTTCAGGGAGTAGAGGAGTACCTCTCTGCTCAAAGATTCAATACCTACTTCAATACAAACTTCTGAACCGGTAATTATCTCTTTCAATATATCAAGTTTTTGGCGCGTTATAGTATTCATATGAGTTTCTATTACTATCTTTTTGTACTTTTTTTTGTCTAAAAGCTCAAATATCTTCTTGAGTTCCTTCAATGGAATTTCATTATCATCAAATACACTTCCGGAGGTTTCGATTAATACACTTGATACATTAGGACTTAATTTATCAAGTGCCTCCTTAAATACCTCTGCGATGTTGGGAAGATTTTCTCCTTCCCAATAATCGCAGCATGTACAGCTTCCCGTTTTCGAAAAAGAGCATCCTTTTGTCTGAAGCCATAATTGTGCAAAATCATTTACTTCAAATAAGGTATAGGTCAAATCAACCGGAACTCTCGGGCGCTTTTGCCGTAGCTCTTTTGTTATCTGATTCAATAATCCGTTATGATTACCACCTATGCTATACTTTATTTTAAACTCATGCTCGTTCATAATAACCCCCCTCTAACAAAACAAGATATAACATTTTATGTTTATTATTTCTATTTTTTAACATGTTTATTTAAAGCAAATCTCACCCAGACTCCACAAATTAAAAAATCTATTTTCTTTTTCAAATAGCCCATTTTTTACGTATTATCTCTGTTTGTTATATAATTATCTCCATAGATTCTTAACTTATTGATTATAAAGGACGAAAGTCCAAAGATCAGTATAATCACTGCACTGCATATAAGGCCAGATGTTATTGATATATCAAGGAACTTCGAAACAATCGGAATCAATATCAATGATAATATGGAAATAACAAGATTTTTAAAGCTTGCGATTCTCCCTTTCAATTCATGGCCAATCCTGTTTTGTAGAGAAGTCTGGAAAATAAGACCTGAGTAACCGTTTGCCACGCCCATAAAGAGTATAATTGCCACACTGACTATAGTTATCCGGTTTATACATAGCAGTAAAAACAATAATCCTTGAATTGTAAGCCCCAACCAGCTGGAAAGCCGTAACCCCAGCTTATTACTGAACTTACTAATAAAAATACCTATTAAGATAGCACCGACAGTAAAACTTCCATCAAATAAGGAAATGTCATAAGCGTTGTTAAAATACCATATCGTTACCATAGGTACTAACAGGATATTAAAAAAGTTTACGACCATTATATCTCCTGAGCTAATCAGAATATGCCAGATTAGTGATTTATCCTTTCTTAGATAGGTAAAGATAGTACCCCAATCGCGAAAAAATCGAGTTATCTTTTTTGTTGGTTCATTCTGCAAAGCCGCATATTCAAAGCGAATGAACATAACGATAATCGATGAAATAATGAAAGTTATACCATTAATAATGATAGCCGTACTGGCATTCCAAAAAGTTAAAACAGGGGCAACGATACCTACTCCAATCAATAATCCTGTCTGAATAACCGTAGAGTATATTCCATTTATTTTTAATAGTTGGGAAGGATCATCGATTAACATAGGCAATAATTTAAAATAACAGGAACGGTAAATAGAATTCACCATACTTATTACTGCAACAGAAAGACTCACAGCAACAATAGCAAAAGAAGGATAATGCAAGCTAATCCCCATTAAAATTAAGACCGTACCGCGTATCAAATCACAGATTATGTAAGTTTTTTTGGGATTAGTTCTGTCAATAACAGCGCCTGACAGAAATTGTATCAAGAATGATACCAGATAGTCTAAAAGAATAACTCCACCATAAGCAAAGGCACTGCCTGTTTTATCATAAAGCCATTTACTCATGGCAATGGTTTGAATACCATTACCAATATTTGAAACCAATATAGCTCCAAGTAATATATTTACATTAGCCGGAAAACCAGATAGAACCGGGATAATCTTACTAATTTTTTTCATGATAGATGTCTTGGATTTCACCTTTTAAAGGTGAAATCCCTCCTCCCCCTATTTTATTTATGTTTCTCCCCTTCATTTCCTCTCCTGTCCACCAACTGTATCCTGATAAAAAGAGCTCTCCTTTCCTTTTATCTGCTGATGCCAGTACTTTTTATTTAATTATGGAATAAATGTAAATGATCTCTTCTGTAGTTATTCCAACACTTTTAGCATAGATTACCGCCCTGATTTTTTTGTAGTGGTCACACGCTGAGAATGCCCGAACCAAAAGTGCAATGGCATATTCACGGTCACTGATATTCTTTTCAAGAACTTCATTGTCACAAAACTTTTTAAATAACTCATCTAAGTTATCATTTTGTTCTTCCTCTGCTTTTTCTGAAAGACTGTCTCCACTCTTATCTGTAACTTCAATTAATCCCGCCATCTCTTCAATATATGTATCCTCTTCATCGTAGCATAGAAAGTAACCCATTCTGTCATAATTACTGGTTGACCTTGTTACTTCCTTTCCGTCGGAAACCGATAAGTTAACAGTCTTGACTTTTTCATTCTTATATAAAGGCGTCATATCCTTAAAGTGCGCATAACCGTCATGTTCTGCTATAAAATATCTGATATCAGCCTTTGAGGTACAGGAAGCCTTATAGTGCGCTTCTCTCCCCAAAGAAAATGCCACCATTGTCTCATATAGATCAATCCCTTTTACCGCTTCGACCAAAAGCGGTATATTATCTCCTCCGGGTCTTGCATTTACTTCTACAATCCTTGGTCCTTTTTGGGTAAGTTTAACTTCCGTATGGGTAACTGTATAATCAATTCCAAGTAGTTCGTTGGCTTTTTCCACAAGATTTTTAATTGCCTGTTCTTCCTGTGGGCTTAATAATGCAGGAACTGTATGCCCCACCTCTATTGGTTTAAATGGCGATAAAAGCTTCTTGGCAGTAATCGCGACAACAGATACTTTTCCATTGTAAGCAATTGACTCTACACTAAATTCAGGTCCATCAAGAAATTCTTCAATAAGAAATTCGGCATCCAACTTCTGATCTACAAGATTATTTTCAGTTGACATGACACTGGCAACCGCCTCTTCCACCTCTGCACTCGTCTTACAGCAGAACACTAATTGGCTGCCTGCATCATTGGAAGGTTTTATCACCACTGGTAATCCGTTGTCCTTTACAAAGTTAAGGGCTTCTTCCACGTTTTGTATTATCGCATATTTTACTGCTTCCTCCCCAAGCTCCTCCAATATTTTTCGTGTCATTTTTTTGTTTCGACAATTTATCGCTGCTTTATATGGGATACCATATGGTAACCCTAAAAATTCTCTTATTTTAGCTGCAATCGGTACTCTGTATTCATTTAATGAAAAGACCGCTTTGATATCATATTTTTTTCTTAATTCCTGTACTTTTTCCATTAATTCTTCTTCATTATTCAGATTAACTTCAACCGGTACATCTGCTTCCAGTGCTTTCTCCATACTAATCCAAGTATTGGAATTGATTAATAAACTCTTATATCCAAAGGCTTTCACAAGTTTTAATTCGCTTCCTGACAGCAAATTTGCAACAACTGCAATATATTCCTCTTTCTTATCCATTATTTACCTCCAAAATTCCTCATGAATGAACTAGTATAAATACTCTTTCAAATACTTCCCCGTATAAGAACGATGGCTGTTTATTATCTTATCAAGGGGTCCTTCCGCGACAATTTCTCCGCCGCTTTTACCGCCTTCCGGCCCGAGATCAATAATCCAATCTGCATTTTTTATGATATCAAGATTATGCTCTACTACTATTATGGTATTTCCGTTATCTACAAGCTTGTTCAATAACGATAATAACTGGTCAATATCTGACATATGCAACCCTCTGGTTGGTTCATCTAGTACATATATCTGACTTTTCCTGCTAAGTCCGCTTGCAAGCTTAACTCTCTGTGCCTCACCTCCGGAAAGCGTATCAAGTGATTGCCCTAACAATAAATAACCCAGGCCTACCGAAGAGAGTAGATTAAGCTTCATCTTTATAGGCGGATGCACAAAAAATTCTTCCGCTTCCTGTATTGTCATATTCAATACATCGGATATATTTTTCCCCTTATACTTATATGCCAGAATTTCTTCCGAATAACGTTTTCCGCCGCATTCATCACATACCTTGCGCACATCTCCCAGAAAATGCATGTTAATTACTTCATATCCAAGCCCCTTACATTTTTCACAAGCTCCTGTGCTGTTAAAAGCAAATTTTGAAGTACTTTCACCTGTTGCATCCGCAAAAACCTTGCGTATATCATCAAAAGCTTTTGTATAGGTAGCCGGATTCGATCTTGGCGAAGACCCGATAGGGGATTGATCAATCACGATAATATCTTCAAATTGATCAAGAATCACCTCAATCAAAGAACTTTTTCCAGACCCTGAAACTCCTGTTATGCAAGTCAATATATCTTTTGGTATTTTAACTGTTACATTTTTTAGGTTATTATGATTTGCAAGTACTTCTAAATATCTATCGGATTTTCGCTGTTTCGTATTCTCTGCTATACGCTTTCTTCCCGAAGCATATTGTCCTGTCAGGGAATCGCTGCATAAAAGCTCTTCATAACTGCCTTCAAAAACAATTGAACCGCCTTGTACCCCTGCTTTGGGTCCGATGTCAATGATATGGTCTGCACACGAAATTACACTTTTATCATGCTCAACAACCAGAACGGAATTGGGCTTTTTAGCTAATTCTTTAAGGGCCTTTGATATATGTTCCTTATCTTTAGCATGTAAGCCAGCTGTAGGTTCGTCCAATATATATATAAGGTCCGTCAAAGAGTTTCCAAGCTGGCGACCCAGCTTTACACGCTGGGATTCCCCATTGGAAAGCGTAGCTACAGACCGGCTAAGTGACAGATAACCAACACCTATATCAACTAACAGTTCCAATATCCGTATAATATATCCTGTTATCTCCTGGGCTACAGGATCACTTATGGTTTTCATATATGGGAGCAGTTCCTGAATCTCCATAGTAACTAAGTCAACGATGGACTTCCCATTATACCTTACTTCTCTGGCCCTTTCATTTACTCTGGCCCCCTTACATTCATGGCAAACCCCTGGTAAGAAAAAGGCTCCGTCATAAGAGACTGCCTCCAACCCGCGGCTGTCATTATGTCTTTTCATTATTCTGGTTATAATGCCCTCATAGGAAAAGTTCTGGACAAATCCCAAGGTGTTGTTATAATATTGCTTTGCTTCAGAGTACAGCAGCGTGTCCAACTCTTCTTCTGTAAAGTCTTTTAAAGGCTTATTCATATCAAAGAGCTGAGCTGCATTAATAATATTCCAAAGTCTTCCTCCAACTTTCCAAGTCCTGTGTCTGATAGCACCTTCATTCAGAGATTTTGTTCTGTCTAGTAACCGGTTTGCATTAATAACAAGCTCTTCACCAGTACCCTTGCAATTCTGACATGCACCCGAAGGCGTATTAAAAGAGAAATCTCCGGCGCTCAATACAGGTTGTCCCATGCGTGAATACAGCAACCGTAAATAAGTGTACACTTCCGTAACTGTTCCAACCGTAGAACGGGGGTTTTTAGCCAAAGGATCTTGATTTATGACAATGGCAGGTGATAACCCTTCAATATCCTCAACATCTGGTTTTGAAAACTTTGGCATACTCATGCGTGCATATGTACTGAGAGAATCCATGTATTGGCGCTGAGCTTCTGAAAAAACAATATCATACACAATTGTCGATTTACCTGATCCTGAAACTCCGGTAAAAACTACTAGCTTATTTTTAGGAATATCTATCGAAACATTCTTCAGATTATGTTCCTTTGCATTTTTGATTCTGATTTTTCCCATCTTACACTCCTTCAAACCTATACCCTTGATTCTGTAAAATATGGCTCAAGTTCTATAGTATCATCTATTCGTGCAGCCAACCTTTTCTTTAGGTCCTGCAGATATTCTTCACGACTATCTTTAAACTTTACATGTTTATCTGCCATATCGTAGCAATACCTGCATTTACCACAGAAAATATCACAACTGAAATCTTTCTGAAGAAAATAATCCAAGAAGCCATCAAGAGACTTATTATCAACATGAATTGGCAGAAAAGGAATTATTAAATCCCATAAATTTCCTTCAAATGACCCTAGGGCATATGCTTCCATTATCTTAATTATCCAGTTTGTGGGGAACGTCCTTCCTGCAATCTTAATTGAATGAATTCCTACACTTTGATATGCAGGTAAATCTTCAGGGCGTATCCATGGTGCTTTTAGAATTTCTGATTTATCTCCTAATCTCACTTCATCACATGCAATGGCACGGTAGTCTGTAAAAGGTTCTCTCCACCCCTTCTCCGTCCTGGCATGCCAGCATACTAAATCCGAGTGATACATCTGATATGGGCAATTATGTAGACATAAAGAATTAGCTAATAACTCTACCTCATATGTAGCAGTATTTGCTATTTCCTTAAGAAGTTTGAAATCGCGATTAATAAACCTGCTTAGAGTAATACTATATATACTCGGTCCAAGCTTTTCTAACAATCTGATATTCTGTACTGATCTGACATCTAACATAGTAGAAAGTTTGACTTTAAGATTTGGATAATGGTAATTAACCAATTCTCCAATAAAAGGGATTGAAACTGTAACAATATCTACTCCAAGACTGTTAATCCATGAAATTGTATCTAATACTAACGATCTTTTACTTCTATCATGCTCAATTCCGCCCAGAGAAGGTGAGTTAATAAGAAAATTAAATTTAATACCAAGTTTTTGTATCTTACTTATATGTTCAATTAAAACTTCATCCGACAATACCGGAGTTTCTAGACGTCCAGAACCAATATTTGTTAAGGTTGCCCCATATACTTGTTGAATTTTATACTTATACTTCTCTTCTTCATTAATCTCTTGAATTTTATCAATAATTCTATCATCCCAGTTGGTTGGTACATTTAAATACATAACTTCTCCCCATTTGTTCATTTTATTTTATGGCTTAAATTGCTTCACTTATTGTAATCTGAAATGAATTTATTCTCCCCTTTATTTACCAATAGAATATAACTAAGAATATATTGAAAATAATCCTCCTTTATCACATAAAACTTATATGTCATATGAAATTAAATATCTGCTTAGTACGACAGTACCTGCCACTATTTTACATATTTATCCTTTGTAATTTTATGGTTATATTATCATAATTATCCCATTGTGTCAATATTATTTTACACATTAACACTTTAACCAATTAACTTAATCATACATATCACCGTAAAGTTATTGTAGATTTTCTATCACATTATTCCGTTTTCATTAGCGAACCAGGTATTATCCATAGCTTTGACACTCCTTATTACAATGCTTACGAGAGGGGCTGCTGCATAATAAATTACGTTTTCAGAAGAATCCATGCCTTATATTCCTATTGCAACAGCCCGAGATACTAAATTCAAGGATTCAGGCGATTCATATCTCTTGGGAACAGGGCAGTTTCTCTGACATTTGTCCTATTCAAGAGGCTCATCGTAAATCGTTCCACTCCCATACCCAAACCACCGTGAGGAGGAATCCCATATTTGTGAAGCATCAGATACCCTTCAAAAGCCTCTGTGTCCATCTCTCTTTTCTTAAGCTTCCCTACCTGGGTATTGTAATCATGTATACGCTGCCCACCAGTTGTTATCTCTATCCCCCGAAATAGTAAGTCAAAACTCCTGGTTACTTCTGGTGCATCTTCCTCTTCCATAGCATAAAAAGGTCTTTTTGCAGTAGGATAATGAGTAACAAATACAAATTCACTTCCATTATTTTCTTTTACAAGCTGACATAAAAGTTTTTCTTCTTCCGGTTCAAAATCATAATAATCCTTAATTTCTCTTCCATACACTTTCTTAATCCAATCCTTCGCTTCATGGAAGGTTATTGAGGGTATGCTCTCTATAACAGGGAGTTCCACCTTAAGAAGTTCCAGTTCCTCCTTGTAGTTGTCTGTAAGATAACGCATAACGCTTTGCAGCATTGCAGTTTCTGTTTCCATGATTTCCTCAAAGTTATTGATATATCCCATTTCCAGGTCAAGTCCCATATACTCGTTCAAATGCCTTGCCGTATCATGTTTCTCCGCTCTGTAAACTGCACCGATCTCAAACACTCTGTCATAAACACCTACCATCATCTGTTTATACGCTTGGGGACTCTGTGCCAGATATGCATCTCTGCCGAAGTAGTCCAGTTTAAACATATTGGCTCCACCTTCAACCCCGGAATAGACAATCTTTGGACTGTGAATCTCCGTAAACTTATGTGCCATTAAGAATTCTCTTGCACCTGCCAGAAATCCCTCCTGTAGCTTAAACACAGCTCTTTCTTTCTGATTCCTCAAAGTAAAAGGTCGATAATCCAGTCTGGTTTCCAGTGATGCCTTCAGCTCTTTGTTATTGATAACAACCGGAGGTTCAGCCGCAGGTAGTGACAATATTTCAATTTTCTTAATATCAATCTCAAAACCTGCATGAGATCTTTCCTCCTTTCGCACCAGACCTATAACCTTTATGCAGGCATTCTCACATAGATCCATGTAAAGCCCTTCCTTTGTCTCCATTATACCCTGAATCAGATTTCTAGCTGTACGGATTATAACAAAAGAAAAACCGCTCATTTTCCGTATCTTATAGACAGAGCCGGTAAAACTTACAGTCTCTCCTATTCTTTTCTGTAACTCCTTTTCCTCTATCAATTCGTTAATATTACCGTTTATATTATTCATAAGTACCCCTTTCGAGAATATTAGTTAAATTTAGTTATATATTACACAACTCATGCTAAAAGAAGTTATATATTTCTCATCACAGCTTAGATGCTTTTAGTAAGAGTTTTTGCACACTTTTGTACATTCGTTTAATGCTTTCTTTTTGTACATTTATTCGTGCTTTCTTTTTTTTGTGCTTTCTTTTTGCACTTTCTTTTTGTACTTTCTTTTTGCTCTTTCTTTTTGCTCTTTCTTTTTGTACTTTCTTTTTGCTCTTTCTTTTTGCTCTTTCTTTTTGTACTTTCTTTTTGTACTTTCTTTTTTTACTTTCTTTTTGTACTCTCTTTTTGCTCTTTCTTTTTACACTTTTTTTATACTTCTTTTTGTTGAAAGGAATGGTCACCTATCACAATTTGATTTAACTATAAGTGAATATATAATTTATGCTTTTTCAATGATTTTTCTCAATGTACATTTCTGTGGATATACTTTGTCGTTGTTCTTTTAAGGACATACTTCACAGGTTAACTGCTCTACTTCCTTAATTCCTGTGTTATCTCCTACAGCATAATCTATATGCTGCATGTTATCACCCCCCCTAAAAAAAATACCACCCGGGTATTTTCATATAAAAATACCCGGGTGGCATTTATTAAGATATCATAAATGAATCCTGCTACCGTGGGTACAAGCGAAACAAGCGCTTATACCCACGGTCTCTTAACCATAGCTATAAGCGCTGCATATCATCGTCCCTATTCAGTAAGGTAAGCATTAAAGGATTCATCTTCATTCACGGTTGTATCGGATAATACCCGTACAATTTTCCCCTGTCATAAGTGTTATAAATTGTTGAAATGTTAACACAGGATATTTACAATGTCAAGTAATTCTTTTATAGTAAAACCTGCTTTGCTTATAAACAATCCATAACAAACATAAGATATCTTTTTACCAGGTTTATATCCGTACACTGATATAGCATTCTTGCTCCCACAACATCTTCGATTTCATTAAAGATCAGCTCCCCTTCATCACCAATAAGAAAATCAATTCCAACCATGCCAAATTCGAAATGATCAATTATCTTACGTATGGTAATTATCTCATTCCTTGATAGTTCATATTCTCTGACATTGCCGCCAAGAGAAAAATTTGCCCGAAACCCTTCATTCGACGTGCGTAGAATAGCTGTTATTATCTCTTTTCCAATAACATAAACCCGCAGATCCTGCTGTTTTCCAGGAATAAATGGCTGCATTACACAATCCTCATATCTGATTCCAGCAATAATCTCTTCTCGTGCCGTTTCTGAGTGTCTTATCTTCTTATATGGATCTGGAATAGCCGGTGAACATTTTGGCAGGGAGAGGTAAACCTGGCTGCCTCCGTGTCCACTGACAGTTTTTATAACCGTTGGTTCTATAATATTCTCTAATCTCTTGCGAATTGCATTGTTTTCTACAAATGTAGTATTAATAATTGGTATGGAAAGCTCTGCAACACATTGATACGTTTTTGCTTTATCATTGCAGATACGAGCAATTTCGGATGAATTAAAAACTGGAATTGAAAGGTATTCAAGTTGTTTGCTCAATAGGGGATAAATCGTTCTTACAATAGCAAAGTCAGGTTTGATACAATCTTTACCGTTATATCGGATAAACCAGGAATTATCTCTAATGCCTACTTCTATGTTCTCACGAAACAGAAGTTCAATGTTAATTCCTAAGCTCTTTCCTTCTGCCATATAAAAATCTATGTATCCCTTATTCTTTTTTGCATCATTTTGCCCATAGATTAGCCATCCAGTCATAATAACCTCTTTCTATCCATTGTTCCTATGCTTTCCTATCTTTCACTTACCAAATACAGCTTCCGAACCTTTTATTATATGTTCCAAAATGGCATCGGCAGCATTTACTCCGGTACATTCATATATATTCTTAAAATGTGCATTGGAATTCACCTCACAAACAAGTGTCTCACCATTATTACCAAATAAGAGGTCCACACCAGCAAAGTCAAGTCCCAGTGTCTTACAGCATAAAAGCGCAAGCTCCTCCTGTTCTTTTGTAGGGGTATAGGGTTTCATTTTACCACCTGCCGTTATATTTGCACGAAAATCCCCCTGATCAGAATACCGGTACATAGACGCGATGACTTTATCTCCTACTACCTGCAGCCTTAAATCTCTTCCTCTGCTGTTCTCTATGAATTTCTGAAATAACATAGGCTTACCACCAATTGTCTTTGTTATTTCAATCAATTCCTCTCGGTTACCAGCCAGATAAACCTGCTGTCCAAAGGAGCCGAAACATTCTTTTACCACGCAGGGATATCCAATAACAGCTTCTGCCTGTTTGAGAAACTCAAGATTGGTATAACCAATATTTTCATAAGTCATTGGTGCTATCAGAGTTTTAGGCATAGGAATACCTACTCGTTCCAATGCCATATGTGTCAGGCTCTTATCATCACTTAAAGCTATGGCGTCTGCTGAGTTAAATAGAGAATACCCCTTCCCTTCAAGATATTTTCCAAGCCTGATATCTTTGTCCCAGAATAATATAAAATCCATTTCCTTCAGATCTCCAAGTACAGAATCATCGCCAAGGAGTATAGGAATTTCCGCATTTGTCTTGAGCTTAAGATCCATTGAATATTTTCTGGCACTCTCGGTAAACCATTCATGAATGACGGAAAATTTGGAATTATTAAGATACTCATTGGTTATCAGACAGCCCTTTAAAGAACTTTTAATAGTATTCGTCCACATATTGTTCAAATTCCTCCAGGGACATTAGAATCTTTCTGGGTTTGGTACCTTCTTCAGGTCCCACCACGCCGGCTTCTGCCAGTTGATCCATGATTCTTGCCGCCCTGTTAAAGCCTATCTTATATACTCTCTGAAGCATTCCGATAGATGCTTTATCTTTATCTATTATAAATTTACCAGCTTCAATGAAATAGTCATCACGTTCACTGCCGCCGCCAGCTCCGCCGGCTGCTTCTGTTACTTGTGCATTTGCAATCTTATCAGCTACATCTTCGTTGTATGTGGCTCCGCTGTTTTCCTCTGCGAGAAAACGGACAACTTCACTTACCTCTTTATCAGAGATAAAGGCCCCCTGTACCCGGACCGGCTTTGGATAACCGGAAGGAAAGAATAACATATCACCTTTACCAAGAAGCTTCTCAGCACCGGCACCATCTATAATAGTTCTGGAATCGATAGCTGAGGATACGGAAAATGCTATTCTTGATGGGATATTAGCCTTAATGAGACCGGTAATGACATTTACTGAAGGTCTCTGAGTTGCAATAATCAAATGGAGTCCCGCCGCACGTGCCATTTGTGCTAAACGGCAGATTGCATCTTCAACTTCACCTGGCGCAACCATCATAAGGTCTGCAAGCTCGTCCACGATTATGACAATCTGGGGAAGCTTTTGATATCTTTCATCCTGATACTCTTCTACCTGAGCGACCTTTTCATTATATCCCTTAACATCTCTTACACCCAGATCGGCAAATTTCTTATAACGCTCTGTCATCTCCATTACTGCCCAATTAAGTGCAGCTGAAGCTTTCTTCGGATCAGTAACAACCGGTATAAGCAGATGTGGTATACCATTGTAGACACTTAATTCTACAACCTTAGGATCAACCATAATCATCTTTACATCCGAGGGTTTGGCTTTATATAAAATACTCATAATCAAAGTATTTATACACACCGATTTACCGGAGCCGGTGGCACCTGCTATTAGTAAGTGAGGCATCTTGCCTATATCCGTTACGATCGTCTGTCCGCCAATATCTTTACCAACTGCAAAAGCGATATCTGAAGGATGTTCCTTAAAGTCTTTTGTATCCAGTAATTCCCTGAACAAAACGGTAGAATTATCTTTATTAGGCACTTCAATGCCAACCGCTGCCTTACCGGGAATTGGGGCTTCAATACGAATATCTGCTGCCGCAAGATTTAGCTTAATATCATCTGCAAGTCCGGTTATTCGACTTACCTTAACACCTTGCTCAGGAAGAAGTTCATATCTGGTAACTGATGGACCACAGCTTACATTTGTAACCTTAACTCCAACACCAAAACTCTCCAGGGTACTTTGCAATTTTGCAGCGGTTTCCTTTAAATCTTTTTCTGACATCCCTTTGGCATTGCCTTTCGGTCTAGCAAGCAGATCCAATGGCGGAAACACATATTCTTTCTCTGTTACCTGTTGATTCCGGCTCATTTCTTCAGACAGACCAGATAAATCCTCTTCTTTCTGTATTGTCTGCTTTTCTGCAGCAGGTTTTGTCGGTTCAACATCTGTTATAGCATCAGCGAATACTTCCTTTGTATCAGCCGCATAAATTTCCGTATGGAAATCCTCATTAGCAACCTGTCCCATAATGACCGGTTCATCCACTGTTTCAGTTTCTTCTTTTAAATCTGTAGTACTATCATCCATATAAGCACTTATATCAAAGGTATCCAGATAATCCGGTTCTTGTGCACGCCCAGTCTCTTCCTGTTCTTTATTCATTTCCGGAGAAGTCATACCATTTATGGTAAAATCATTTTTTTCTTCTTTCAGGATAAAGCCCATATCTGCCTGTTGAATAGGAAAATCATTGATACTAACTGGCGTAATTTCCTGCATTTCAACAACTTCCTTGTTTGGATCGGCATTCTTTTTCTTCCGGCCCTGCTTTTGTTTGGAAACAGAAGCTTCCTCCTCTTTCATTCCTTGGATTGCCTCTTCCTTCCCCTCATTCTGAGTCTTATCTTTGGCAAAGGAAATAATCCTTGCTTTTCTTTTCGGTTCAGATGCCACTTCCTCTTCTTCTTCGTAATCTGCTTCAGAAGCTGCCTCCTGCCTTAAACGTTTCATTTCCTTCATCTGCATAAGTGCTGCTTCGCTTTTTGCACCTAAAGGTTTAAAGATAGACTTCCCTGTAAATATTACAATCAGAACCGCCATTATCCCAAAAAGCACCACATAAGATCCAACAGCCCCAAACAGCGGATAAAATAAGTTTAACAGTAATCCGCCAATCAGACCGCCACCATTTTTCTCATGATAGGATATCCGATATATTTCGGTTAAAGTCATTTTTCCACCATTACCAGTGGTTAGCTTTAACAGTTGAAGAATTGCAGCCAGCACTATAGTAATGGAAATGCTTGTGACGAGTTTTACACTGGCGGTCCGGTTTCCTCTGTTGGCAATTCCGAAAGCAACGGAGAAAAATAAAAAGAACGGCAGTAAATATGCCAAAAAGCCAAACATTCCAAAGGTAAAACTATTAATCCATTTACCCACTATCCCACTCAGATCAAAATTGCTTAATATCAGAAGCAGTGATAATACAAGGCTTGATACCAGTGCTATTTCATCTTTATACATATCCTTAACAGGATCTTTTCTTTTACTTTTATGTACATTTCTGCTGTTTGCAGCCTTCTTCCTGGTTCCGGTGCCTTTTGACCTATTCCCGGATCTTTGACTGGAAGAACTTTTTCTAGTATTTTTTTCGGCAGCCAAAATTACCCCTCCCTAAACTCAAAAAATAGACCCGGAAGATTTAAGTGTTAAACTGCTCTTCCTGAGCCTTTGACAGCCTGCCTGAAGGGACATGCTCAGACAATCCACAGATTATCCAATAAATGCCCTTTCAGGAAAATTCATAAAATTATTATACCCTTTAACAACCTTTGTTGCAAGGAAAATTATTACCCGGAGCATACTCCGTCTTTAGATAATCCTGCATATCGGTAGACTGAATTCCTTCTATGATGTAGCTGTCCCCTTCACGCCTGGTATAAACCTTACCATGTCCCACGGCAAAATCTGACCTTTCTACAGCAGTCGACTTATTCTCACTATTACCATCGCGTTTACCCGTATTTAATACAGACTGTGTTCTATCCGTGTAGATTCTTTCCAGAGGAGTTGCTGAATAAATCAATTTTCTTCACCTCTTCCTGCCATTTCATATAATTTCTTCAATGCCTCCTTAATTCCTCCTACTTCATCTATAATCCCCTTATCCACTGTCTCTGGCCCTATTAAGATTGAACCAACATCTTTCGCTAACTGGCTGGTATTATGCATCAGTTGTTTTAAGTCTTCTTTCTCAATTTTAGAATGGGTTGATACAAAATTCAGTATTCTGTCCTGTATCTTTTCAAAATAATCATAGGTCTGAGACACTCCGATTACTGTGCCATTCATACGGACCGGATGTATGATCATGGTCGCTGTCGGTACGATAAAACTATACTGCGCCGAAACTGCAAGAGGTACTCCTATGGAATGACTTCCCCCAAGCACCAGGGACACTGTTGGTTTACTTAAGGAAGCTATCATTTCTGCAATAGCCAGTCCTGCTTCCACATCGCCACCTACTGTATTAATCAGAATCAACAGACCATCTATATCCGCACTGTCTTCTATAGCGGCCAGCTGGGGTAATACATGTTCATATTTTGTTGTTTTATTATGCTGAGGCAGGCATTCATGTCCTTCTATCTCTCCAATTACAGACAACAGATGAATTTTTGATTTTCTCTTTTCGTTAACAAGAGTTGTCTGCCCGAACTCTCTGATTTTACCATCATCTAATTCTTCTTTCTCTTTTTGTTCTTTTTCTTTCTCTATTTTAGATTCGTTCTTTTCCATTGGCATCTCCTTGCATTTGTTATTATTAATACTGAGTGAAAATATAAAGTATTAAATTCACGATATCTCTAATATTCCCTAATCTATAAAGAAATATAATGCTCTGACACAACAAAAAAAGATTAACCGCTATAATTAACGATTAATCTTTTATATACTTTGGATTATCAATGATACAATCCTTCTCCAAGACGGCTCATAAATTATTCATCCTGTTGCTGATTGACTGGTTAATCTCCGGTTTCATTTTTTATCTTAAATAGCTTTGATAACCTTAAGAATGTCAGCCGATTTCTGACATAGGGTGCTAAACGGATCGTAATGGGCAATAATTTCTCTTCAAGTGAAATTTCTTTCATTTCTTTTTTACAGCCTGCGGCAGATAAAAGTTTTAATAGTTCTGACTCCGAAGGCAGCTTATCTAAGACACCTGCAATTGAAGGTAACTGGCTGTTTAATTTATCACTATCTACCAGCGCAAGAGGGTCAGGTGTATTTTCTTCCAGTATTCCTTCATAAAGCTCTTTTTTCCCAAAGGTCTCCTGAAGTACTTCAAACTCCATTCCTTTGTAAGGTATCACTTTACAAATTCCGTTTTTGATAGCATTCTTAATCTTATGATAAGTATGTACTACGATCATCAGACCAATGGAAACTTTTTCTCCATGATAGGCATCCAATGGACCATTAATTACTTCCATCTCCCAAAGGTGAGATATATGGTGTTCCGCACCTGAGGCCGGTCTTGAATTACCAATCATCTGCATGGCTATACCGGATAATAAAAGAGCATACATAAGCCGTTCATAAGCTTTTAAGGTCTTTTCTTCTTCGAGGCTTCCTCTTAGGTCTTCAATGCAACTGCATACCTCTTTCAGAGCAGTCATTTCAAGTTCACATACACGATGACAGATATACTCTCCGGTAACCATATGGGATATTTCCCAATCAGTAAGTGCAGTGTATTTACCCAATAAATCAGATATACCAGAGGCAGTCAGACGATAAGGTGCTTTTGAAAATATATTGGTATCTGCAATAACTAACTCCGGTGATACGCCGGGCATGGTTTTCTTCAACCCATTCCAGGTCATGGCAGACACGGTGGATACAAAGCCGTCCACGCTGGCCGCAGTAGGCACAGATACAAAATTTAAGCCGTAATTCTTTGAAAGATATCTGCTGATATCATGTACGGTACCAGAACCTACTGCAATTATCAGCTTTGTATTTGGTGATATCTTTAGTCCTTTCTCTGCCAGTGCCACTCCATGATTGTCAGCATGAAGATCTTTCGCCGGTAATATAATCATATTACAGCCGGGCAACAGCTTCTCGACGGCTTCTCCTGCTGCCTGATATGTATTCGTGTCACAGATTACGGATATGTCAGCATATGCTCCTGTATAAATCCTACTTAATTTCTCGGGAAGTTTCTTTAACGCATTTTCTTCTACCAGAATCTCTTTCACAAATATTTCATGGCTTCTGCCACAACTGCAGGCTCCATGAAAATTACTGACATCTATTTGCACAACAAATCCTCCTTTAAATCCAAGCTGGTATAACAGCATTTCTGTTTTTATTATATTAGGAATCATAAAACCTGTTCCTATAAAATACAATATTACAGCGTTATTTACATTTAAATCCTATCTATATCTGTTAAAACTTAAAATTGGGGTATCTCAGGCTTTCACCCCTATCAAATAACTATCCGTAAGAATATCTTATCCAATAGGGGTTGCCGCTTATAACCAATATAAATGTAAGTACAGTTTTTTTATTGCTTTGCAGTTAATTCCTTGAGGTCGACGCCCTCCAGATTCCCTACAAGTGAAATGCTGACACTTTCTTTCTTAAGATACTTTACCGCAAATTCTCTTACCTGGTCAATCGTTACACTATTCACTTTTTCGATTATTTCTTCCAGCGGTATAATGTATCCTCGAAACAGCATGGCCTTACCATTGCTGTTCATTCTGTTTTTGGCGGTTTCATCCCCCATAATTAACTCGGTTTTGATTTGTTCCTTGCACATGGCAAGTTCCTCTTCTGTAATGCCTTTTTCTTTAATATCTTCCACAATCTGAAAGACATTATCAATGACAGGCTTTAACTGAGATGGATTCATAGCTCCGTATACCTGGAATAACCCCCCTTTGGAATAAGAACTTCCATAGGAATAAATGGTATAGGTAAGCCCCAGATTCTCTCTTATCTCCTGAAATAATCTGGAATTGATGCTTCCTCCAAAAACAGAATTGAGAACGGTCAGTATATATTTCTCTTCACCATCGGATACGATGGATTCATAAGCTATATTTAAATGCAACTGCTCTACATCTTTTTCTTTCAGATAGACTGTTGGCATATAGGTGGGTGCTGAAGTTGCTTCTGTTCTCTCACCTTCGGGAATGCTGCCAAAATTCTTTTCTAGAAGTTCTGCAATTTCTTCTTCCTTAAAATTTCCCGATACAGAAATAACAATATTCTGGCTTACATAATGTTTTGCCATAAACGCCAGCACTTCATCCCTGGTAATATTTTTCACAGTTTCTTTTGATCCGGAAATCTGATAACCCAGGGGATGGTTGTCCCAGACCTTCAATTGAAGCATCTCATGGACAAGGTCCTCTGGAGAATCATCATACATATCAATTTCTTCTATTATAACACCTTTTTCTTTCTTTAAGGCTTTTTCATCAATCAGAGAATTTTTCAGCATATCCCCTAAAATATCAATAGCAACAGAGAGATGCTCATCCAGCGTAACCGCATAAAAGGAGGTGCACTCCTTACTTGTATAAGCATTAATATCTCCGCCAATCCTGGCCATTTCATCAGCAATCTGTTTGGCGTTTCTTGTTGTTGTTCCTTTAAAGAGCATATGTTCAATTATATGTGAAATTCCGTTATTTTTTTCATTTTCATTGGAAGAACCCACCTTAACCCAAATTCCAAGAGCAGCACTTCTAAGATAAGGCATCGTCTCCATTACAACTGTTATTCCATTGGATAATTTCCTGGTATTTACCATTCACTTCAACCTTTCTGATAATCAATAAATTTAATTGTATCATCATTACCGCTATTATACAACAGCGAATAATAGGAAGCTTCAGGTTATTTACATTATTTGTAATACCATAACTATCCATTGCAGTTAACCTTCTGTCCTTTTCATAAAATCCTTCCTGTAATTAATTTCATCAGCGGAATTAAAATCAGCGAAGCGACGAACCGCTTCCTGTAAGGGTTTCTGAAATTCATCCCATTCTTTTCCCGATTCCAGCCAGATATTCTTCACTTCCAAAATTCTATTTTTTCTGTTAACAGCAAGCTCGCCCCTTCCAATTATTTCATTACCTGACAGAATGGGAAGTACATAATAGCCATATTTCCTCTTATTCTCCGGAGTATATATTTCCCATTTGTAATCAAAATGAAACAATTCTGAGATCAATTTTCTATCCCATAACATATTATCGAGAGGCGCCAGAAACTCAGTTCTGCTTCGATTATCACAATCTGCTTCTTTTATGAGCTTTGCATCTTCTTTCAGGCTATAAAGTGGTGCTTCCATTTCCTCAACGTGGATTTTTATAATCTTGCCTTTTTCCAATAATTCGCTAAAAATGCGATTCCGGTCGTCAGCCTTCAAATATCTGATTCCCAGAAAGGCATCGGAAGGACGGTTCCACAAGAGGCCAACCCCTGCTATCCTTCTGAGAACTCTCCATTTTAAATGCTCATAGTCGTCTTTTAAGGGGTCTTTTCTTTTATACTCTTTTCCAAGATAATCTTTCGCCAAAGCATAATATTTATTGGTGCCATTCTTATGATGAATAATCAGCTCACCAGCAAAATACAGGTTTTCCAGTGCCACCCGTGTCAGGCTGGTATCAATTCCCCAATACCAGTCAACTTTGCCTCCGGTTTTGATATCTTTGGAACTCACCATTCCTTTTTCTTTGATTTTTTCAAAGATTGCAGGAATCACTTCCTCTACCTGGCTCTGAAACCAGGCATTCTCTTTTAATCGGTTTCTGGTACGTTCAAAATAGCGAAAATCCTCCGTCGGAAAGATGGAGAGATTTTTGTCAAAATAATCAATTAAAGTCCGGTCTTCATATAAAAGTTTATAGAGCATGTCTTTCTTAAAACCTGCAACTCTGGACTGGAGGACCAGTTCCGGATTCTTACCACATACATCAACAGGGTCAAACTGTATACAACCTGCTTGTTTAATATAATCATATATTCCCTGTTCTCCTGCAAACCGGTAATCACCGGTTAATCCTTGCTTACGCAAAAGCAAAGTCCTTGCCTGTTTTTTCGATAAGTAATATTCTTTCATGGTACTCCTCCAGCCATCTTCCGAACAACTGTTCTTTTTCCCATTATAGTACCATTATCTTTAAAACAAAGCAAGGACATATTTATACTTTTTATAGAAGCGACTCAACGAAATCCTTTTGATCAAATAATGTACAGCCACCGATATGCTCCGTCAGTAACCCGTGCTTCTCTTTAATCTTTCCAAACAACGGTGATTTCAAGGCCTCTCTTAATCCAGTCTCTTTTACATTACAGTCTGAATATGGTGAAAATGGGCAAGGTTCTGCACCGCCTCTGGCGTTAATATGAAAGAAGCCTCTTCCTGCAGCCAGACATCCGCCAGCTGCTTCTTCGTCCCCCGGAAAGGAAATGAATATCATATCCTGAAAGCTCTCTCTTAAACTGTTCAGCCTGCCATCAAGAAATACTCGGTCGGATTGCTCTAAGGCCAAAATTTCAGTATTTTCAGATACAGGCACATACTCCACATAGAATACAAGTCTGCATCCTTTCTCCTTTAGCTTAGCAAGAAAATCTGCCGATGTCACTTCCTCTTTATTCTCCTTCGTAACAGTAATGGAAGTACCAAACAATATTCCTTTCTTTTTCATAGCCAGCATTATATTACTTACTTTTTGATAGATTCCTTTGCCTCTTCTGCTGTCTGTAGTATTTTCTTCCCCCTCCATACTTAAAACCGGAAGCAGGTTTCTGTGGTGGTCCAACAATGTAAGGTATTCCTCTTCGATAATTGTACCATTCGTAAAAACCGGAAATATAATCTCTTTGTACCTGGCTGCTTGCTCTATGATATCTCTTCTCACTAACGGCTCTCCCCCTGCCAGAAGTATAAAAGAGATTCCAAGCTCTCTGGCCTCCTTAAAAACCCTTCCCCATTCCTCTTTTGTTAGTACGCCTCTCTCTTCTCTGTCCGAACAACCGCTGTTTGCTCTGGCATAGCAACCGGTACATTGCAGATTGCAGACATTGGTTATACTGGCAATAAGAAAAGCAGGGATATGTTCTCCTTTTTGCTCATATAAGTGTCGTAATTTTGCCGCTTTGGCAGCATTTACAGAATATCCGGTCAGAAACATACTTTCTCTGGGATTTTTCAAGGTCCCTTTTATTGCATCCTTTACTAACCGTTCGACTCCACCGCTTAAATATTCCTCCAAATTAAAGTTCTGATTCATCTCCGCCTCACCTGTCATCTTAATTTATTATTTCAACATTATAACATATTTAATTTATTATATGACAATAGTATGACCTGAATATGTCTATTAAGCAATAATCTTTATGAAAGGTATCATACTCAGCTTCAAGAACTTACATTCCTATAAAAAAAGGTTATCCTTAATACCCTGAGGCATTAAGGATAACCTGATTATTGTAACATTAACAAAGCTTCTTTGGGGAGTGCCAGAAACTTTGGCACCTGCATTTGTAACTGGTGATTGATTTTATCCACATTTACTTTCCACCAGATTTCTCCATGACCGCTTTTGCATAATAAATTTCTTTCAAAAGGGCTGTCTACTATTCTGTAATCCCCAACAGCAAATGAATTCTCACAGTTTTCAACTGCCGGTTGTAGGTCATGAGCACGGATTCCGATATAGCCCATATCCGATGTAACCTTTCTGGAAGTATGAAGAATAATTCCCCAATCAATGGCTTCCACTGTATACTCATTGATTTTTCTAATTGGTGATATATTCTTACAGCCGGTAAGCCTGGCTGCTGCAAGCTTTTTAGGATGACTGAATATCTTCTCCGTGTCTCCTGTCATTATTAATTCACCACTGTCTATTACAGCAAGTCTTTCACACAGACTGTATATTTCATCTCTGTTATGGGATACAATGATAATATCACCTTTGTATATTTTTAAGGTTTCTAAAAGTTCTTCCAGAAGACTCTCCTTTAAGAAAGCGTCGAGGGCAGAAAACGGTTCATCAAGCATTAATACATCCGGTTCATATGCAAAAATCCTTGCCAGTGCCACTCGCTGCTGCTGTCCTCCCGACAGCTGAGCGGGATACCGGTTCTCAAGTCCCGATAAATGAAACAATTCAAGCATTTCCATGACCTTAGGCTGCTTTCGTTTCCATTTCTCTTTCATTCCTATACCAATATTCTGGGCTACAGTCATATTGGGAAAAAGTGCATAATTTTGAAAAAGATAGCCGACTTTACGTTTCTGAGGAATAAGGTTTATCTTCTTATCAGAATCGAATAGAACTTTATTATTTAACACAATCTTTCCTTTGTCCGGTTTCTCAATTCCGGCAATGCATTTCAGCGTCATGCTCTTTCCGCAGCCGGAAGCTCCCAGTAGTCCAAGTCTGTTACCAGAGGTTTCCAGCGTGACATTTAAGGAGAAATCTTTAAACTTTTTTGTGATATCAACTGATAAACTCATTTCGTTACCCTCGAGTCTTTTGTTTTACTGCTTTTGCTACATATCTTTTCCTGTTTGGCAGATAATTCATGAAGAATACCACAACAAAGGAAATCCCTACGATAATTGCTACCCACAACATGGCTTGTTCCATCTTATTTCCTTGTGTTGCGGAATAAATGGCTACCGGAACAGTTTGGGTTACACCTTTTATGTTACCAGCTATCATTAAGGTCGCCCCAAATTCTCCTAATGCTCTTGCAAAGGAAAGAATTCCACCAGATATGATACCCGGAAGTGCCAAGGGCATTATGATAGCCCAGAATATCTTTCTCTCTGACAGCCCAAGGGTTCTGCCGGCATAAACAACATTTTTGTCAATCTGTTCAAATGCCGCCTTAGCAGATCTGTACATTAACGGAAAAGCAATCACTACTGCTGCAATTACAGTTGCTGACCAGGAAAATACGATTCTGATTTCAAACAGAGCCAGTAGTTTTCCAACTGGTCCTCTTTTCCCGAACAACAGCAGCAGGAAGAATCCTGCTACTGTAGGAGGTAATACTAAAGGAAGGGTAAATAATCCATCCACTACCCATTGCAGCTTTCCTTTAAGCTTAAGCACCGAATGTGCCGCATATATACCGATAAAAAAGGTTATTGCTGTGGCTAATATAGAGGTCTTCATGGAAATAAGAAGCGGTGACCAATCCATCTATCTACTCCTTCCAAGGTTAATCATAATTGTAATTATATAGAATATCTGATTATTTGCAACAGACAATATCAAATCTTTTATAGCTTGTATTAAAATACGTTATACCAGATATCTTTGTAAAAGCTATAGAAAATAATAGTTCTTATGTATTGTATTACTTGTTCGCAATAAAACCATATTTTTCAAAGATTCCTATTGCCTCCTCGGAGGCGAGATAATCAACAAATGACTTTGCGGCATCCTGAACTTTGGAATCCTTAACAACAGCTACCGGATAAATTGCTTTTGATACGCTTCCCTCTGGAGCTTCCGCTACTACCTTTACATCTGTTGACGATTTCGCATCTGTGGCATAAACTACACCGGCATCTGCATTTCCTGTAGCAATCCAGGTAAGTACTTCCGTAACATCTTTTCCATAGGTCGCCTTCTCTTTTACCTGATCCAGCATGCCCAGTGAGGTAAAGATTTCTTCAGAATACTGCCCCACAGGAACACTGGCAGGATCGCCAAGTGCTATGGTTTCTGCTTTGGTAATATCCTCAAAGCTTGTTATATCTTGAGTACTGTCGCTGGGGACAATCAAAACCACCTTATTCTCTAAAAGCTCTTTCTTGGAGCCCTCTAAAATCAACCCGCCTTCTTCTAATGCTTTCATCTGCTTTAAGGCAGCTGACATAAAGACATCAACCGGAGCACCTTGCTCAATCTGCTCCTGTAATGACCCCGAACTACCAAAGGTAAAAGTTAAGGTAACACCTTTATTGGCAGCTTCATAAAGTGGTTTCATTTCTTCCATTGCATTTTGAAGGCTCGCTGCTGCTGCAATCAGAAGCTCCACGTTTTCCGTCTCTTTAGCAGGTTCTGCAGGTGCTTCTGTAGCTTCTGGTGCTTTCGTAACTGCAGCCGTCTGTGTAACGTCCGGTGTTACCGTGTTATTTGTACTGGTGGAATCATTCCTAGGGCTGCAGCCTGTTGTTAAAAAGGCCAGTAAAAATACTGCAAGTAATAATAAGTGTTTAAATTTTTTCATAATATTCTCCTTCCAATTTACATTATCTGATCAGAAAAACTGTATATGCAAATGCAGTACATTTCTATAACTGCATATCTGCCTTAAAATAGAAAAAGTCCAAGACCATACAGGTCTTAGACTCCATTGTCTTTTATTTTCAAATTAAGTTTGATTCATTCTTGTATTGTTTAATTCTGTTTAGTTTGGTGTTGCTTGTATTGTACACAGGGTGAATTTGTATGTCAAGTTCTTTTTAGTATCTTTTTGTTAAGTTTGTTAATTATTATGGTTTTTCGTTTGGATATCCAATGGAATAGTATCATATTACAATATTGACTTCCATATTCCGTGTAGGATTTATTAAGGTAAATATTATACAAATTGTATCCAGCAGGCAAAGCTGACCAGCACCAAGCCAGGCTTGTGGTAGAAATGATAACTGCTTCATGTTCAGGTTTTAAAAAAACACGTCACTATTTTCTCCTCCGGTAATGTTCATTCCATACAATTACAGGAAGGTGAAGCAACGTGTTAATTAATGGCAGCCAGCAAATGGCTTTTGATGAATTCAGCAATCTTAGCTTTTATTCGAGTATTTTTCCCATATCTGTTCTATCATACCCGGACATATGCTCTACTTCTGTTTGAAATTCCCTGGAATTTAATATTTCCATTATACTTTGAAACCAGAAAGTCCGGTATGCTTCTTCTTTCACAACAAGATCATAGCTTTCTGATTGAATAGGAATGAACGCAAGGCCAGCCATCTCCTTACTTACTCTTTCTATCCCCAGTGATACATCTGCGCTTCCTCTTGCTACTGCTCCTGCACAAGCCAAATGTGAGGTCACTTCCCTGTTATACCCGTTTATCTGCGCTTTGTTGATTGCAAGGCTTCTTAAGTGTTCATCCAATAATATCCTTGTACCGCTCCCTTTTTCACGATTTACCATACTTACATCTTCTCTTGTAAGATCTGCAAAACCTTTTATCTCTTTGGGATTGTCTTTTCTGACATAAAAACCCTGTGTACGGCATACGAGATGGATACGGCGATAAAGGGTTCCTGGCAGCATTCTTCGTACATACTCTTTATTATATTCACCGGTATCACCATCCCATAAATGAACGGTTGCCACATCCACTTTATCCTGATACAAATCGTATAACCCGTTATAGCTTCCTTTATAGGAACGGAAAATGGAAGTCTCAGTAAGTCTGGCAGCCAGATGATTACATAAAGCTTCCAGTAAAATATCCTGTCCGCAGATTATGATGTTTTTCCCTTTCATCACATCCAGTTCCTCCAGCCCATCGTAGTCTGCCGGAACCGTCCGCCGTTTTACAGACGAAGACACCTGCCCAAAAGCTGACTGGGTATTCGCTGATCCTTCTTCTGTAGTTTTCCCTTCCTCCTTGCTGGAATTATTATCCTGTTTCTTATTAAGATAAGTATCAAGGTCTGCTTTGCCGATACGGAACTGCCTGCCAATTTTCTTGCATTGAAACTCACCCCGTTTAATCATTTCGTATACGGTGCTCTTTTTTATTCTTAAGATATCTGCTACTTCCTGCGGTGTATAGAGTTCTTCGTTCAATGTTCGCTCCTTTAACCCACTCTAGGTACAATAATTTTTAATGCATACACTTACAAAACCTGTATGATTTCTTATACTTTCATATACAGCTACAATAATAATGAGTAAAATTATAAAAGCTGTCCTGTGATTTGTCAATAACCAGTAACTCCTGTTACGAAGTCGATTTAAATAAAAAAAGATTGTTACGTCTCCGGAAAAGGCTGGCGGTCTATTCTGCTGCCCTTTCCTAACGTAACAATCTTATAAAGTTTTATTTAACGTCTTTGATACTGAAGCTGATTCTTCCCATCTTATCTTTGCCAAGGCATACTACCTTAACAATATCACCAAGTGAAAGAACATCTTCTACTTTGTCAATTCTCTCCTTGGAGATCTTTGAGATATGAACCATTCCCTCTTTGCCGGGAGCAAATTCAAGGAAAGCACCAAATTCTTTAATACTTACTACCTTACCTTCAAAAATCTGTCCTTCTACGAAGTCTGTAGTAATTGTCTGAATTAATTTGATAGCCTTCTGAATACTTTCAGAATCTACACCGCATACAGATACAGATCCGTCATCGGTAATATCAATCTTAACTCCAGTCAGCTCGATAATCGCGTTGATGGTCTTGCCTCTCTGTCCAACTACATCGCCGATCTTAGTAGGATCAATCTTAATCTGAACAATCTTAGGTGAGTAAGGACCAACTTCTGTACGAGGTTCACTAATGCAGGGAGCCATAATATCATTTAAAATATAAGTTCTGGCTTCTTTTGTACGATAAATTGCTTTTTCAATAATTTCTCTGGTAAGACCGTGAATCTTGATATCCATCTGAATAGCTGTGATACCCTTATGAGTACCTGCAACCTTAAAGTCCATGTCTCCAAAGAAATCTTCAAGTCCCTGAATATCTGTAAGGATAATATAATCGTCATCTGTATCACCGGTTACAAGACCTACAGAAATACCTGCTACCATGCTTTTAATAGGAACACCTGCTGCCATTAAAGAAAGCGTGGAGGCACAGATACTTCCTTGAGAAGTGGAACCATTTGACTCCAATACTTCTGATACGGTACGGATTGCATATGGGAATTCTTCCTCAGAAGGAAGTACAGGCACTAAAGCCTTCTCAGCTAAGGCACCATGACCGATTTCACGTCTTCCAGGTCCTCTGGAGGGTCTGGTCTCACCTACGGAGTAAGAAGGGAAATTATAGTGGTGCATATAACGCTTCGTCTTTTCATTCTCATCGATACCATCTAACTTCTGGATTTCTGCAAGCGCTCCTAAAGTTGTTATGGTAAGAACCTGCGTCTGACCTCTTGTAAACATAGCAGAACCGTGAGTTCTTGGAAGTATATCAACTTCTGCCGCAAGATGTCTGATCTGATTAATGTCACGGCCGTCAGGACGCTTCTTATCCTTTAAAATCATCTTACGAACTGTCTTCTTCTGGAATTTATAAATAGCTTCACCCAGTAATGGAAGCCATTCCGGATGTGTTTCCTGATAACGTTCTACAAGCTTATCCGTAATAGCACGGATATTTTCTTCTCTAACTTGCTTTACATCAGTAAATACTGCTTCTTCCATTCCTTCAGGTGTAATAAAAGCAACCATATCTTCATAGAGGTCTGCGGGAGTATCACATTTGATGTAATCATGTTTGGGTTTTCCGCACTCTGCTACAATGGTCTCAATAAAAGCAATTACTTTCTGATTCAATTCATGAGCAGCAAAAATTGCTTCAATCATCTTATCTTCCGGTAATTCTGCAGCACCTGCTTCAATCATGATAACTTTTTCTTTGGTGGAAGCTACTGTTAAGCTTAAGGTAGATTTCTCTCTCTGGGCACTGGTGGGATTAAATACCAGTTCTCCATCAACCATACCAACCATGGTAGAGGCTGTAGGACCGTCAAAAGGAATGTCAGATATCGCTGTTGCGATAGCAGAACCAAGCATAGCGGTAAGCTCAGGACTGCAATCCTGATCTACGCACATTACAAGATTATTTAGGGTTACATCATTTCTGTAATCCTTAGGGAACAGAGGTCTCATAGGTCTGTCGATAACACGTGAGGTAAGAATTGCATTATCAGAGGCTTTTCCTTCTCTCTTAATAAATCCTCCGGGAATTTTACCAACTGCATACAATTTCTCTTCATATTCAACACTCAAAGGGAAGAAATCGATTCCTTCTCTGGGTTTATCAGAGGCTGTTGCTGTTGATAAAACAACAGTATCGCCATAGTGCATAAATGCTGCACCGTTTGCCTGAGCTGCTACTCTGCCTACGTCTACAGAAAGGGTTCTTCCTGCAAGCTCCATGGAAAAACTTTTGTACATGAAATATCTCCTTTATTATAGTGGATTTGCCAAAGCTCCGAAACTACTGAAAAGAACACCCTGTTTATACTTCTGCGCGGATGACCTTTTCAGAAGTCTCGGATACTCTCTCTGGCATATAGAACAGTAAAAAACCTGCTTCTTTATATTATAGCACTAATTAGTTAAAATTACTACTAAATTTTTCATTTGGTACCTAAAATAACCTGATATTGTTATAGGAAATAAGCCGTATACAAGATATACCATATTTCTTTCAGAATCTTCTTGCACTCTCATCCCTAATGTGATAGAATTTTTCTGGCAATTTGAAACTTTTACCTCACAAAAGGAGTGTTTTAATGCAGAAATACGACGTAATAATTATCGGTGCCGGTCCTTCCGGTATTTTTTGTGCCTATGAACTCATCAAAGAGAAAAAAGACCTGAAAATACTTATGGTAGAAAAAGGCCGCCCAATCGAAAAAAGAATGTGCCCCAAGAGAACAACCAAACATTGCGTTGGCTGTAAACCCTGCTCCATTACTACAGGATTTGCCGGTGCCGGAGCTTTCTCCGACGGTAAGCTTTCCTTATCCCCGGATGTCGGCGGAAATCTTCCTGATATATTAGGATATGAGAAAACCATTGAGTTACTAAAAGAATCCGATGACATTTACCTTAGTTTCGGTGCTGATACAAGCGTATACGGCATTGATAAAGACGAAGAAATCAGAGAAATCAGAAGAAGGGCTATAAACGCCAATCTCAAATTGATAGAATGTCCCATCCGTCATTTAGGTACGGAAGAAGGTTATAAAATCTATACAAGACTTCAGGAACACCTTTTAGCCAGTGGCGTAGAGATGAAATTTAACACCATGGTACAGGATATCCTTATAGAAGATAAGAAAGTACAGGCTGTTGTTTGTGCTGACGGTAATACTTATTATGCAGATGAAATCGTTTCTGCTATCGGACGTGAAGGCTCTGACTGGTTCAGCCATATCTGTCAGTCCCATGGTATCGAGACCAGGGTTGGTACTGTAGATATCGGTGTCAGAGTGGAGGTTCGTGATGAGGTAATGGAATTCCTCAATAAGAATCTATATGAAGCAAAGCTCGTGTACTACACTCCAACCTTTGATGATAAGGTAAGAACCTTCTGCTCCAATCCCTCCGGAGAGGTTGCAACAGAATATTATGAAAATGGTCTTGCTGTTGTTAACGGACATGCATATAAGTCGAAAGAAATGAAGACAAACAATACCAACTTTGCTATTCTGGTGTCTAAGAACTTTACAAAGCCTTTTAAAACACCAATTGAGTATGGTAAATACATCGCTCAGTTGAGCAATATGCTCTGCGACGGCAGAATCCTTGTTCAGACCTTTGGTGATTTCCAGAGAGGAAGAAGGACCACAGAAGAGAGGCTTTGCAGGAACAATCTTATTCCAACCTTAAAGGATGCGGTTCCCGGCGATCTGTCACTGGTATTCCCTCATCGAATCATGGTAGATATTAAGGAAATGATTCTTGCTCTTGATAAGGTTACTCCTGGTATTGCAAGTGATGAGACGCTGCTCTATGGTGTAGAGGTTAAGTTTTACTCCAATAAAGTCGTTGTTGATAAAGATTTTGAAACCAGCATTTCCGGTCTTCGTGCTATCGGTGACGGTGCTTCTGTAACCAGAGGTCTTCAGCAGGCTTCTGCCAACGGTATCAGCGTGGCCAAGAGTATTCTTGCTAAAATGGCGTAAGCTTAAAAGGAATCTGCGAATGAAATTCTATAATTTTTCATTTGCAGGTTCCTTTTTTTGTTATTGCAGATAAAATCTTCTAAATATCTTTTACTTCTCCAGGCAATGCATTATAATGAAACAAGCTTATTTTTTCAGTTTATTACAATAGGCAAGGAGTTTTTATGATTAAAGTTACCAATTGCGGACACGATTCCAAGCATAAAACAAAATTTCATATTATTCGTAAAACCGGTGTAGGGAACTATATACTTCTTCTGGTAAAGACAGAGGCTTTTTTTGAGTTAAATGGCAGAATAGAGATAACCAGCCCAAATATGGCCATACTCTTTGACCGCAATACCTATATGCATTATGGCTCCCATAAAGACTATTATAATGATGACTGGATTCATTTTGATTTTACGGATGAAGCATCCCTGGTGGAGACTTTAAAGTTACCCCTGAACCAGCCTGTGTATTTACCACAAATTAATTACCTGTCTAATTTTGTTCGTATGCTGGTACAGGAGAATCATGCGGGTTCTCCCCACCGCGAAGCCTTACAGGATTCTCTTATGAGAATTCTTTTGTACAGCCTGGATACTCAGATTGCTACTCTTCCTGCCAGTATCGATAACAATAAATATTATCCTCTTATGAACCGTCTGCGTCTGGATATCCATAACACTCCCCATAGAAAATGGACTGTGGAAGAAATGGCGGCTTCCGTCCACATGAGCACCTCCTATTTTCAACACCTGTATAAAGATATCTATCACATTTCCTGTATGCAGGAAGTCATTATGGCAAGAATAGAGAGAGCAAAGTTTTATTTGACTACTACTGACATGTCAATAAAGGCGCTTTCCGATTTCTGTGGTTATGAAAGCGATCTTCATTTCATAAGACAGTTTAAGAAGAAGGAAGGTCTGACACCGACTGAGTACCGGCAACTTTATAAACCTGTACAGGATTAAGCATATAATAGTGGCTAACTATCACTTTAGCTTGTTTGTAATATATTTTATCAGCCAAGAAAGTAAATACTAAAGTATGGGGTGCAAAATGAGACATGGAAATAACAGATTTGTAAAACAGGCAATGTTCCTGTCAATAACAGGCATATTAGTAAAGATAATTGGCGTTGCCTATGGTGTGCCCTTAACAAATATCATCGGCGACCTTGGAAATACTTATTATTCCTCCGCTTATTATGTTTACAGTATTATTCTGCTTATCTGTTCCTACAGCATACCAATGGGATTATCCAAAATCATGTCAGAGAGAATTGCCATAGGCCAGCATCGCACCGCAAGCAGAGTTTTTCTATGCGCCTTGTTATATGTGTGTTTAGTGGGCGGAGGAGCTTCTTTACTTACCTTTTTCTTTGCCGACAGGATTGTGGATTTTAAGCAATCCATTATTACAATGAAAATCCTGGCTCCTACTATTTTTCTCTCCGGTATCTTAAGCGTTTTTCGTGGATATTATCAGGCTAAGGGAACCATGCTACCCACAGCCATTTCCCAACTTCTTGAACAGCTTGTAAATGCTGCAGCCAGCATTTGGTTTGCCATAACCTGGACAAGATTATCTCTCTTAAAAGGCAGCAAAACCGGCATAGCTGAGTACGGTGCTGCTGGCGGTGCTGCTGGAACCGGTGCAGGTGTTGCTGTTGCGTTAATTTTTATTCTGATTTTATTCTATGTAAATCGCAGGAAGCATAAATTGAAGTCTTACGTTGTATCAGATACTGCTGCCTTATCCTACAAAGAAACCTTCAAATTGATCTTTGCCCTGCTTACACCTGTAATCCTCAGCACCTGTCTCTATAATTTTGTTGGTATATTTGATATGAAACTTTATTTTAAAACAGTACAGATAAAATCCATTGATATTACAGCGGATGCCAGCCTCTACGGCATCTTCAGCCGCAAATATTCGCCCTTAGCCAATGTTCCCATTGCAATTGCTGCTTCTATGTCTGCCACTCTGGTTCCGGTAATTTCCACCGCCTTTGCCAAAAAAGAATTTCAGATCGTAAAGAGCAGAATTTACAGCGGCATGAAATACTCCATGCTGTTTGTTATTCCCGCTGCCTTTGGCCTCGGTGCATTAGCAGAACCAATACTTAATCTGTTATTTCCAAATTCTGATATTCTAGCAGTTCACCTACTTCAAATAGGCAGTATTTCTATTATCCTTTACGGAATGTCAACTATTCTGAACGGTGTCTTACAGGGCATCGGCAAAGTAAATGTACCACTTATGAATTCTGGTGCGGCATTACTTATTCATATGGCAGTCTTAGTCCCTCTGCTATTGTTTACCGAATTAAAAATATATGCCATTATAGCCACTATAATCCTCTACTCTCTGATTATCTGCATCCTGAACCTGATTGCAGTCTATAGAGTTCTTGGCTATATACAGGAAATAAAGCAGACTTTCTGTATTCCTATTTTAAGTGCCATTATTATGAGCCTGGCCGCAATGATAAGTTACAGACTAACTGATAAGTTGTTTTCATCTACTCTATTATCTCCCAGGATATCCTGTGGAATTGGGGTTATACTTTCTGTTGCAGTTGGTGCTTTTGTTTATTTTTTTACGGTATTGAATTTGGGGAATTATGAAGCGGAGCTTAAACGGTTTCCTATATTTCAATTGATCATACTTAAGAAAAAACGATCAAATCAAAAGGCAGCTTAGTTTTCGGTATCTTCTTACCTCCTGTCACTTATCCTGTGATTGTTTTCTTCAAACTTCTATGTAAAATAAACCGGATAGAGGCTGACATTCAACTTCTATCCGGTAATATATAATTAATAGCATCTTTCCTCTTGCCTTATTTTATAAAGCTATCCTCATCCAGTTCTCTGAAAGCTTGATTCAATTCCTCTTTTGTATTCATTACAACAGGTCCCCCCCAGGCAATTGGTTCCTTTAAGGGTTTCGCTGAAAGCAGCAGAAATCTGATTCCATTTTCTTTGCTCTTTACATATACCCTTTTCCCTTTCTCAAATAAGACTGCCTGCTTTTCGCTTATTACTTCATTGCTGACGGGTTCAAAACTTCCTTCACCATTAAGGATATATAAAAACACAGTGGAATCTTCTTCTGTTTCATAATACCATTCGCTGTTTGCCTCTACCTCCACATCCAGATATGTTGCTTTCACATACTCTGCTTTAAAAGCTCCGGAGGTAGTCTTGTAATCACCGGCAATGATACGGACAGTACTCTTCTCTTCTTTGATTAACGGTATATTCTCATGCTTGATATCCCCATACTTAGGTGCTACCATCTTATACCTGGCAGGCAGATTAAGCCATATCTGTGCCCCCAGCATTCTATTCGAAGGCTTCGGCATTTCCTGATGAATGATTCCGGAACCTGCGGTCATCCATTGGCAGTCTCCATTCTTTATAGTTCCGATATTACCCAAAGAGTCCTGGTGTTCAATTTCTCCTTCAATCAAATAGGTTATGGTTTCAATACCTCTGTGAGGGTGCCAGGGAAAGCCTTTTACATAATCCTCCGGGTTGTGGGAATCAAATGCATCCATCATCAGGAAAGGGTCATAATCTTTCGTATCATGGTAACCAATGACACGCACCAGTTTAACTCCTGCTCCGTCAACCCCAGGTTCACCTTTTGTAATTCTTTTTATTTTTCTGATGTCATCCATTTTATTAATCTCCTTTCGTTCCGAAATAATTCTATTTTTCAAGTTATACTCAGCCAAATTTTCTTAATACCTGTAAAAAGGTTTCCGTTGGTTGAGCACCTGATACTGCGTATTTTTCATCTATCAGAAAATAAGGCACTCCTCGTACAGCGTAACGAGATGCAGATTTCTCATCCTGTCTAACTTCTTCTGCATATTTATCACTTGTCAGTACTTCCATTGCTGCTTCCTTTGATAGTCCAACCTCTTCTGCCAGCGCTGATAATATCTCATGTTCAGAAATGTTTAGGGATTCTTCAAAATATGCCCTGAAGATACGTTCTGTCAGTTCCATACCCTTTCCTTTCGTTTTTGCATACTGGGTCAGGCGATGTGCGTCAAAGGTATTGGTTGGTATGATATCTTCAAAATTATAGTTAAGACCTATCTCATTTGCCTGACTGATGATCTGACTGTTGGAGGCTTTGGCTTCCTCCACACTAATCCCATATTTACCAGCGATCAGTTCATGCAGGCTCTCATCATATTTCTTTTTGGCAGAGGGGTCTAGCTCAAAACTTCGAAAACTTATCTCCACATCCTCTTTTTTATCATAATCTTCTAATGCCAGTTCAAGGCGTCTCTTTCCCAAATAACAAAAAGGGCAGGCAAAATCCGACCATATTTCAATTTTCATTATAACTCCTTTCAGTGCTTAATATAGCACATTAAATTAATACCACTTCTATTTGTTTACCTATTATTAGAACTATTTTTCATTTAGTCTTTGTAAATAGTCTCGTCTTTATGAAAAGATACCAAATGATAGTTACCTATTTATGAATTTAATCTTTTGTAAATATATTGCTCTCATTTAGATAGTATACAATTCATTGGTTTAATTTTATACTTATTTTTCTTATCTGTCAACTGTACGAAACAGCTTACTATTAATATGCAATTATGAGAAGACGAAATACAAACTGCTGTTTCTGATGTACATATAGAAAAATGCCGGTTCCATTTGCAGAAATCGGACACAAATCGTTCGACGAATACAAATAGAATCGACATCTCGTTAGCAAAGCAGCCTTGCATATCTGAGTATAAATACAAGAGAAGATATGCTTATTATCAATACCTTATCTCTACAAAAAACGCTTTAACAGCTTAAACTTTCTTTCATCAAAAGGAGCATACCGTATAGGTATATCCAGCGTTGTTTTATTCTCAATGACACTTTTCTTATGAGAGAAGGTCTCAAAGCTATATTTCCCATGATATCCTCCCATACCACTGTAACCAATACCACCAAAGGGCATATGATGATTGGCAATATGCAAAAGTACATCGTTAACACAGCCTCCACCATATGATATTTCAGATATGAGCCTGTCAGCCGTCTTTTTATTCTCTGTAAAAATATAGCAGGCTAATGGTTTAGGTCTCTCTTTTATTATCTTAATCATATGTTCCAGTTTAGTATAACCTATGACTGGCAGTATAGGACCAAAGATTTCTTCTTCCATAACCTCATGGTCAAAATCTGCTTCCGGTAATATTGTTGGTGCTATTTTCCTGCTCTCGGCATTTCTTCTCCCTCCAATCACTACCTTTTCCTCATCAATAAGTTTACATAACCGTTCGTAATGGTGCTTATTTATTATATTGGGATAACCCTCCTTGTTTTCAGCATCTTTATAGCGTTTTTCGATTTCTTCCTGTAAATATAGGACAAAGGTCTCTTTTACCCGCTCATCCACAACGATATAGTCTATGGTTATACAGGTCTGCCCAGCATTTAAGAACTTTCCCCATACTATACGTTTAGCCGCTAATCTTAAATTAGCTGTTTCATCAATGATACAGGGACTTTTACCTCCAAGCTCCAGAGACACGGGTGTAAGGTTCTCACTGGCAGCTTTCATGATAACTTTGCCGATAGCTGGACTTCCGGTAAAGAAAATATAGTCATATTTCTGATACACCACCTCATCATAGTCTATTTCCGGGTCCGCACAATAAACGTATTTTGATGGATAGGTTTCGTTAATTATCTGTCTGATTATTTTTGCTGTATGGATACTGCTTTTTGAGCATTTAATCACAGCACAGTTTCCCGCTGCCATTGCACCGACTAACGGTGCCAGGGACAAATTAAATGGATAATTCCAGGGGGCAAGAATAAGAGTTGCTCCATATGGTTCTGCGTAAATATAGTTCTTTGCCGGAAAAGTAGCCAGAGTACCTCTTACTCTTTGCGGGCGGCTCCATTTATCCAGATTTTTCAGAGCTTCCTTGATTTCTGTGTATACTATGCTAATTTCAGCCATATAGGATTCAGCTCTGGATTTACCCAGATCTTGGTATATCGCTTCCAGTATCTCCTCTTCTTTTTGATGAATAGCCAATAACAGCGTTTTTAACATGGCTTTTCGGAATGGTATATTCTTTGTCTTATTCGTGTGAAAGAACTCTTTCTGTTCCTCAACGATTTTACTAATCTCCATATTTACCTCGTTTCTGTGTTTCTCAGCACTATTGTTTCTAAATTACAGCCTCTGCACAAACTGCTGAATGACCTGGTTCTATATTTATCTGCATTATAATGTTATCCATAGAAAATATCAACCCTTACATGTTGTAACCTATAATACTGACAGGATAGATTTCCAGCTTAGTATCTTCACTTAATAATAAAAAAATCGCAGAAATAAGATAGATTCTTTTTGAATCCGATCTGTATTCTGCGATATGAACCTTTTATACGATAGGAATTCTGCTTTTATTTATAGTCAGAAGCTGATACCTTTTAGTTGCACAGGAAACTTCACTTATACTTAAAAAAGCTGAGCAGGTACCTTATAAGGCTATAAAAGAGGTGGTCCATACTCTGCTTTTACAAACCTTTCAAGAGCCTCTATGCTTCTGAGAACTTTCTCTGTATCAATGCAATAAGCCATTCTAAAATATCCAGACACACCAAAATTATCACTTGGCACCAGAATCAGATTATATTTTCTGGCCTTTAAGCAAAAGGCAGCAGCATCTTCCTCCAGGGCCTTCGGGAAGATATAGAAGGTACCTCCTGGCTTTACAACCTGAAATCCCAGCCTGACAAGAGCTTTATATAACAATTCTCCGTTGGTTTCATACACGGTTAAATCACTGGTCTTTTCCAAAATTTCAGCAACTGCCAGCTGCACACTGGAGGCTGGGCAGTTATGTCCGATTCCTCTGCTGATCTGTCCGCAGATTACTGCAATAATATCCGCCTCTGTTGCTTTCGGATTAACGGCTATATAACCGATTCGCTCTCCCGGAAGGCTTAAACTCTTGGAAAAGGAGTAACAGGACAGACAATTGTCATAAAATTTACTTATATATACACTTTCCTCCCCTCCAAACACTATCTCTCTGTAAGGTTCATCACTAATCAGAAAAATATCATGTCCATATTCCTCCTGCTTATCCCTTAATATGCTGCAAAGCTTAAGGATAGTATCCTTAGAATATACAATACCTGACGGATTGTTGGGTGTATTAATAAGAACAGCCTGCACATTCGGATTTAGATTATCCAACAAAGCCTCAAAATTAATCTGAAAAGTATCCGTATCTGCTGGTATTACCTTTAGGGCTGCACCGGTCTGTCCTACATATTGGTGATATTCAGGAAAGAAAGGTGCAAAAGTTAGAACCTCATCCCCCGGTTTTGTAACACACCTGAGTGCGTGTGCCAATGCTCCTGCTGCTCCCGAGGTCATAAAAATATGTCTCGTATCATACTTCATCCCAAATCTACTATTCAGACTGTCAGCAACCTTACTTCTGACTTCTGTAATTCCAAGAGAGGGAGAATATCCATGTATCGAAACCGGGTTTTCTTCTGTCAAAAGCTTACTTAAAACCCTTGTATATTCAGGAGGCACCGGCACACTGGGATTTCCCAGGCTATAGTCGAAGACATTTTCATAACCAATTTCCTTTCCCAATGCTGCTGCATATTCACTTTGCTCACGAATAATGGATTTACCCTTTAACAATTCCCTGTACTTTTCATTAATCATATATTTCTCTCCTGTCAGTATACTTTATCTTACGATTCTCTCCGGCGTTTCACCTGCTTCGATTCTTCTGATATTCTCCCATATCAATTCATATCCTCTTTTGAAACTGGAAGCAGTAACACCGCCGATATGGGGGCTGAATAATAACTTATCCTGAATTTCTTCCTGACACAGCAGTTCATTATCCGGTTGTACAGGCTCTCCAGCTATGGTATCAAGGGCTGCCATTAGTAGTTTGCCGGACTTTAACCCTTCTATCAACGCTTTTCCCTTTATCAATTCCCCTCTTGAAGTGTTGACAAGAAAGGAGCCGTCTCTCATGTTATTGATAAATTCTTCATTTACCAGCTCAAAGGTATCTTTCTTCAAGGGCAGATGAATACTGATCATATTACAGGTCCTTAAAAGTTCTGAAAGCTCCAGATATTTTACATGATAATGCTTCTCTGCCTCCAGATCTCTGCCGGATCTCGAAGTATAAAATACTTCCGTCTGAAATACCTTCAGTATTTCAGCCACGCATTTACCGATATCTCCAAAACCGATCAGCCCAACTTTGCAGTCTGACAGTTCCAAAAGATTCCCGGCTTTCATATAACCTTCTTTTTTCTCAAGCTGTTTTCCCTTTCGTACTGCCTCGTCATTTTTCTTCACATCCCGAAGCGCTCCCAACATTAATAGCAGAGTTTGCTCAGCAACTGCCATTGCATTCATACCCTTACAGTTACACACATAAATCTGCTGCTTACGGGCAGCCTCCAGATCAAAATATTGAAAACCAACACCTTCTGAATGAAGCATTTTAAGCTTCGGCATTTTGCAAAGGAGCTTGCCGCTTATCTTTGCCATGGCATCGGCAATGATGATATCCGCATCCCCTGCTGCCATTAGATACTCTTCCTCCGGTAGCCCCACCGGCAAATCCACCAGCTCAAACGCAGTAAGTGGATGTTCCATCCCAGAATAACGCTCCAGATTTCCTTTCTTGCCAATATGTAATAGTTTCATACCAGATCTCCTTACTTCTTACTTCTTTTTATTTTATCTCCGTTTAAATTTATTATATTTATACATTTGACACAGGTAAAGCGACACTTTATAATAGATATATTAATTTTTTTCACATTATCTTATGATATTCATTCATATAATATTTTCACGATAAGAATGAGACGATTTGGAACAGCCAAAAAACTATAACGAAAGAGGAACGTTATGGATACAAAAAAAATCGAGATTCTGCTGAACGCCCTGGAAACCGGCAGTTTATTAAAGACCAGCGAGCAATACGGGTATACGCCCTCCGGTTTGGTTCACATGATGAATGCCATTGAAAAAGAAATGGATGTGAAGCTCCTGGAAAGGGGACATTATGGTATTCGCCCAACTGCAGAATTCAACAGATTAAAACCTTACTTTCAGGAAATAGTTCAATTGGATAAAAAACTTCACGAAGAAGTAGAGAACAGCAAGTTAGCTGACAGAAAACAGATTCGTTTAGGAGCGTATACCAGTATAGCCAAGCACTGGCTTCCCGGAATCATCAAAGAATTCAATAAAGGAAATACGGATATCTCCTTTCATATAAAAGTAGATTCTATGCCGGAATTATATAAAGCTTTAGAGGAGCAAGCCCTGGATCTATGCTTATTATCCTACTTTTCAAAATATAAATGCAATTTTTATCCAATTGCCAGGGATTATCTCTATGCAGTTGTCCCAAAGAATGAGACTCAGAATAACCCGGAAGCATATCCCATCAAAACGCTGGATAAAGTGCCTTTTATCATGCCTTCCTATAACCAGGACGAAGATGTACGTAATCTTTTGGAGAAATATCATGTACGGCCTGAGATAAAAGCTATTGCCGTAGATGATCCAGTGGTATTATCCATGGTTTCCTATGGTATTGGGGTAAGCATCCTATCCGGTCTGGTAATTGCAGGTAACCGGGAAGATGTCTCAGTAATTCCCCTTTCTCCTCCTTCTTACCGGCAAATTGGTATTGCCACCAATAAAAACAGCCAGGAGCAGCCTCACATTCAGAAATTAATTAAATTTATCAAAAACCACCCTCATTTGACACCGGTTTATTACCAATAATAATACGCCAGCTTATTGAAATCTAAGGAGGAATATATGAAAAAGTCATTTATACTTGGTATTGCAGGGTCTTTCTTCTTTGCTTTTACCTTTATCCTTAACAGAAGCATGAACCTGTCCGGCGGCAATTGGGTTTGGAGTGCCTGCTTACGCTATTTTTTCGCTTTCCCAATTATGGCTCTGGTAATTCATCAAAAATATGGCTTTCAGAATATACATACAGAAATACGGAAAAACTGGAAACAATGGATACTGTGGAGCACTATAGGCTTCGGACTGTTTTATGCTCCTCTTACCTATGCGGGTGATAACGGGGAGTCCTGGCTCATCGCCGCTTCCTGGCAGATAACAATTGTAATGGGAATCCTAACCGCTCCTCTTTTCGGCCAAAAAATTCCTTACCGAAATTTGTTTGCTGCTGGAATCATACTGATTGGTGTTTTTTTATTACAGCTTCAGAATGCGGGGGGAGCCTCAAAGAACAATCCTGCAGTGATTCTTCTGCCTATTCTTGTGGCTGCCACTGCTTATCCTCTGGGGAATCGCAAAATGATGGAACAAAGCAAAGATAGAATTACTACCATAGAACGGGTATATGGTATGGTTCTATGCAGTCTTCCATTCTGGTGTTTCTTATCTGCCATTGGTTTTATCAATGTGGGACTTCCGACAAATGCTCAATTGCTGCAGAGCTTTCTAGTGGCTCTTTTCTCCGGTATCCTTGCAACTCTGTTATTTTTTAAAGCCACGGATAACGTAAAGCATAATCAGAAACAACTCGCTGTAGTGGAATCTACCCAAGCAGGAGAAGTTCTTTTTACCCTTCTTGGAGGAATACTCCTGTTAGGGGATCCTCTTCCTAACTTTACGGGCTTCACAGGAATTCTATTCATAATTATTGGTATGCTCTTAAACAGTCTGTTATCTTCCCAGAAAATTTCAGCAAATAAAAAGAGCGGCTAAGCCGCTCTTTTTATTATTTTCTTAAACCTAAACGTTCAATTAATTTACGATAGCCTTCGATATCTGTCTTCTTTAAGTATGCAAGAAGACCCCTTCTCTGACCAACCATTTTCAGAAGACCTCTTCTTGAATGATGATCTTTCTGGTTCACTTTTAAATGCTCAGTTAACTCAGTAATTCTTGCTGTTAAAAGTGCAATCTGAACTTCAGGTGAACCTGTATCCTCAGGTGTTCTTCCGTAAGCTGTAATAATTTCCTGTTTTTTCTCTTTGCTAATCATGGATAAATCCTCCTTCATATTTTTAACGCCTGGCACTAAGATATAGGTCGGAGTGTCCCAAATCCTGGTACCGGTTATAAACGTACGCGTATTATTATAACACAGTCTGTACTATTTGTAAATCAATTTATATAATCGTTATACTCATTTATAATCTAAGCCTAACTCTGCTGTATTCTTTTCCATTCCGCCGCTTATGGGAGCACACAATTCTTTCAGATACTGCCTACAGTTTCTGGTTTTAGAGCAATTCTAACAACACCTTGTCAACGCTAAAGTAGAATGCTTCTTCACCGGCTGCCTCAACAAGTCCAGATTGTTCAAAAATCTTCATGACAGAAGGCTGAACTGATGAAAACAAGACCGATTTTCCATTTTCTTTTGCTTCTTTACAAAAATCCATAATAATACCCACGGAGGTTATATCAGCCATTGGCACACCTCTTAATGAAAGTATAACAACCTCTCTATCCCCTAAACCCTCCAGCTTTTTCTTAATGGAATCAGCTGTCATAAAAAACATAGGACCGGTTACATAAACCACACACCAACTTCTAACATCGGTTCCCTCTCTGCCGATTCTAAGAGGGTCGACCTCCTCTACTGCTATCTGAATCGCCGCACTTCTTATAACAAACAGGAAGAGACCTAGCAAGACACCAATGAGGATTGCTGTAGTAAGATCCAGCGCAACAGTTGCTATCATGGTAATAAGGTATTTTAATATTGGCCCTTTCATTTTATGCTTAAACATATATTTGATTGCAGACCATTCATTCATTTTAAAAGCTGTAACAATCAAAACTCCTGCTAGCGCTGCCAGAGGAATTTTAGACATAACAGGACTTAATACAAACATTGCTATGAGCAAACCTAGGGCATGGATTATCCCTGTAAGTCTTGTCTGTGCTCCGGATTTAATGGCAACGCTTGTCCTGGCAATCGCTGCTGTTGCTGGTATTCCACCGAAGAAAGGAAGAATTATATTCCCGATTCCCTGTGCAATAAGTTCCTGGTCACTGTTCATGGACTTTCCAGCCATTCTGCCGGCAGATGCTCCGCATAGCAGACTTTCTATCATACATAACATAGCAATGCTGACAGCCGGTGAAAATACTCCTTCAACATGCTCCCAGGTTATCCCCTCAAAATGTAATCTTTCAGCGGGCAACAGTGTCTGGGGAATCTCTCCTACTGTTTTAATATCCAGGTTCAGAAAAAGACTTCCGGCGGTGGCAAGAATGATACCTAAAAGTGACCCAGGAACTATATTATTCCACTTCTTTGGGTAAAAAGCCATTAAAAGGATTACAAAAAGACCGGTACATAAGGTTGCCGTATCAGGTGCAAACCCAAGTTTCACATAGCTGAAGACTTTACCCAGGGCTGTTGTTCCCTGAGAATGAACACCAAAGAAATTATCAACCTGACCCAAAGCAATTATAATAGCAATACCAGAGGTAAATCCAGTTATAACCGGTGCTGGAATAAAGGAAGTAATTCTTCCTAAATGTAATATACCTGCAATCAGTATGAGTATACCCGCAATTAACGTTGCTACAAATACTCCCTGCATCTTATATTCAGCTATTATGGACATTAAGATAGCTGCCATAGCTCCGGTAGGCCCGGATATCTGATAAAAGGCACCAGATAAAAAACTGATAATCAATCCTGCCACTATAGCCGTTATGAGACCTGATGCTGCATCAGCTCCACTGGAGACACCAAAAGCAAGTGCAAGAGGCAACGCCACTGCTGTAACTGTTAGCCCAGCCATAAGATCCTTACTGAACTTTGTAAAATTGTACTCTTTAAACTCGTGTTCTAAATCTGTAAATAATGGTAACCGCATATGTTTATTCTTCCTTTATGTAAGTTTCAAATGTAGAATAGTATATCACAACCATAATAAATTTCCAGATGCAAAACATAAAATTTTTAGAGGTTTTTTATGAAATTTATGTTTATTTAATTTTTATAAGCTAACCAAATAGGTTTTCAAGTTCTTCTTCTTGTAGTATTGTAACCATATCTCCTTTTATATCAATAAGTCCCTCCTGTTTCATCTTCATAAATTCTCTTGATAAGGAAGGTCTGGTAACACCTAAAAAGTCCGCCATCTCTTCTCGGTTCATGGACAATTTTATATTATTATCCCCTTTATTTTGTTTCATGAGAAATGCAGCTATCTTATGACGTAAGGTTTCCCCTGAGAGAAACTGAAGTTTCTGATTAAGAAAATATGCCTTCTGCGCAAGGATCGTCAGCATATTATGGGTAAGTATCGTATGAAAGCCGCAATTGCTGCTACAGTTCTTATAAAGAAAGGTTTTTGGCATCCATAATACTTTTGCAGGCGTTGCAGCCAGCGAATAATAATCATATTCCTGTTTGTCCAAAAATGCATAAACCTCTCCAAATAAATCTCCCGGATCACGAAAGGCAGCTACCAGACTTCGTCTGCCGGAAGGTGAATCCTGGCATACAGACACCTCTCCCTCCAGCAACAGATGAATGTATTCCGGTTTGTCTTTCTGATAAAAAATATAATCATTTTTCTGGTAACTGCAAATTTTTGCCTTACAGCATATTAAAAGCTCATTTAATTCATTCTCTTCTATTCCTGCAAATAATCTGCAGTACTTAACCGCTTCGTGCATCCTTCTCCTAACCGGCCGCTGCCATTTATTCCATATCCAGCCGACCTTTCTATTATGCTTTATATTATCTCTTCTTATTTATTCTAATTTATTTATTATACTTAACTTACTTTATTATACTTTTTCTTTGATATTATTGCTAATACTTTGTTTTCAAAGTTATCTTTGGTAATTCAACATATAATATTATATTACAGTAATCTATTGACAGCAAGTATACCTTGAAGCTATAATGTATTGTATACAATACAATTGATTATAATCAATATGAAAGGATGATTAACTATGGAATTCTATGATTTTAATGTGAAAGATAAGAAAGGTAATGTGATTGATTTAAAACAATATAAAGGAAAGGTTTTGTTGGTGGTAAACACTGCTACCCAGTGCGGATTAACACCTCAATATACAGCACTGGAAGCAGTTTATGAAAAATATCATAACGAGGGTTTTGAAATTCTTGATTTCCCCAGTAATCAATTCAAAGAGCAAGCCCCCGGCACTGATGAAGAAATAGACTCCTTTTGTCAGTTAAATTATGGAACAACCTTTCCCCGCTTTGCTAAAATCGATGTAAATGGTGAAAATACTCACCCCCTGTATGCCTGGTTAAAGAGTGAAGCACCAACAGATAAAGGTAACGACATTTCCAAAGCTTTTGAAGAAAGAGTAAGCAAATATACTCCTGACAGAAAAGCCGCAGATATTAAATGGAATTTTGGGAAATTTCTCATTGATAAAGACGGTATGGTATTCAATCGCTATTCACCTGCGGTTTCTCCTGAAGAAATCGAAGCTGATATAAGACAGCTGCTTCGTGAATAATATAGTGAGTATGCTAACACATGAAGCTGTTTAAGAAGAAATGCAACACGGTTTATTATACATTACAGTCCCTCTCCGTTACACTGGCATACCGCATCCGCTTAAAGATGCGATATGCCATACAAAAGGAATGAAATAAAACAAGAAATACATACAATTCTGATTTAATAAGTTGGTTATAATTTTTTTCTTTTTCCTGTTGTAAAAAGGCTTTAATATAAGGCATTTGGGAATATACACGAAATCATACAGCAATAAATCAACCTGTATATTTTTTCTAACTAGATTATATTTCACTAAATAATGTTGAAAATACTGTAATATTTCGAAATGAAACAGAAATTTACAGATAATTCTCCAATAACGTCATGTTATCTTATCCCTTATTCCTGTAACATTAGCTTATAAAATCAATTAATTCCAGAGACAATCAATAACATTAATTAGTAAACCACGCTAGTAATCGGTAGTTTCTAAATGAGAATCTGCCGATTCATTATACTTTAGCTTATAGTATTCTCCTACAATGCTATGGGTCGAGGGGTCTTTCATTAGCTCACTCAATGAATAAGCCTGCTGATAATACAATCGGCAGGTTTTTTCATATAACTCTGTCTGGTTCTCCATGTCTATTCTTTCCAAAGTAAAAGCTTTGTTTGTAATAAATCTGGACAGGAAATTTCCTTTTGCACATTTTAACGCCAGTTTTATTGCTTTGTCACAAATTTCGATTGCTGCCTCCAACTGATCGTCTTCTTCCAGATACATAGACAAATTCTGCAGGACTAAAAGATATTGGACAGAATGATATTTCAAATCAATCTTACTATTTTCATAACTTTTTGAAACTGACCGTAAAATATCGATTGCCTGCTTCTTCTGACCGGTATCAAAGGTGAGGATTGCAATCTGATTTAAAATAAAGGCTTCCTGCCTGGAAAGTATGCAGCTGCAAAGAGCTATGTCTTTATAATTTTTCAGAGTATATTCAAGAGCTTTCTCCATTTTCTTAAGTGCTGTCTTAGTACCTATCTTCTTTGCCTGATAATGAAGAATTGCTTCCATATAAGAAAGATACTGCTTATTTTCATTGGTTTTTGCCGTAAGAAGCTTCTTAAGCCTCATATAAGATGCCCACGCATTTTCGATCTGATGGCCAAACAACATTCGGTCAATATCTCTTTTCGTCTCTAAGATATCGTAGGTTTCCGCTTCAATGGTAGTGTTATAAATATCTTTTGCAATCCCAAGCCGTCCTGCAATCGCTTCATAATTCTTATTTCTGGGGGCTCTTTTACCGGATTCTATTCTGGATAAGGATTCTGCTGCACATATGTCACTGCTTAAATTCTCCTGGCTGATTTTGACCGTAACCCGGTTTGCTTTTATTAATTCTCCCATAAGATAAATATCATTTTGAATGTTCTTGACAATAATGGCAGTATCAGAAGGGAATAGTAATTTTATATCATATTCCTCATAAACTTTTAATAAAGAAGCCAGCTGTAAGCGTACTTTCTTTTCTTTTACATCCTTGCCGTTTTTGTTGAGAATTTCCACAAACAATAGAAGTAAATCCGCCAAACCGACTATTACACCGTTTGATGTTAAAATATCTATGGCTTTCTCGCATAAATCCTCTGCTGACAGATAGTTTCCCTTCTTGCAATAAAACTTTACCAGAAGATATGCCGCTTTGGGATACACTTTAACCTTTTCCTCTTCATCGGTATACCCATTTTCTATATATTCAATAAGCTCTTTTAACCTGACAATCACATCGTAGGTCTTATTCTTTTTTGCATATGACATGGAAATGAGCAGAAACAAATCAATTTCTTCAAGACTTAACAGCTGCCCTCTCAACTCCCCATACTTCCAATGTGGCAAGGTACATTTTAGCGCTGCCAGGAATTTCTCCAGGGCCTGATCAATGTCATTTCTATCTTCATAGTCTAATATTCCGCTTACCTTTAACACAAACTGCTCATGCAGGCTTCCTTTACATTCCTTCTTATGCTGGTACTCCAAAAGCAATTCATTTGCAAGAGCATAATCGTTTAAAAATAACGCTTTTTCTATATCTTTTCTCTTTTCATAAAGAGAATAATCTTTTTCGGCCAATAACACTTCAAATTTATCCGGAGACTTTCCCAATCTTTGAAACAGTGCATCCATCAGGAATTTGTCAGGTATCCTCTCACCTAGTTCTATTCTGGATAATGTCGCAATGGAGCATAAACCTTTGCTTAGCCTGCCTTGCGATATGTTGTTTCTCGTACGTAATATATGTATAAACCGACCTATGCTGTTCTGCTTCAAACTCACACTTCCTTTTTCCATTGACATAAAACTACAATACTAATAATAGCAGAATTAGTCAACGAAATAATACGTATTTTCTTATTATCTGTAACTTTATACAGATATTTGTACAAAACAGGGTATCTGTCTATTGCTATTCTCCGAAAACGGCAGGTATAATTGCGGTATAACATTATCTAAAATGTGGGAGGATTTATCATGTTTCAATTTAATTATGGCAGCGGTGCCACTTTCTTAAGTACCTGGGGAGTATGGCTGCTGGTATTCGTACTTCTGTTTGCCTTAAATGAGGTTACCAGAAGATTTAAGTATGTTGGTTTATTCACTTTTACCGTTTTACCTGTCGTACTTTCCGTCCTGTGGTTCACAGTATTAAAGGATACGACCTACACCGACTGGTTCCATCTTGCCAAAGTATATTCTGCTACAGCAGGCTGTCTTGGTTTCTGGCTTATCAGATATTTAAAGGGAACCAATAAAAAAACCGGAAAGGAATGGCGTCTTGCAGATAAGAAATGGGCTTTATGCTTCCCCCCTCTTATTCTTGCAATCAATATCATGGAAGCAGTTGCCCGTGATATAGAAGTTGGTATTCAATATAACGGCGGTGGTATTCTTTCCGACGGTTCTATGTTTGTTCTTGGTGGTCCCTGGAATTTCTTAAATGCCACAGCAGGAATCTTAAATATTATTACCATTACCGGTTGGTTAGGTATTAAACTCCGTAAAAAAACAGCTGCGGACAAAAGTCAGGATATGGTATGGCCGGACATGCTCTGGTTCTGGATTATTGCTTATGATTTATGGAACTTTACTTATACCTATAACTGCCTGCCCGGACATTCCTGGTATTGCGGTTTTGCTTTACTTCTCGCTCCTACGCTTTGTGCTTTCACAGTGGGAAAAGGCGCCTGGCTTCAGCATCGTGCTCATACCCTTGCAATCTGGTGTATGTTTGCCCAGACAGTACCTGCTTTCATCGACAAAGGTGCTTATGCAATTCAATCCACCTATAACGAAACGGCTCTTATGTTCTTTGGTGTAATTTCACTTCTGTCCAATATTGCCGTTCTTGCATATATGGTTATCAGAACAATTAAGACAAAAACGAATCCTTATACAAAGGAATTATATACGAATAATAAAAAATACAAAGAAGTAGCTGCTATTGCTGAGTAATTCACGGAGTATTATTCTATAGAATGTTTTTAGTTGCTGATGAAGTCAAAAGACGAATACTTGGTAAATTACATACTATACTAAAAAGGCAAATGAGATGTTCTTATAAAGAACGGTATCAATAAAGCAAAGCAAGCCACAGGCAGTATTATCAAAACAAACAGCCGACAGATGCTCAAGAAGAGCGCCTGTCGGCTGTTTTAGAAATGGTCTTGTTACATAATCTCTGATTTAGTCTGTACCTAATATATCATCAAACTCAGACGGGCTCAGGTATCTATACGGGCTGGTAGCAAAACCGTTTTGATGCTTTATGGTCATGTACAAGGTTTCCTTGTTACTTTCGAGTTTAACATAGCAAACGCCGTTCTCAAACATATCGGTGATGTCAACTTTTTGATCCAACCAGTAGACCCAAACGGAGCCGTCGTCCTCATATTCCACATCCGGGGCCGTCAACTGCTCCAGGAGTTCTTCTTCCGATGCGGGTGTTTCGGTTCCGTCAGGTGCAATTGCAACTCCACCTCCACCTTGATGCTTCACATTTCCTTCGTTATCAGTATAGTCCATGCTGTAACTCCCGTTTCCATCAAACTGAATGGTTGCCTTTGTCTGATCGCCGTGAATCCAAAGCTGGATGGTGCGTTGAATTCCTCCTACATCTGCGGCATAAGCAACTGTGGCGCAACCTGCAATCATCACACACGCAGCAACAGAAGCAATCATGGTTTTAAATTTATGCTGTTTAGTTGTTCTTTCCATTTTTTCTACCTCCAAAGAAAAATTGTCAGAGGCATGAATTGCAGAAAACGCCTGTTTGTATTTTTCCTTATTCGTCATCTTCCCATACCTCCTTTAATGTGTTGCGAAGCGACATTCTTCCACGCGATAACCTTACTTTTACATTGCTCGGCGTCACCTTCAAAATATCTGCGATTTCATTCACAGAATAATCCTCGTAGTAAAACAGATGAATGACAATGCGATACTTTTCCGGGAGTTTCATCACTGTTTCAAATAATTCGGAAGATTCTTCCGTCTCGAAAGTCAATGTTTCTATGTAATTCTCCAATGGCAACGAATTCCGTCTGAAAAAAGTATTGTTCTTATTCTTTGCCTTGTTAATTGTCACCCGGATAAGCCAAGCACGGATATGCTCATCGGATTCAAAAGCTTTTTTGTGTGATAAATACTGGATGAAGGTATCCTGGACAACGTCTTCAGCATCCTGTGCGTTTTTGCATATATTAAATGCCACCGCATAAAGATTACTTCGATATTTTTCAACCAGTATTTCTACTGATGTTTTCATAAGCATGCTCCTTGATCTGTTTGAAAGGCCTTTCACTAATAATACAAATGAGAATCATAAAAGGTTACAATACATCTCAAATTTTTAAAAACTTCTACCACGGTAAAAAAAATCACTGATACTCTAAATAAGTTCAGTGATTTTTATTAAAAGGCTCTTTTCTCATGTGCTGGATTTGGACACCTGCCCACCCTCTCTGATGAAATCTGTTTGGCACACAGCCCAGCAATATTAAATTAAAAGTATACCTTTGTTATCGTACACATTTCGTTTCAATAAACCTATTCTTATTACTTTTGCTGCTATACATTCCCTATACATAAACTCCCATATATGCTTTATAATTCCTACTGACAATATCTTTGGCGTGCTGGGCCGGAACCGGTTTACTTATCAGATAACCCTGTATATTATCACATTTACATTGCATCAGATAAGCCAATTGCTTACCGGTTTCCACGCCTTCTGCAATAACCTCGATATTTAATTTATGCACCAAAGATACAATGGATTCCGTTATTTCTTTTTCTATGCATTCCTTGTCCAGATCTTTTATAAAGCTCTGGTCGATCTTTAGGGTATCAATGGGAAGCTTTTTCAGGTAGCTTAAGGAGGAGTATCCTGTACCGAAATCATCCAGTGATATCTTAACGCCCATTTTTCTAAGTTCTTCAAACATTTCAATAGTCGTTTCAAAAGAACTGATTAAGGTAGTTTCTGTAACCTCCAATTCCAGAAGTTCTGCTCTTAACCCGGTTTCAAGCAGTACTCTTTTAACAAGCTCCACAAAATCCAGCTGCTTTAATTGTACTGCAGAAATATTAACGGAAATGAGGATATTTTCACCCTCGCTGTTTATTCTCTGCGCTTCTTTACATGCTTCTGCCAGAATCCACTGACCTAAGGGAACTATTAGTCCTGCACTTTCAGCAACCGGTATAAATTCCATCGGAGAGATAATTCCAAGCTCTTCATCCGTCCAACGTACCAAGGCTTCAAATGCTCTTATACGACCGGTCTTCAAACACACCTGGGGCTGATAATGGAGCGTGAATTTATTATCTTTTAATGCTGAGCGCAGGTGACTCTCAACTGTTATCCTGTGGAGCATGTCCGTTCTCATATAATCCTGAAACATCTGTATGGTGTTCTTACCAAGGTTCTTAGACCGATACATGGCAGTATCCGCATTCTTAAGCAGTTCTTCGCCATTGGTCTCATTACCGCGATACATAGCAATACCCATACTGGGACTGATATTAAAGCGATATCCATTAAACAAAAAAGGCTCCAGTATTTTTTCTTTGATACCCTGGCAGAAATCAAAAACCTCCGTCTCACTTTCAATATCGGTAATCATCAGAGCAAATTCATCACCGCCAAGCCTTGTTAGCATATCCTGCTTCCTAATATAATCCTTTAATCGATAAGCAAGAGATTGCAGCAGATTGTCTCCCGTGCTATGCCCGAAGGTATCGTTTACATCCTTAAAATTGTCCAGGTCAATAAAAATTACGGCAAGCATCTTATCCTTCTTCACAGCCTCAGCCAGTGCTTTTTCAAGTTCCTGTAAAAAAAGGCTTCTGTTGGGAAGATCCGTTAAGATATCGTGATAGGCTAAATGCTCCAGCTCCAGCTGCTGCTCTTTCAATTTTGTCAGATCCTGAAACGAACCCGCCATTATATAAGGTTCTCCGCTACAGTCAAAAAGTATCTTACCTGTTGATTTTACCCATTTATAAGTACCATCCTTACATCTGATCCGGTAGTCTGACTCAAATTTATCCGCTAAGCCATTGGTATGTTCATTTATAAATTTAATCACCCGGTCTTTATCTTCTGGATGAATCAAATCCAGAAGGTCCGTAATACTCTTAATCTCCTTGGAGGAATATCCTAATACGCCTAAAAAGCTGTGGGATATCATATATTCGTCCTTTGCTATATCAAGATGCCATATGCCTTCTGCAGAAGCCTCCAGTACCAGACTGTTGATTGCTTCACTTTTCTTAAGTTTCTCCATACTCTCGATCAACTGGTTGTAATTATGCTTTAATTCCTCTTCCTGAGCTGTAACTTCTTCATAGAGAGCAGTAATCTCCTCGTTTTTTTGAAACAGGACTTCATTTTGTTGTTTTAATTCCTCCTCGGAAGCCAGTATCTCTTCATAAAGCGAAGATAATTCTTCATTTTTCTTGTTAAGCTCTTTCTCACGCAAAATATCCTTTGTAACATCCACCATCACTCCGAGTACTTTGGTAGGCCTGCCCTCTAAATCTTTTTCTGTTTCCGCAAGAGAATGGATGAACTTCTTCTCCTTCTCTTTTGTTTCTATTTCATAGATGAGATCATAGGGGGTATCAGCCTCCAGCAGCTTTTGCAATGCATCGTCGAGATTTGCCCGATACTCCGGAAGCGGAATTTTCTTTGCCACCTGAAAAGGAATATAGGGAGTCGTCCGATCAAGACCATACATACTGAATGCTTCCTCTGACGCCCACAAGGTATAATCTTTAAGCTCCAGTTCCCAGTTGCCGACTCCGGCAATTTTCTGGGCTTTGTTAAGCCGCTGCTCATTTGTCTTAATTTCCGACCCAAGCAGGGTCAGGGCTTTATTTTTTTCTTTCAGTGCTTCAGCTTGCAGCTTAAGTTCCGTTATATCTATAAAAATCACAGCAAAATAACCAATTTCCGGACAATAGGCATTTACTCGGTACCATCGTTTAAAAGCCCTTGAATAATCCTCTACACTGTCTGGCTTGCCTGTAAGTGCTACCTTACCATAAAACTCGATCCAATTTATTGTATCATCTTTTATATTGGGTTCCACTTCCCGAATTGTACGTCCAATTACCTGTGTTTTGCTAAGACCCGTATAATCCTCAAAGGCTTTGTTAACATCAATGAATTTGTAATCAACCGGATTTCCGTCTTCATCGGTAACAATACTGTGAAGCGCATAACCACTTATCATATTTTCAATAATTGCTCGGTTATATTTCTCTGATATGTCCATAGGCTTTCCTCCTATTATCCTAATGCCGATACCAGACCTCTAATACTGTATTTATCTGGTGTTGATTTTTTTCATAATACCATACATCGACAAATTAGTAAATATATCCTAGAAGAAATGTCAAAATAGCTTATTTTTCCATATTTCTTGTAATTTCTTCCTGTCTTTCTCCAAACAATAAACTTTTATTATAAGTGTAATATTTATCTGAACCATGTTCCGCTATAAACCTGGCACTATAATAATTAACGGAAAGCTCTGTTACAAAAATAGCCAGCTCCTGTCCTTCACCAAAAACCATTTCAAGAAAGATAAATGTATTTTCAAGCTCACTGCCGGTCTTGCTGATACCAGAATTTCTGTTGTCTTTATCTGTTGCAAAAAGCTCCTTGACCATCTCTTTCGCGGTTTGTACATCGACATCCCTGTCTCTTAGATTTTCAAGATATTGCTTCAGTCTATGAAGTTTTTTTCTTGCTACAACTTCATCATTTCGATGAAGGAGACCTTCTTCTTTCCGGTGACGTAAGTCCTCCTCTTCCCTTTCAATAAGTGTCTTAAGCTGTAATACAGGATTCTGGCCTTCTGATTCTAATAACTCCAGATAATCCTTTAAAGACTCAAATAATGTCTCCATATAACTCTCTGTTCTTACAGCCTCTAAGAAAGATCTCCCAAGTCTGCCAAGGAGCAGCCCAACCATATTCAATCTTTCATCAAAAGGTGCAACTTTCAAACCATGAAGAAGATTATCGGAATAATTGCCTTGCAGAATCTCTTCAATCTTATAATCCTTACGGTATTTATTGTATAGTTCATAGTAATTGGAGAAATCTTTTGCAATTCTATCGTGCTGTATATACTCATAAATAAATTCTGCATCGACGGGAATTGAAAGCTCTTCAAGCACCAATAACATTTCCGATAAATCCTCCCAGCCTCTGGCAGTTGAAAAGAATACACCATCAGGGGTGGTCTCAAATCGATAGAAGTTCTCTCTGCGTATATCCAGATAATGAATGACGGCAGGATGAATTGCCTGTTTATAGGCGTATTCTTTCCACACCTCGAAATCCGGATCAATCTCAATTTTTCGAACTCTGTCCAAGGTTACGGAGTCAAATTCTCTTACCGATTTGTTATACTCCGGAGGATTACCTGCTGCTATGATTATCCAGCCCTCTGGTACCTTCTGATTACCAAAGGTTTTGTATTGCAGGAATTGTAGCATGGTTGGTGCCAGTGTTTCTGAAACACAATTGATTTCATCAATAAATAATATTCCCTGGGACAAGCCGGTTTTCTCCTGTTTTTCATATACGGAGGCTATGATCTCACTCATGGAATAATCGGTTACCGTATAGTTCTTACCACCATACTCCTTCTTTTCTATAAAAGGCAGTCCGACTGCACTCTGTCTGGTATGATGGGTAATGGTATAAGCCACCAGTGCGATATTACATTCTCTTGCCACCTGTTCCATAATCTGTGTTTTTCCGATACCTGGAGGTCCCATAAGTAAAAGCGGACGTTGTCTCATAGCTGCTATTTTATAATTTCCATTTTCATCACAGCTTAAATAGGCTTTAACAGTATTTACAATCTCTTCTTTTGCACGTTTGATATTCATATAACTCCAATCTGTGTGCTTTGGCACACTTACATTTCCTGCTTCCCTTTTAAGTCTTCCGGTTCCAAAATCAGTTTCATTGCCCAGGCAGGTACTTCTGTATCCTCATAGTTCTCTGATAAGAATATAAAAGCTGTATCATATGGTGGCTTTTTTCTGGGATATATGCCTTTACCATCCGTAAAATACAACAATCCTTTCAGACGCTTAAAGGCTTTTTCTGCAATCAGTTTTTCCACATAGGCAAATACCGGCCTAAAATCCGTTCCGCCGCCGCCTTTTAATTCAAGCTGCTCCATATAACTGATTAACTGCTCCTGACTACTGATTAGCACATCTGATTGTATGGCCTCATCACATTGTAATATATGTATATTGGTCTTTCGAAAAAAACTCTCCGTCTCCTTTAACACCTTATAGGTCTGCATCAGGAACTCCTGCACCAATTCCCCAGAACAGGACATGGAGGTATCCACCGCTATAACGAATTCTTCAATTTTCTTACTTTCTCTGGTTTCCTGATATTCAATTAAAGGCAGATTACCATATAAGCTTAATCCATAAGTATAAAAGCTTAAATCAAAGGAATCCGTGTCAATCACCGATTCTTCTTTCAGGACGGAAAATTTACGCAGAAAATCCTTGTAATCATATTTCTTACGATTCTCCACCTGAAGCTGCTCCAAAAAGCCTTCCACCTCTTCTGCCATATCCTGAGCCTGCGTTTCCAGATTCGTTTGTAACTGCTCTTTGATATCTTCCCATTTCTTCTCCGGTGAGCCGGGCAACGTTACCTGGTTTTCTTCCTTTTCCTGCCAGAAGGAATGGTCGTCTATACGAAATTCATACTCCAGCTGCTGGTACTCCCTATCTGACATTTCCGTCTTTTCCAGGAGATTATATATTGCCTGAGCTGTCGGCAGCTTGAGTTTAACTTTTAAATTCTCATAGAATTGTCTGCGATATCTGCTCCCCGCCATTCTTACACAGTAATATCGAAAACTGTCAATCATATATTCCATCGCTATATCACAGCTGATGTCCCACAGCCGCCTATTGCTGCCATAGGGTCTAAAAGGATGTTTGTAGATACAATGCAGGATCTGATGGAGATAAATGCGGTTAACCCAGATCCGTCCTCTTTGGTATACCTCCTGTAGGAGAGAGGGCTCATAATACAGGGATATGCCATCCGTACCCACCAGCCGTATCTCCTCTTTTGCCTCAAACCTAAGAGCACTAAGGGCAAGATCCAAATACCTCATATATACTGTTAATTCTGTTCTGGCAGAAGATAATATCTGAACACCGGATGTTTCTTTCTTTTCCTCTATTCCCATGCCTTTTTCTCCTTTAAAAATCAAATTTATCCTCAGCTGGTTTTCTGCTTTCTTCCCCTAAACTCAATAAAACGGCTGTACATTCCGGCTGCTTCAGACGGATGGAGGCTTTTAAAGCAAAATCCATCATATCCCCGGTAAGTATATCTACCTGTTTCAGAGAATAAAGGCCTTTTGTATTATTTTCCTCTAAATACCTGATGATAGTATCTTCCTTATGTAGTCTCAAGTAATTGATATACTGCTGTTTATGATGTTCTGACAAACCTGCCGGATAATTTAAGCGGCACAGCGCTATAGATAGTGCGGTTCTGCTTTCATTTCGTATTTCCGGTGCCTGAAACAGCATGTCATAATGAGATACGTTTAAAATTCCATTCTCCAGACATTGCCGGTAACGATATCCTGCACCATGAATCTGATAATGAAAGACTCTTGCAGGTGTGTTCTCTATAGATTCTTCATAATATTCCGGGAAGATAAATACTGCTTTCTCCTCTTTTCCCTCAAAAGTAACGATCAGCTCACTCTGCAGCTCTCTTAAAAACCCTGCCAGCCCTGTAGGGGTGTCATATTTTGTTCGAAAGGTCAATTCCTTTAGACTGTCGCAATTCATAAAAGCACCGTTTCCGAAATCAATAACCCCTTCTCCGAGATTTATATGTTCAAGTTCTGTGCAGTTATAGAAAGCATATTCACCTATCCGTGCTAAACACCCGGGCAGATAGATTGCTTGAAGTTTTTTTCCTTTTATGATGTCTTTCACACTTAAAGGAGTATCAATACCCTCTATTTCATACTCATGTATTTTTTGGTCCTTCAATTTCCTGATATTATCTTCAGGTGAAGAAAAACTGTACGGAGCAATACTAACAACCGGATTACCATTTATATCCTCTGGAAGTCTTACATACCTTTCTGTTCCAGTACAGGAAAGAATTACTGTTTTTTCATCTTCTATTTGATATTTTATGCTAAGTGAACCTTCTATTTCCTGATTCATCACTCTCACCCTTCATAATCGGTATTCAGAAGGATATTATACTCCAAATTATTCGTTTAGAAAACCGTGAATTCCTCTAAAATAATTTATATAAAACCTGAAACCAAAGAAAACCCCACCGATTTTCACCGTTGGGGTCAGAACAACTCTCCTATTCAATTCTGGCCAGGAGACCCTGATTTCATCAAATGCTCCAGCTTCAGTACCACCTTTTTTACATACACTCCATTTGCTGTAATAGACCACTGCCAACTATCTAGCGTATGGCCCCGCCATGAAAAACACACTCATACACCTTGCTTCCCTGATAGAAGATTTCCTCTGCTCCCTGAAACCAGTTTAGATCACCTAAACTGGTGGAATGATAAGTATATTCCTCCTCGGTAAACAGCAGGGGACCTCTGTAAGGCAACTCTTTTGAAGGATGTGATAAAGCCCTCTTAAGAAAATCTCCAGAAAACTCCTGACTAAGAACCCTGCCCGAATAGTTCATTGCCCACACCGGATTCTGACTAATCCAGACTCCTTCTTCACCTGCGAATTTTTCTCCGCCAAGATAAGTATCATAATAAAAATACTCACCTTCTTCATAAACGATATCATGAGAAGATGGCCTTGAAGCAGAACCTTCGGGTCCATAACCGGCATAGGTGGCTTTTTTCGCCCGTAACAGAAAATCAAGCATTTTATCGCTTTCGAGGATATCTTCTTTACCGAAGAGAATCGCACAGTCACCTTCTTCGGATTTGACCATACTATCTATTGATATACCGAATAATCTGCTCAAAGCTATTAAGTTGTTAATATCCGGCAGAGAGTTACCTGTTTCCCATTTTGCAACTGCCTGTCTTGAAAGTCCCACCTTTTCAGCCAGGTTTTCCTGGGACATTTTAAATTTCTTTCTTAATAATGTAAGTTTTTCCTGAAAATTCATTGTTTTCTTTGACTCTCCCATCCTTTTAATTCTTACGATAAAAGGATATCATAACAATTTTTTAAGCACCACCACCTGCAGTTAACATTTCTGCCTATTAATAGTTGCTTATATGTTGTTATTGATAAAACCGTATTTTTTCTTAAAGTACAGGAAATAGATAATATATAAAATCGAGGTAAAAGACCAGGTCAGAGGATAGCAAAAAATTACTGCCCTGACATCCTGAAATGCCGGAGCTGCTGTAAGAAGCCAGACGACCCTTAATACACATACCCCAAAGAGAGTAAGTATAAAAGGCATTACCGATTGACCCATTCCTCTCAACGCCCCCGATAAAATCTCTATGAGTACATAGGTACAATAAGTTGGCACCAGGAAATGCAATATCACAAGTCCTTCCTTAATGACCTCTGCATCATTGTTAAAGATCCCAATGATATCTGCTGCAAATATACTTAAGATCAGACTTAGGAATACTGCAGAAAGCATAGCAAAACTAAGGCATACACGGATTCCCTTTGAGACCCTTGCCTGTTTGCCTGCACCGTAATTCTGTCCGACAAAAGTAGTTACAGAAACGCCAAAGGAGTTCATAATCATCCAGAATATACCGTCTACCTTACCATACGCGGCCCAGGCTGCCAATACATTCAGACCAAATGCATTCATACTGGACTGTATGAATAGATTGGAGGTGGTATACATTAAGGATTGTGCTCCCGTTGGAAGTCCTATATGTATGATTCTTTTTAAGATATCTCTGTGAAAACGTATTTGAAGAGGATACAATTTGTAGCACTCCTCTGTCTTCCTAAGTACCTTACAAACAAGTATTGCACTGACTAATTGAGCAACTACAGTGGCTGCTGCTGCTCCTGCAACTCCCCAGTGAAAAAGAACAACAAATACCAAATCAAGTATTATATTAACTCCGCAGCTTGCAATCAGAAAATACAGAGGTCTTTTGGAATCGCCAATCGCTCTTAGAATTCCTGCTGCCATATTATATACTACATTAAATACCGTCCCCAGAAAATAAACACGGATGAAAATCAAAGCATCGTCATAAACCTCCGGCGGTGTTCCCATGAGCTTAAGTGCCAAAGGAGAACCGATCAGACCAATAACCATAATAAAAAGCCCACCAACTACTGCCAATGCTATGGCTGTATGGACAGACCTGCTTACTTCTTCTTTCTTTTTTCCTCCGTAATATTGGGATATAATAACCGTTGCCCCTGAGGATATACCGATAAAAAATCCAATAAGTACATTAATTAAGGCACCGGTAGCTCCGCCGACGGCAGAGAGAGCTTCTTTTCCAACATATCGCCCGACTACTACCGCATCAATGGTATTATAAAGCTGTTGAAAAAAAGTTCCAAATAATAGAGGGAAGAAATACGCCAGCAGCTGCTTCCATATAACTCCCTCTGTAATACTCATCCTTGAGTCTTTCCTGATTTTCATTTGTTCATCCTCTATACGTCAATCTTTACTGTATTCCAAGAAATACAGACTAAATTGTAACACTCCAAGAGGTGGAAATCAAATCTTTTCCCTTAAACCTTTCTTAAGATTACTGCATTGGTTTCTTAGCTTTTGTCTTCCATATGACTCTTAAGATTACGCTCCCTGATTCTTTCTCCGATGGCTGATATCTCTTCCCGGAGAAAATCAGGACGAATAACCTTTGCCTTATCACCAAAGGACAATATCATACCATATACCCAGTTGTCCATTGGATAATATCCATTAATCAGAAAGTCTCCGTTCTCAAGTTCGCGGATCTCTTCTTCCTCAAATTCATCATAGACCCTGTAAGCCATCTCCCTTTGAACCCAGAGTTCAAACGCAACCGAGGCACCTTGTATTTGTTCGGAATAACCGGCTATACCTGTATCAGCTATTTCTTTTTTGTCAGCCTGGATAGCTGCTAAATCAGCTTTCATTGAAAGCTCTTCTCTATGGAAGGTCTCTCCTGTTGTCCCAACATTCCTGATGCGTGTTAAGCGAAAGGTTCGATAAGCCTTTTTATCCAAACAGAAGGCTTTCAGATACCAGGTTCTGGCCTTAAACCAAAGCTGGACCGGATAGACGGTTCGGTCTGACTGAACTCCCGAAGAGTTATAGTAGGAAAACGTAAGTACCTGACAATTAAGGATGCTTGTCTTTAAAAGTTCCAGAAATGCCTGTTTCTTTCCACTCCAATCAGAGAAATCAATGGAAACCCAGTTACTTTCATCAGCACTTTGTGTGCCAAAGAAGGAAGTCAGTTTATTTAATGCCGAATAGTCTGCTACCCTTGTCTGTACCAGTCCATTTAGTGCTGCCAGTATTTCTTTCTTCTCCTGTTCTGAAAGTACGGATTTATTCAGGATATAATTATCCATCAGCCTGATTCCGCCGTTTTTCCCCCGTTCTGCGTAGATTGGTATACCTGCAACGGATAAGCTCTCAATATCACGATATATCGTACGAACCGATACTTCAAACCGTTCTGCCAATTCACCTGCTGTTATGGACTTTTTATCAAGAAGTATATATACAATTTCAAATAATCTGCTGATCTGCATCTGTTATCCTTAAAGTTTTTCTATAGGGAAATATAGACATAATTTCTCAGTGTTTCCTGGTTCCGGATAGTATTCATGAACTGCTCCTGCCAGAGTCAATCCTTTTTCCATAAAATACTCCTTGAGTATATATTGAAAAACTTTTCCATACTCCAAACTATTACATTCTGCTGTGACATATCGAAAAGAAGGTACTTTCCATTTGACCCAGCCTTCCGGTACTGCCGCTCCTTCTGTGACTTCACAGCCTGCGAGATACTTTCCTCTAATATCCCAGGGCTTAAAATTATAATCAATATCACTCATAGCACCCCAAACACCGGCTAAACGTCCGTCTGCTTCTAATTTTACCACATCTGAGATTTCATTAAACTTATCATTCGCTTCTTTCCACAAAGGTGGTACCCAGAGATATCCTTCTGAGGAATCTCCGGTTCCTTCTATTCCAATTACTTCAAAAGCTTCTTTTACAATATGTTGCAGGTTCATGTGCTACTCTCCTTTTTCTACCAGGTTAACACATTATACCTGACATCTGTATGTCATATTAATTATTCTTATCTATTCAGTCCGTAATACCTGGGTAGGTTTTAATACCACCTTGCAAAAAGCTTCTGCGGAGTCTTTTCTGAGACCATTGTAGTACTCTTTATGGGAGTTGCAGTAGAATCAGTATAATCAGCCCAGGTAAACCATCCTTTGAAGGTATAGCCTTCTCTTTTTGGTACCGGTAAGGTTCCAAAGGTTTTCGTACAGGTAACATCCAGCTCATAGGACTCTCCATTAAAGCCTATAAAAGTAACCTTTAGAACTTTTAATTTCCATTGAGCATAAAGTTTCTTAAGTTTATTGTCCTGATATACGGTGCCGGCTGTGATTTTATCCCCGCCGCTTTTATCGGTATACCAGCCGGTGAATTCATATTCTTTTCTAACGGGTACAGGTAACTGGTTTAAGAACTTGGAGCCGTACCGAACTGTCGCTTTTTTACTGTCACCGCCACCATTTAAGTCCAGTGTGATTTCAAATTCCTTGCCGCTCCAATGGGCATAAAGTGTATGATCTTTTGCAATTGTGACCTTTTTATCAGCATAGATCAGGGTACCCGCAGAGGGGAACGTATACCAGCCTTTAAATACATAATTCGTTTTTGTCGGAACAGGTAAGGTACCATAGGTACTACCAATGGTTACCGGCAGGGATTCCCCATTTACAGTCCCCCCCTGGGGATCTAAAGAGACAGTATACGTCTTTTCTGTCTCCGCTGCAGAGACGATTATATTTTTACGAGCACATCCTATTATCAGGAATACACCTAATAGTATTGCTGATAACATAAAGATTCCTATTTTCTTCTTTCTCATTTGTTTAACTCCATTATATCAGTCGATTTCCTGTGCCAGTACCAAAGCTCTCTTGTATAGAGGGTCGAACTCACAGCCACAGCTGCCGCATTCACTGTCAGCCTGCATTATGGCAGCAACTAGTTCTTCTTTGTCACCTTTGCCTTCAAGCCATGCTCTGGAGGGTTCATCAATGACATCCCAACCTGATTCTGCAAATTTCCTAAGTATTTCATTAAACTCCATCTTATCAGCTTCCATTAAACGCTCCTTCTCATATTCTCTTTCCTGTGCAAACGACTAACCTGTCCCACTTATTATAAAGCATTTTCCAGATTTAGTCAAAGAAACTCTGTTAACAAGTACTGTTTCAGTATACTATATTTCGTTACAGTTACTGATTTGTGCGCTGCAGCAGATAAAGGAATAGGAAGTGGTGCAGCGAATAAAAATAGTATAATTAATAAGAGGATGGAATCCTATGGTCATTATTCACTATATCCGCTCTTTACGAGTACAGTAGCAAATTTTCTTCTATCCTAAACAGGCTCAGGACTTAAGTATTATTTTCTCCTTAACCTGCTTTGGTAAGATATCAATAGTAAAAAGCTCATTAATATGAAATACCCCATGTGGTCGATTCGTATTATACAATTCTTTTGTCACGGCTGCCGCGGCTTTTGCGGTCATATCTGCTTCGACCCTTCCACTGAAAAACACTTCTGTTTTTACTTTAACGCCTGCTTTTCTACCAATTGCTTCAATTTTCAGTGCAAATTTATCGCTGCCCATTTTAAAGCCCGATATAAGATCAGCTGTGCCCTTATATATTTTTTTATATTTTAGGAACTTGAATATACCTGCTTTTTTGATGATAAAAAATAACTTTGTACTCAAGGCAGAATCAAAACATAATCTGGTCTTAATAAAAGGAACTTTCAAGGTATTGATAAGACTGTGCTGATCGGAGAAATTAAATCGATAAGCTTTCTTTCTTCCAAGTTCTTCGCCAAAATCAAAATCTTTACCTTCCGTAAAGCTTATAACTTCCGTTTGTTTTCCATTTTCTATGACTGAGAAGTTATTATACATATTATTTATTGTCCACTCAATGGCAGCCCTTCCATGTTTGTCTCCCAAACCCAGCATTACCGCAATATCCACCGAATCCGTTTCCTCCATTTCCTCGCAGGCTCTTGCTGCTAAGAGATTACTGATTCCAGGGATCAGTCCTACACTAAGTACGGCAGTTGCTTTATTTATAACGACTGCATCTTTTAGTTCCTCTATCTTTTTATGAAAGTCCATATTCGCAGTAATATCCACATAATGAATTCCCCTAGTAAGACACAGCCGTACGAAATCCGTGTTCTTTTGGTCCAAACACATTACGATTACCTTTGCCTCTTTCAGCTGGCTGGCATCGGCTGCTGACTCTGTATCAAGCTGCATCGGAATCACTTTATTGTTTGTGCTTTCTGCAAATTTCTCTGCTTTTTCATAACTTCTACCTGCTGCATATACTTTCCCGGGATACCGTTCTCCCAACTCTTTGCTTAGTATCTGACCCACATGTCCATATCCGCCAACTACAATGATTTTATCCTTTAAAATGTCTTCCTTCAATAGTTACCTCCTCTCGTTCATAACCTCTTAGTGCTTACAGAAAGCTTTGTTAAGTTCAATCTCCAAACTTTAAGAAATCTGCAATTGCATAGCAGGAACGCAATATCAATTCCCTTAAAATCTCGTTCATAAACTTGCTTTTAATATGAAAAAAACTTTAAAAATGATTTTCTACCAGGCTGTTCGCATGTTTTAGAAATTCCTGTATCACTTTAAGGTCATGTTCCTTCAACTCTCCCAGATAATTAAATAATGGGCTGTCATATTTTTCATGATAAGCTTTATGCAGCAAGTAAGCTCTCTCGCCTTTCTCTGTTAAGAATAAGCATATTCTCTTTTTATCTTCTGCATCCTCTATCTTGTTCAGGAATCCTCGCTCCTCTAACTTACGTACCGTTTTTGCGACCACTGCTCGGGTAATGTTAAAATTACGTGCCATTTCTGAAATAAAGATTCCCGGTTGATCTCCAACCATCTTAATCATATGAATTTCACCACGGTAGAAGGTCATGTCCTCCGGCCCAAGCTCCAAGGTGTTTATTTTGCCATTGGCAATACGTTCTGTCATCTTAATAAAATCGTTAATGATATCCGTTTGCAGCATTTCCATTTATAACTTATCTCCTTTTCTGTAAAATTCGCCTTGCAGACTGCTATAGGCACCGTCAATCCCAATTACATTTATCTTAACAAAATTATGCTTCATAAGCTGAGCTCTTATGGTATTTGCACTAAGCAGCAGATCCAGACCATCCAGATGGCTTGACAGCCATCCCAGTATGCTTTGGGGAGGTGTCTGAAAATCCTCTGATATTTCATTGGTCACCAAATATAAGATACCATCCGGGGTGAGAGCTTTCGTTAATTTTCCCATAAGCTCCTCCAGATGATCTTTTGCAAAATCCAGTATTCCGGAAGCCAGAAGCAAATCATATCCGCTTCCTATATGGTCCAGGTTAAAATCTCCCTCTCTGACTTCAATGCGATTTGTCAGTTTTCTCTCAGCTGCCAGCTGTCCTGGAAGCTTTGCGACACTTGGATGTTCAAATATTACACCTCTGCAAGCAGGATACTCCGCTAAGAGTTCCATGGTCATAACGCCATTACCGCCTCCAAGATCAAGAACTTTTTGCGGGGAGGATTGACCGAAGACTTCTTTAACATTTCTAATAAAAGACTGAACCCGTCCTGTATACATTTCCGGAATTCCAACCCGTGCCGCTTCATAAAAGTCATAAACTTCAACTCCTTTATTATTTGACTGAACCACCGGATCGGGACCGTTCCTTAAGCGTTCCTCCAAATTTGATAGCGACATCATATTCTCTCTGTAAAGAATTGTTTCACCTATATAAACCTCACTGCATTTGTTCAAAAATTCATTGCTCTGAGATGTATTTCGGTATTGCTCTCCAGACTTTTCAAGGAAACCTGCAGCTGACAGTGCATTGAGTACCAACTTCAAATTGCGCTCGTTAAGGCCGGTATGCCGGGAAACCTCCTTTGGAGCAGAATAAGTTTCAAGATACGAAAACAAATCAGAACGAATTGCTGCCAGCAGCAATTCTGCTACTCTCTTCTGATGCAGTATATTGAAATACAGACTGGGATTTTCTTTGGGCTTATACATTTGAATCACCTCCTGTTCATTTGTTTGTATGTCTAGTATACAAATAATTTAATTGTATGTCAAGCATACAATTTTCCGTAGACATTCTTATCGTATTACAATAAATATTTATTGATGGATTATTGACTTATTTATTGATGCGTTTTATAATAGCTACAATGCGTTGTTATACTAAACAATAAAACGAGTTTTCTTTTATATCTAAAAACAAAGTTTCTAAAATGATTGGGTATTGTTAATAAGATTCAGTATTTGCAGCTTTTTTAGCTTTTATAATCAGCAGCTTTATACATAACAGAATATCTTCCTCTATATAACAAGTACTTCAAAGTGAACTATAAGGCCATAAAAAAACTTCGTTTTATAGCTTATAGTGTGAAGGTTTACAATTCGCGTTTAAAATTGTGCCTGTGGAGTAAAGTCTGCGGGCAAAAAGAAAGGGTTGGTCGTTTAATGAATAGTCAAAAATTTGCAAAATGGTTAAAGATTATCGTTTTCGGTACAGGTATCTGCGGTATCTTTTTATATCTGGTCTTATTTCCGGAATGGGGACGAAGTATCTCTGTGAGTAACCCTGCGTACTCTTTTGCTTATTGGCCCTGGATGATATTTTTATGGATATCTGCTGTTCCCTGTTATTTAACTTTAATCTGCTGTTATCACATAGCCTCTGAAATTGGCAGCGAGAACTCTTTCTGCAATAAAAATGCCGAGCAGTTACGATTTATATCTCTCCTTGCTGCTGCGGATACCGTTTATTTCTTTATGGGAAATCTGGTTTTCTTTTTCCTGAATATGAGTCATCCGGGTATTATCTTTTTAGCCTTAATTGTTGTCTTTATAGGTATCGCCATTACTGTGGCTTCCGCTGCTCTTTCCCATCTGGTTTACAAAGCAGCAAAACTGCAGGAAGAAAACGAGTATACCATCTAAAGGAGCCAGCAGCCCAAAAGTTTTAAGTCTGTGAGAAAGGCATGGTTGTTTCTATGATTATAATAAACATTGACGTTATGCTGGCCAAGAGAAAAATGAGTGTTACAGAACTCTCCGAAAGAGTCGGTATCACTATGGCCAATATATCTATATTAAAGAACGGAAAAGCAAAAGCCATTAAAATTGATACTCTGGATAAAATCTGTAAAGCCCTGGATTGCCAACCAGGTGATATCTTGGAGTGGAGGGGGGAGGGGCCTGGAGCACTTCTATAAGCAAATAAAAAAACACGGTAAATGGCATTGTAATATGCCAAAACTTCTATTAATTGGGTTACCGGCTTTTTATATTTCGTTTACAAATCTGATTGTCTTCAGTTATAAAGATTTTCTTAATAGTACAATTGGTGCTCCATTCGTTTATCTGTATCAAAGCAGTGGCGGAGGTTATGTTTACTTATTTCAGTTTATATTCGGCCTGACTTTGATTACAGGTTTTAATAAAGAAGAGCAAGAGCTTACCACAAATCACGATTCGAATTTTAACAGCAGTTTATGAAGCAGTTCAGAGACTGCTTTTCCAGGCATTTTCATCTCCTCGCATAACCAGGTTTCCAGTACGCCGAATACTCCTGCGATAATAAAAATCACCTCTACCTTATCAGCTTCTGTGACAGAACAGGAGCTATCCGACTGTAACTTATGGTTGAAAAAATTCTTTATCTTTTCCAAGGTTCTGCCTCCATTTTCAGTTCGGGCGAGCACCAGAAATACTTCGCGGTTTGTTTCCATGTATTCGGTTAGCTTATCCGTAAAATTAAGTATTTTCATAGAGTTATCACAGGGATAGGATTGATCATAGAAGAGTTCAATATGATAGATCAATTCATTTTCAAGTTGCTCCATCAGGTCGTAAACATCCTTATAATGCAGATAAAATGTCCCGCGTCCCAAATCAGCAAGCTTTGATATCTCCACTACGCTGATCCTATTGATGCTCTTATGCTTTAATAATTCCAAAAATGCATTTCGAATTGCACGTTTTGTTTTCACAGCTCTTCTGTCTTCCATAACCTTCCCTTTCCTGTACAGTTTTTCACGAAGTGTTTATCTTTGAACAATTTAATTAACATTGCACATTGTGACTGTTGTTCGATATAAGTATAATATACACATGTACATTTATCAATAGCTGTATATGGAGGACATGGTATGATGGAATACAGAAAAGCAAGAAAAAGTGAACTTGGAGAAATTGCAGTTCTATTAACGGTATCTTTTCAAGATTATGGTTTCTTCAAGATGTATATTAAAAACAGAGAGAGACAATTCAACTTCCTGCACCGCATATTAAGCACTGCTGTCAAAGCTTATTATAAGAAGCATGTCATTTTAGTTGGAGTTGATAAGAATAAAATTTTGGCTGCCGCCTTATTAAAGACTCCTGATAAGCAGGAACTTGGATTAATGGATTATGTGACCGCGGGTGGAATCAAGGCATTACTTACTGGTGGAATTTTTAATACTTTTGGGTTTCTTAAGCTGGCTCAGGAAGCTGGTTCTGCATGCCACAGTCTGCCAGGTCGAGTATGGTATCTTGAAACCCTCGCAGTATCAGCTTCTTGTCAAGGGCAAGGATTAGGAAGTAAGATTCTCGGGGAAGGGATTAAACCTTATATTGAAAAAAGAGGTGGTGGTTTACTCACGCTCATCACCAATACGGAACAGAATCGGCTTTTCTATAAGAAAAATGGCTTTGATGAATTTCATGAGATGACACTGGAACGAAATGGTCAAAAGATCGGTAACTGGAGTTATCGAATGAAAATAGATAAGCTGAAATAAAGTATATATATAAATTGATTTTTATTCTTTTATCGCTTCCAAATATAAAAGTAATATTCAGAATACCAGGAAAAGATAAAATTTACGAATCTCTTTATTAAGTCTAAGATCAAGAGGTGAAAATATGGTTTTATATTTTAGCGGTACCGGGAACAGCCGTTATGTGGCTAAGATTATTGCAGAGAAAACAAAAGATGCACTGATTTCTATGAATGAACTGATAAAAACTGGAAGTAGAGAAGAACTGATTTCTCCTGACAGACCTTTTGTTTTTGTTTGTCCCACTTATGCCTGGAGAATCCCCCGGGTTGTTGAAGAGTTCATCCGTACTGCCACATTTACTGGTAATCAAAAAGTATATTTTCTTATGACCTGCGGTGATGACACAGCCAATGCCATAGGTTATATCAAAGAATTATGTAAGTTTAAACACTTTGAATTACAAGGGTTTGCAGAGATTATTATGCCAGAGAACTACATCACCATGTATTCCGCTCCTGAGAAAGCCGTTGCGAAGGAGATCATAGAAAAAAGTACTCCTTTCATCCTGAAACTTGCAGAAAACATTCAAGAGGGCAGTGCCTTTGACACTTTTACTGCAAAAGCTAAAGCAAAGAGTGGTTTTATAAATACTGCCTTTTATGGGCTTGTGGTTAAAGCAAAAGGATTTCATGCAACGGATCAATGTATAAGCTGCCGTAAATGTGTAAAGCTATGTCCCTTAAACAATATTGAAATGTCGGGCAATAAACCTGCCTGGAATAATCATTGTACCCATTGTATGGCATGTATCTGCGGCTGTCCTGTCGCTGCCATTGAATATAAAAATAAGACCCAGGGTAAGACCAGATATTATCTGGATACCTTATAGATAGTTCCTTCATTTATGAAAAACTAGAATTATACCTTATAGATAGTTCCTTCATTTATGAAAAACTAGAATTATACCTTATAACGAACCTGTAATAATAGCTAAGAAGAATTAAGATAAACGTCATAAAAGTAATAATAAAGAGTGAAAGATTCACTATTTCATCTGCAAATAATGTTCTTTCACTCTTTCTGTATAAGCCTCTTAAGTACAGGTGCTTAACCTTCTGCGAATAAGTCTGACCAGTATTTTTGCTTCACTTTCTGGTCTTCTTTCCGATAATCTGGCTGCTACTACAGGAAGTTCCCATTTCTTTATATCCTCCATACAAAGCCCGGTTATCTTTAGATATTCTTTTATATAAGCGGACGCCATTCTTCCCTGAAAGAAACGGACCAGTTTCTTCTTAAAAGCATTAGGTGCAGGAATATCACTGTATTTTAGCATTATATAAGTTCTAGCAGCATCTGCAACAGGCTCACCTTTACAGGCAGTCATCCAGTCAATGGTTATTGGACCTTTGTCAGTAAGGATTACATTATCCGGATGAAAATCAAAATGACACAATGCGCTTCCTTCCGGCAGTCCATTCATATAATTATTAATTCTGGTCTTCTCTCCCTCCGTCAGGTATTCTGCTCTGGCAATATCACCTCGCAGCTTATCCTTCACAGAAATAAACTCAAAATCAATATTTTTTTGTATGTCTTTATGGATTCCTGCCAGTGTTCTGCAATAATATTTGTATTCCTTCAGGTTAGCAAACATCTCTCCCAGCATGGCTTTGCCCGATATCTTTTCATAGACTGCACCAAATCTGTCTTCTCTCTGGACTTTTTCATAGGCCTTTGGAAGGAAGGTATACCTGTCTGATAATTGCTTCGTTATATTATATTCCCATTCGGCGGCTTCTTTTGGCATATAATCGTAGTAGAGTTTTAGAATTTTATCCTCCTCCCACTGATATATCTCCGCCGTATTTCCTTTTCCAATAAGTGTCGATTCCTTTCCCATTACTACCTCACTCTATTGCCATTTCTCGATAAGTTTGTCAAATATACCTGCACATGCACTGGTATCTTTTAAAGGAATGTATTCACTCTCTATTTTCTTATTGCGGTACAGTTCGCTGATATGTTGGATTTCATAAATAAAACCATCTTCAAATTCTTCTTCGAAGGTCTCCAGCAATTCGCCATTTTCATTATATCTCTCTGTTTTATGAGCCCCAAGGAAGTTGTATACCACCACTTTTCCATCTGTTCCATAGACGATTGCATCCTGAGATACCCTGGCATTCAGACCGCAGGCCAAAGATGCTAATGCACCGCTTGCAAAGCCAAGATTTATGACTGTAAAATCATCAACTCCGGTTGTGCATTTATGAGCAATTCCACTTACTTCTACCGGATTCTCTCCTAAGATACCCGTAGCAAACTCAATGGGGTATACACCAGCATCATAGAGACTTCCACCTGCTAGCTCGGGGTTAAATAGCCTGTGTTCTGCATCAAAAGGAATATGAAAACAGAAAGCTGCCTGTACAAGCTGTGGTTTACCGATAAGCCCCCCTGCAACCCATTCCCTTGCTTTTCTAAAAGCAGGGATACATCTGCTCCACATAGCTTCCATTAAAAGAACATTTTTCTCTTTTGCCAGCTCAATCAATTCATCTGCATCCCTTTGAGTGGTAACAAAAGGTTTTTCACAAAGCACAGCCTTTCCCTGAAGTATGCATTTTTTTATAATATCATAATGAAAGTTATGGGTTAATGCCACATAAACGATATCGACTTCATCATCCTGTAATAATGCATCATAATTATCATATGCTCTTCCAGCATTATATTCCTTCGCAAATGCTTCAGACCTTTCCATATCTCTTGAAGCAACTGCTGCAAGGCTTGTACCCTCTGCATTTTTTAAAACACCTGCAAATCTGCTTGCAATACCGCCAAGCCCAATAATACCAAATCTCACTGTCATATTGTATTCTCCGTTCTATTAGTCCTTTCATGGTTTCGAAAGACCGTTTTTCCAGCCACATCATTAGAAAGATATCGTTAAAGATAGATTCCTATCCTAAATTAATTAAAATAGAAAATGTTCTCACTTTCATTGTATTGAATGTGAGAACATTTGTCAATCACTCTTAATTTTGCATCATCAGAGTTCCAATATTGCATCTTTTATGCACACTCTTATTTTCCCTATTCTGTTATCAGTTCTCTCACTTCCACTCTTTTAACTTTACACTCTTCCCATTACTTTAGACTTCAGCATGGCAGGATGCGAATCTCATGCCTTTATTCCCCTTTCGTTGACAAATACTTTAATTGATATTATAGTTATATGTGTTTTAAATCAACTGATAGTATAAGGAGCTTACTATGAACTATAAGATTTTACTCTTTGATCTGGATGATACTCTATTGGACTTCGCTGCCAATGAACAATATGCCTTAAAGCATCTCTTTGAAGAAAGCGGTATCACCTTTACAAAGGAAGTCTTTGATACCTATTCAAGAGTTAATAAAGACCTTTGGGCTGCTTATGAAAAGGGTGAGATTCCGTTAGAGGAAGTATTAAATACCAGATTTTCAAAGGCCTTACTCTCACTTGGCAAAGAGGCTGATGGAAGGCTCTGGGAGCAAAACTACCGGGAACGGTTAGGAAACGGTCATGAAATGTTGGAAGGAGCGGCAGAGTTAATAAAGCGCTTATCAGGTTCCTTCCGTATGTTTATCGTGACAAACGGAGTAACAGAAACTCAGATAAAGCGCTTAAAACAATCCGGTTTATACTCTTATTTTGAGGATATATTTACTTCTCAGGCCATAGGATACCAGAAACCGGCTGCAGAATTCTTTGATTATGTAAAATCTCATGTAAAAGACTTTGATGCTGAAAGTACTTTAATAATTGGCGATTCCTTAAGCAGCGATATAAAAGGAGGCAATCTTGCCGGTATAGATACCTGCTGGCTCAACAGAAACTCTGCCGCACCTTCAGCAGATATCATAAGTACCTATAGCATAAAAAATTTATATGAGTTATTGGATATTGTCGGTGCCTGATTCTTACTGGTTTAATACTTCCTCAAGAGGTATTACTTTAGCAAATCTGTTATTCCATAAGGCAAAATTAATATATTCATACACTTGCTTTCCGGTCATAAACTGATTATCAACGGTTGAATTCGTACCCTCCGGTATAATTACTTCATATTCCTGTTCAAAGGCAGATTTACAGGTTGCATCAATACAATACTCGGTTTGAAGGCCCACAAGGTAGATCTTTTTAATACCTTTACTGTCAAGATATTCCTTCAAGCCGGTTTGCCGGAAAGCACTGTTATACCTTTTCTCAAAGATTCTGTCTGTTTCTAAGGGTGCAATCTCGCTATATATCTGCCACCCTCTGCTGCCATACTCCATGCTGCTTCCGGGTCCGTCGTTGTGTCTGACATAGATCACTTCCATCTCTTTCGCTCTGGCATAAGAAATCATTTTCTTTACACCTTCAAGAAAATGCACTTCATTATATGGATGTTCCTCCATAATAACTGTTTGAATGTCCACTACTAATAATACTGCCTTGTCCATATAATTTTTCCTCCTGTTTTTCTGCCCTGTTTTTACTACCCTGTTATAATGTTTATGCTGGTTTTTTACTACACTGTTTTTTTACTACGCTGCTTTTAACTATGCTGTCTTTACTATACTTGCTTATTTACTGCACTGTTTTTATGAAACATTGCTTTTATAAAACATCGCTTTTTGATCATCCTTATAGAATTATATTTTCATCCCTATTTTAGCAGGCTGGAATAAAAAAATTTCTCTTCTTATAAGAACAATATCACAGGGCAGCCTGCGATATGTGAGTTATTGTAGTATAAACAGGAGGTAATGTCCAATTAAATAAACTTAATTTACCTTACATTATTACTTATAAGTCTCAAAAAAACGCAAGACACTTCCGTCTATTGTAGTTATACTGCATTCTTTGCTCCCCCAGGGCTGTTCTGAAATATCAGAAATCTGCTCCCAGCCGTTTTTCTTAACGAGAGCATGCAAAGAATTCAAGCCTTCTACCATTAGGAAACCTGCTACTCCTTTTATCGCCTCTCCCTTAAAAAGATGAAAGCCTCTAAAAGGAACAATATGCGTTACGGCTACTTCACCTGGATAATCGAATACGCAACCGTATTCGCCGGCTCCCTCACTGTTCCTTGCTGCAACATCTCCGTACCATCCCAAAACTTCCTCAAACCATTTAATGGTTTTGTCCATATCTTCCGTAAAATATACGGGACCATTTTCTCTTACCACATAACCTCGGCTGCTATACTTCTTCATCTCTTCAATCCTCTCATTCATAATTATTTGGAAGTTAAGCTGAGGATAAGCTTTCAGTATAACGTCTGTATTTCTGGCTTCTGAAGGGGTAATCCCATAAAATCTTGCAAATGCTCTGGAAAAAGCCGCATGGGATTCATAACCATATTTCAAGGCAATGTCGATAATCTTTGTTTCCTCTGTCTGAAGTTCTGCTGCAGCTAATGATAACCTCCTGCCCCGAATATATTCCCCCAGTGATAGATGTGTGAGGAAGGAAAATATACGTTGAAATTCCCAAACGGAACATCCGGTATATCTGGCCGCCTCTTTATAATCCACCTCCTCCATTATATTTCTTTCAATATAATCAATCGCCTGACTCATACCTTTCTGCCAATCCATTTCGCACCTCCTGATTATATTATAGAATAATGGATATTTTCTGCTGTACAGATTGTGTATAATTCTGCATAAGATAGTAATCGTTTATTCACTGAAAGGCTCCTAACAGCCGTCTTACCGAATGAAAAAAGTATAGCTGCCTTTATAAGCTGTTTTTAGATTTTGGATTCCCCAAGCTCCACCAGTTTCAAATAATGAGGAATATCCCTGACCTCCGGTTTTTCAAAATAAAATGCCGGATTACAGCAACCACAACGCCAACAATTCTCTCCCTCGAATTCATACACAACTGCTTTGTTACAAGTTCCATTCGTCCGATTCGAACAGCCTTTATCACTATACCTGAAGATATCCCTCACTTTTTCCGTACAATGTTCCAGGTAAGTAATACAGGATTTTGCATTTCGTATACGAAGATATAAGATCAGCCTGGTTTCATGGGAAGAAATACGAAAGAGGCTGTTGCCTTTCTTCTTCCCATAATCCATGGCAGGTCCTTCCCAGCCTCCGCATAGTTTTTCTTCATACCCGGATTGCTTTAATGCTTTATGAAATTCCACAGCAAACTGCCTTTCTGTTTCCGAATGAAAAGTATCGGCTACCGCTTCAATTCCTCTGCCAAAGCAAATAGTATCCTCCGCTTCTTCCAAAAGTCTGTAATGGCATTGATAAAAATCCTTGCTATATGGCATTCTTCGTTTTTCATCTGCCTTTACAGTTTGATCTGCTGATGCAACCTTATCTGCTGATACAACCTTATCTGCCATCATTTTAAGTAAAAATAGGCAATTTACATTATCCGGGTAAGCTATCGTCATCTGTTGGTCTGTTAGGTTGGATTTACTATCCATTACAAAACCAAAGTCTTTTAACTTCTCAATAATTACTTTATATCTTTTCCCTGTACTAAGTGCAGGTAAATCCTGCATTTGTACTTCCAGTGTGTTTTTGCTCAGTCTGCCGGCTGATAAAAGATGGCAGAGAAATTGTAAGGGGATATAGACTTCTTCCCTGGCTCTTCTTTCATGGCTGTCATAAAAGCGATACTTCTCTATCTCATATAATGGAAGGCTGTAGTCCTCAGGGTAATTTTTAATATCCTCATAAATACTACTGAACATGTTCCATATCTCCCGAAAAGCTGCCTGTAACTCTTTTTTCTCCATTGACTTAAGAAAGTCAGAATGTACGATAAAATCCTCGGGAAAGCGGATTAGTTCCAACTGTCTTATTGCTGCCCAATGGCTGATCCAGTATTTCATAGCTCATCCTTTCTGCTCAGACTGTCTTTAATTTAATTGGTACAGGCAGTGCTTCCTCCATATCCTCAAAAGAAAAGGAGTTCTGACCACTGGCACCGGTAATGTTCTTCAAAGCCAGTGACAGTTCCTCCAACAATTCCATAGCCTCCGGGCTGTCCTGGGGTTTTGTCTCAATAAAATGCATATATAAATACCTCCCGTTGCTCTTTATACAACCATTGCTTTCCTGACAGCAGCTTCCAGGCTTTCTGTATTGCTCCTTTCACTCAAACATTCTTTTCTGCTATGATAATATCATGCTTTCAAGCAATAACAAACCACTGAATAAAATCCCAGATAAAATGAAAAATTGTTGGAGCAATAATACTATTATACTTTGAATATAACCATTGAAACCAAAAATGAAATATAGTAACTCGAAGCAAATCGTACCAATTCATAATTATGTATTCTAACAAATTCATCTGTGTAATCATTAATTGAAATGGTATATGTTCAAAAGAAAACATCAGGCCAACTATGAGAATAGATAACCCCTTATTCCTTAAATAACCATACAATCTGGTACCGATATAACCCCTGACAATGATTTCTTCCATTAATGCCACAAAAACGAAATAGTAAATCGTTCTCATAGCAATTTGTCCAATATCCGTTTGGATTCTTGAACCAGAAATAACAGGGATAATACCCCTTAATACAATGACTATTATAAATAACAAAATGCCCATACTCAAAGACTTTATAGCATGGGTCTTATCAAATCCTATTGTGGTAAATTTCTGCTTACGTATGAAACAAAGCAAAAATACAAGAGCTATCAAAAATAATGAAATAATCCCGGTAATATAAAAAATATATGTTTCTGTAAGTCTAAAATTATTATCCACATAAACAAAAACCTTCCCCATTAAGCCAAATAATAATAGCATAACAACAAAAATACTACATGCAAGCAGTGCATCTGTTCTTCCATATTTCATAGTGTGCTGTACATATTCTTCACTGGCACTTAATATCTTTGATTTTTTCATTATTCCTCCCTCTTCAACTACTTTTGTCAATTTATTGTATTGTCATTTATTTCTCAGTAGTGGTATCACAGCGATTTGTAGACTTTCTCCAGAGTGTTTTTATTTCGTGAAGTAAATATACTTTTATATTTCTTACTGCCAAGAACCTTTGCTCCAAATTCAGAGGATAAGGTTGAGCCTTTCGGTACTATCCAGATTGCTTCCGGCAAGGCTTTTCCCTCTGATGAAAGGGTATGGAATTGCTCCGGTAAGGTTGGCGATAATCTCTTAAAAATATCCTGAATCTCTTCCATATACTCCTTGTAGTCACATAGCAGTATATAGTGATGACATTCCTCCGGTGTGGGTATTTTACTGCAGGCTGTCAGGATTTCTTCAATTTCTCCTTTATTTCTTATGAATACATTGGCCTCATAGTCAAAATACCTGCTTAATTCCTCTTCAATCATATCCTTTAATTCTTCTTGGTTTATATTATGATTATTGTTAAATAAGACGTTTCCGGAAGCTTGTATGGTTTTGATATTATCAAAACCCATTTCAGAAAAAGAAACTGCCAGCTTGTCCATCTTCATAGCCGTCCCTCTCACATTAACTCCTCTTAAAAAAGCACAGTACCTGTTCTCCATCTCATGTCCTCTTCCTCTTAACTATTGATAAACAAGCTTTCCCAATATCAAAAACTTAGGATACGTCTTAAAAAACCATGTGGTATCCAGCATCCTTCAGTACTTTTAAGGCACTGTCAAAATTCTCTTCTTTGGTTAGAATATAATCCGTATTATAGGTTGACACAGCAAATATTCCAATATCATTTCCTGCTAAAAGTCCAGATATCTGACTGAGAATACCTACCAGCGAGAAGTCTAATACTCCCTCAATACGGAACCCCTTCCAACCATCTTCCCGCTCCATGGTGCTCTCCGGTGCATGCTCCGTTGTACAGACCAGTGATAATTCCTCATCTGTCTTCCCAATAAATAAAAATTCATCAGTGAAATGAATCATAGATATATCTGATACCTTACAAACAGTGAATTTATGGCTTAATACTTTGATATCCATAAAGCTTATCCTTTCCAATGCACTTTTCTATATTTTAACAACTAAGTTCCTATAAAGCAACTACTAAACCCTTACTATGACTCCTAACATATTAAGATCTATCTCTCTGGTCATCTTATAGGAATAATTCGTAAATTACTTGTCCCAGAATACTTGGCTGTTGGATTTATAGTCCATGGGTTGTATAGATATGCTTTGTTCCTCTTTCCCTTTACCTGTCAAAAGCAAAGTACAAAAAGGTTAGAAAGCCTTGGTAATTGCCCTCTAACCTTTCTGGAATATAATTAAATATCAGCTGAAGTATTTTTCCGCAATCTTTTCTGCCGTCCGGGTTGCCATTGCCTGATTGGTCAAGGTTGGATTGGGACCACCAAGACCGTTAAATAGTACACTGTTGTCTGCTATGTATAATCGATTTACCTGTTTTGCTTCGCAATTGGTATCTGTTACATATCCGATTCTCATGGTACTTATAATATGAAGAAAGACTCCAGGAGACCAGTTAGAACGAATTACTGTTCTAGCTCCGGCTTTTCTTAGGATGTCCGCTGCGATTTTTGCTAGTGTATTACGCTTCATGGCATCTGTGGCACTGGGTGAGTAATTGACAACAGGAATATACCCATTCTCATCCTTTAGAAAAGGATCCAGTGTTACACTGTTACTCTGTCTGACTTCATCGTCTGTAAATATTAACATACTAATCGTCCTATTATATTCTCTCATAAATGTTTTTAACTGTTCCCCAATAATATTTCCTTCATAATCCCACGGCACCTCTTCGCTTCTAAGGTTCTGCCCTTGAAAACCTTGATTACTGCTGCCATAGACCATGGAGGCATAAAGCCCGGGACTTGTGCCATAGACCTCTATTACACCGTATCCGGGATAATCAAATCGTGCAGCAGCGTTCTGCCCAACAAATGGTTTAATATCTGAGACACCAAGAATATTCATTAAGGTTTCTTCTTCAAATATGCCGGATACACTGTCAAACCAGTGGTTAATTAAACCGCGCCCCACCCAAGGATTCTCAGGAAGCTCAGAATTCAGCCAAAGACGGGGTGTTTCAATGCCACCAGCACTCATTATAACTACTTTTGCAGTAAGCTCTCCGGTTTCACCTGTCCAGGTGTCTCGAAACTTAACGCCCATAGCCTGTAAGCCCTCTGGCCCCTGTTCTGTAAGAATCCGCGTAACAAAGGTATTCGGACGGATTTCAACATTTCCAGAACGTAATGCCCGAGGTACATAACTAACCAGCGTAGAGCGCTTTGCAACACTGTCTACAGAAGGCCCAGTGGCACATCCATTTACACAATGTCCTTTTAAAGTACAGCCTACACTTTGATTATTCACGAAATCAAATTCTGGATCATTTATTCTGGGATTAGGGGATAAAATCGCATTGGGCTGGAGGCGATATCCCGGTTCTGATATATTCTGTGTGGTAATAGGCTTGTAGCCTGCATTTTTAAAACAGTAAAGAAATAATTCTTCTTTCGCTGTCATGGCGCCGATACCTACGGGCAAGGCAGCCTCTACTTTCTCATAATAAGGTACTAATTCATCATAAGAAATAGGCCAGATATTATTTACGGATTGAGGGTAAGCCCTGGGGCAGTTGGCGTAGTAATGCAGAGTACTGCCTCCAATTCCTGCATTCTGCCAGATATAACCTCCCTGTATGATTTTACGAAACCATGGCGGCTTCTCTCTGTCAGCAGGACCCCACCTGAATTTTCCCGTTACATAATCATTCATATCATCTTCCAGTAAAGTAAAATCCTTTCGCAGCAGCTCAATGCTTAAATCCTCATAAGAAGAACTGCTGACGGCTCCTCTTTCGGTATTTGGTTCAGGCCAGTTCGTGTTACCATACCAGGGTCCTGCATCCAGCGCCAGGACTTTTAATCCCTTTTCCCCCAGTTCTTTGGCAACAACCCCTCCTCCTCCTCCGGAGCCAATTATTATAACATCTGCATCCATCCATATATCTCCTTAAAGTTTTTTTATTCAATCACTTATTATTCTATATTGAAATAAATACTTTCAGAGGACCTTAATGCATGGTACCCATTGGAAGGTCCTGGGTAATCAATCTGCTCCCAGCTAACGGGACGGTATTGAAGCACCCTCTCCGACGGCGGGTAAAGCCTGGTGCTCCCATATCCTGACCACTCTGAATAAAACCCCATCATAGGAAATCGTATCAGCATACTATATATATTCATGAGCATATCCGCACTATCTGCCAGAATAGGTGGGATATTTTCAGATTCCTTGGCATACTCCCGAATAAATCCAAGGGCTTCCAGGCGCAGTTCCTCCGATGCTTCAAAGAAACGATGCGACTGCTGGTAATCTCTGTCTTCTTCCGTTTCTCTAAGGTAAGCTACCGTATCCAGTATGTCCACCACAAAAGCTGCCAGTGGAAAATACTGATTCTGAAGGGTCAAAACCATGTATTCATCAACATATTCATCCAAACCACCATAATATTGAATTATGCCAAACTCTCTGGCAAGTTCCGGTGAACGAGGTATAATGACATCAACCAAGGCCTGCATCGTCATAATAACGGTGTCAAGGTTTTTATCATCAATCATTTGATTCTGATCATAAAATGTCCAGTACAAAGCATCAAGCTCCTAACTTTACCTATATTGTTATTATTATATTTTTTAATATTATGATTATTACAAATAAAATAATAAAGTCCACTGAACAGGTATGGTCAGGGGACTTTATCAATCATAGTATAGTATTTTCTTCCTTCTATCGGCTAAGTTTCATAATCCTGATTTCGTATCGAGATATGTGCCTTTCTAAAGCCAGTAAACTTCAGACCAAAATTTAGGTTGGAATCATCTGTTCATCTCGGCAACCTGTCCTGTACTCTTTGCTGTCATCTCAACCCAGGCAGGTCGAAAACCACTCTTTATAGCATTTCGAACTGACCTTATGTTACTCCAGGCCGCACAATAAAAAGGTACCTTACCACGTTCTAATACTTCCACTGCCAGACGACTGGTAAGAGCCGCTGCTATTCCCTGCCTTCTGTATTCCGGCAATACATCAATTCCAATCTGCCACATCCTATCGCAATCTGCCGAGCAGCCTGCCAGTCCAATAATTTTATCACCATCATAAGCCGCAACTCCTAATACATCCAGCGTTTTTCTGGCCTCACACAAAGCATTGCTCCATTCTTCTTTATACAGGTCTGTAAAATCCTCTCCTGTCAATACCTTTACAGGATACTTACAAGATAGGATTTTCAGTACCTTAAGATCTGGGAGAAAATACTCTGCCATATGACAGATTCTCATATCCCTTTTCTGGAGTTCATCGTTTAAAACATGCATATTGGGTGTTTCGAAACAGTGTTCCGTGGGATACTTTTCTATATATGCCTGTACAACCGCCTCAATTTCTTTGTTTATGGAGGCTACAATGTTATTGCCATAAGATATTAAATTACAATAAAGCGGAAGTTTTAAATATTTTCTGGCAGCTGAATTATTCTGTGAGTAGACTATTATATTCTCTTTTAGTGTAAAATCCGCCGGTGAGCAATTAGCATCTATTGCAGACTGCTCCATAGCTATTCTAAGTATTTCCTGATTTGTCATTGGGACTCTTTTCCTTACCTTTCTATTGTATCAGAACTTCCACTGTAGAGAGTACAGACAATGATCTGCGGTCTGTTAAAGACCCTGAGAGGGATGATACTATTGCCCAATCCTCTGCTTACAATTTCAGTTGTGTTCTTTCTATTGTATTTTCCACTTGTATACTTAGGGAACAATCCCTGCCCAGGCGCAATAAGTCCTCCTATAAAGGGCAGCCTGAACTGTCCCCCATGGGCATGACCCGAAAATACCAGGTCTATCCCATATAGCGTATAGGTATTTATAAACTCTGGTCTATGTGAAAGAAGAACCGTATATCTGTCTAGTCTGTCTTCCTTGATACCCTCCAGTAAATCTTCAAGAATTAACTTTTCTGATAGCCCTTGATAATCTCCGGTCATCATTTCATATACGGGATCATTGATACCTGCCAGATTAATTGTTGCTCCCTTATAGTTAAGCTCGATCAACTTATTCTTAAGCAGTATGACACCTGCTTGGATCAGCTGCTGCTCAAGGTCAGGATATTCCCCGGACAATCCTTCGTGGTTACCGGTTACATAATATACAGGTGCAAGTTTTACTGCTCCTCTGATAAAATCCATAGCTTTACCAACATTTGTCCGGCGGCTGTCAATTAAATCCCCAGTAACAACAATAATGTCCGGTTGCGCTTTTTCTATTTTCCTTAACAGCACAGACTGACTTTCACCGAACTCTTTGTTATGCAGATCAGATATTTGAAGTATCCGAAAGCCCTCAAAAGCTTCTGGTAATTTATTTGAAGAAATGCTTATATAGTCGGTCTTTATAGCATTATCTCCCCAATACAGCCCGAAGCATAAGAGCAGAAGTGTTACTACCAGTAATACTCTATACTTCCTGAATATTTTCCTGTTTACCATCCCTCTGCACCTCTCCTTCTGGTTTACTGTTACCTTTTATTTTCAGGCACAACTGCGGTTATACAGCCAATCGAATACTGCTGCCAACACTGCTCTTTTGTATGATTATCTGTCTGTCTATCCGCTCCTTTAATTCGCTGACATGGGATATAATTCCTACCAGGCGGTCGCCTTTTGTTAATCCAGTCAGTGTTTGCAAAGCATGATCAAGGGATTCTCCATCCAGCGCACCAAAACCTTCATCAATAAACAATGTATCTATTTCCACTCCTCCCGCATGACCTTGTATCACGTCAGACAGCCCTAAAGCCAGACTCAGGGAAGCCTTAAAGGCTTCTCCTCCGGAAAGGGATTTAACAGACCTTGTTCTGCCGGTATAATAGTCCAGCACATTTATCTCAAGACCAGTCTGAGAACGCAGATCAAGAGGTTCCTCCCTGCGCAGCAGCTCATACCGTCCATTGGTCATGATCTTAAGACGTTTATTTGCTTCCAGTAATATCTGATGAAAGTAAGTAGCCTGAATATACTGCTCAAATGCCAGCTTCTGCTTTCCTGCAAGTTCACCGTTGGCAGTCCTGGACAGAAGGGATAGCTGCAGATATTCCTTTTGAAGAGCTTCAGACTCATTTATGGCTTTCAGAAGTGCTTTTTCTGTATTTATATTACTGCCAAGCCTTGAAATAATATCTTGTATAGCCATTTCCTTCTCCGCTATTCTGTTTTCGATATCAGCTTTTCCTTCTTCCAAATGTGTTATATCAGTTATTTGCTTTCCTTCTGTTTCCCGAAGTAATCTTTCAATGTCTTGTTCCGTGTTCTTTATTCTATCCTGATACTCTTCCACATGGTTCTTTAACTCCTTTATCTGCACTTCTGTCATGAGATTAGTCCTGTAGTCCTCCAAATCTCTAAACTCACAGTCTGCCAGTTTCTCCTTAAGTGCCTTCTTGGCTATCCGTAAAGCCTCTGTTCCTTCACTCAGTCTTGCATTCATTTCTTTTTCGAGTGTATGAAGGCCTTCTGTTTCCTTTTGTAGTAAATGGTAAGACTCTTCCGCTTTTTTATAGGCTTCTTTTAACAGTCGGAGTTTTTCCAACCATAGCAGTAACGCAGTTTCTGCTTTCTCTTTATCAGAATATTCCAGGGTTGACTTTAAGGCATTATATTCTCCGTTTTTTGAAGAAAGCACTGAAAGATTATTACTGTACGACTGGACATTTTCTTTTAGGGTCTGCTCATTTTCTTCCAATGTCTTTTCTGCCTGGCGAAGCATGTCCTTACAGGCTGTTTTTCTTAGAATTTGATTTTCTAGCGTCTGGTATTCCAAATTTGTAACATTTAATTCCAGTCGCTGTTTATCAAGCGTCTCACCGATCCTATGATTGACTGCACTGATATCGCTGGTATAAAAGAATTCTGATATATCTTCAAAGTATTTCTTTGCTTCCCCAAGGAACTGCTCTATTGCAAGTCTTACTTCTGTCTGTTTGGCTGCCGCTGACTGACTCATTGCCTCCATATTCTTCCTGGCCGCTTCACACTTCACCCGAAGTTCCTTCAATTCTTTCTCGCTAGGGGCGTCTTCCGCCATTTCTGCCTGCCTTGGATGATTTAATGAACCGCACACCGGGCAGGGGGTTCCTTCCACCAGGTCTTTTGCAAGGATTCCTGCCTGTTCACGAAAGAAGGCTCTTTCTTTTTCCGTAAAGAGCTCGTACGCTGCCCTATATTCCGTATCCGCTTTCCGAAAGGTCTCCTGAAGGTTTAAGAGCAGCTGGTTCTGGTTCGCAATGTTTTCTAGGGACTTTTGAACAGTAAGAAGACCATGCATTTCAGCTTCTGTATTTTTTAGTTTCTGCTTACAGACTGCTAATCTGACCTCAACATCTTCCAGAGAATATAATTCCTCTGTCAATGAATTTATTTGCTCTTTAAGCTTTTGCTGTTTCTCTTCTATGGATTTGTTTTCACTTATTATCTTATCATTTACAAGGGTTAAAGCTTGTATCACTTGGATAAGGTTTTCTGCCAAATCATATTGAGGAAGCATTTTTTTCAAGTGGTCGATAGCGGATACCAGTTCTTCCTTTTCAGCTTCTTTCCCTCTCTCAAAAATATACACCTCTTCTGCCGAGGTCAGCGCTTTCATTTTATCTGCCAATTCACGCTCCAGCTTTGCTATATTCTCTGTAAGCTTTCCAATAGCATCTTTTTCCTTTTGGTAATTGCTTTCAAAGGGATAGATTGTATAAAGAGCCTTTTCAGCCTGTTGAAGGTTTGACTTTCTTTCTATTTGTAGTGGTAGCTCTTTTTGTAATTGTGCTTTTTTGGCACTTGTTTCTTCCAGTTCCCTAAATAGCTGATTGCTGTGAGACGCTTCTGTGATTAGTTTAATCTGTTCCGCCTGATGGCTTTGCAGTTCTTTGATATCTTGCTGTAAGGAAGCAAGTTCTTTTTGTTCTATTGTAATAAGTGCTTCCAGTTCACTCCTGATTTCTGCAGCGTTATGTATGGAGGCCTTTTCTTTCAGAACAGAAAGAGTCTTTCCGTCTTCACTTTCAGACAGAATGATTCCGCTTATATACTGCAGGATACTCTGTTCTATACTGCTGCATTTATTTCTAGCTTCTCTCTCCCTGTCCTTTAGTAAACGCTGTATAGATTGATACAACTCGGTATTGAATACCCGTCGGAAGATTTCTCCCCGCTCCTTGCTGTCTGCTAAAAGTAACTGCAGAAATTCTCCCTGGGCAATCATTGCGATCTGCTTATACTGTCTATAATTTATACCCAACAACTCAGAGACTTTACCGGTTACTTCTTTATACCCCGTTACCACATCGCCACCTGGCAATGTCAATACAGCATCAGCAAACTCTGTGGTGATACCTTCACCGTTTTTCTTCGGTCTTTCATATCTTGGATTTCTCTGGAGAGAATACTCTTTGCCTTTATGCACAAAATTAAGTGATACATAAGTTTTTACAGCAGGCTGCGCAAAATCACTTCGCATGGTATCAACTGTTCGTATAGAACCACTGGCTTCGCCAAAGAGTGCAAAAGCAATGGCATCAAAAATGGTCGTTTTTCCTGCTCCTGTATCTCCGGTTATCAGAAAAATACCCTGACTTCCAAGTTGTGTAAGGTTAAGTTCCACTTTATCTGCATAAGGGCCAAAGGCACTCATTTCTATCTTTAATGGTTTCATGTCTGACCCCGATCTGCGTGTTTTCACACGCTTAATATTAAAAAAGTTAGATACTTGCTGGCATGGAGCTCCCGCCATCGTTTTACGAAAGACAGGGAGCCACACAATATATTAATTTATAACTTCACCCATAATAGCTGCTAGTATTTCCTTCTGCTCAGAGGAAAGCTCGGTACTATTCTGCATTTGATAAAACTCATCAAACAATTCTATCGGATTTTTCCTTGTTCCTTCAAGAGAAGCTGCCGTAAAACCATGTACAGTCTGTCCGCTTCTGCTGTTTTCAAAATCCAGAAGCATTAAGTTGGGATAAACCTGACGCAGCTGACCGATGGCATCGTATATTTCTTCTTCATCGGTCAGGGTAACATGCAGGTAATCCTCCGCTCCTTCTGTATCTTCTTTCCCAATGAGAAGAAGTTCTTTCAAGGGACCTTTAATTTCACGAAGGTCATGCAGAGGGTAAAGTGGTTTCGATTGAATGCGAATATCACCCTTCGCTCCAAATTCCAGTATATATAGTGTTTTTACATATCTTGCTTCCGAGAAGGAATATTTTAGTGGCGATCCTGCATAACGTATGGTATCCCTCCCCACTTTCTGTGCCCTGTGCAGATGCCCCAGTGCGACATAATCAAAATTTTCAAATGTGGAAATATCCACCTGGTCCACACCGCCTACTGAGATGTTTTCCGAATCACTGCGTTCCGGTTCCTGCAATCCATTAATCACGAACTGATGTGCAATCAGAATATTTCTCTCTTCTGTATTCAGCGGATAATCTGATAAGGCCATCTTTACCGCCTCTTCATATGATTCCGGTGCTGTTTCATGGTAAGGTCTGAGCATTGCCGGTTTGATAAAGGGCAGCATATATATATTCAGAGTCCCATGCTCATCGGTTAAGGCAATTCTTCCCGGTTTTCCATCATAGACACCTGTTATGTAAAGATTGTTCTTTTCCATTATACGGCTTCCAAAGCCTATTCGTTCAGGAGAATCATGGTTTCCGCTTATTAAAAAGACTGCCTGTCCGGCTTTATTAAGTTCTGTCAGGAAATTATCCAGGAGTTCAACAGCTTCAGCGGAGGGCATGCTCTTATCATATATATCACCGGCTATCAGCACCCCCTGCGTATTTTCCTCCAGGGTTATCTTTATTATCTGATCCAATATGTATTTCTGATCTTCTAACATACTAAATTCGTTTACTCGTTTGCCGATATGCAAATCGGCTATATGGAGCAGTTTCACATCCATCACTCCTTGCTCTTATGGTTTAATTCCAGCATCAATACGATGGCCGGAAAAGTTTGTATATTATATTATAAACGCATAAGTTGTTCATTACAAGAAGCAGATTCTTACAGAATAAGGGACTAATCCTCAATTATCCGGTATTCATTACCAGTGACAAGGATTGCCTGATTATCCTTCAGACAGATATGGGGCAGCGGCAGGTCTTTCCTCTGCCTGCTGTCATCTGTGCAATGCACACTTATGTAAGCCTGAATAAGACACAACCCTTGCGTTTCCTCTTCCTTCGAATGCGCAATATTGGGCGTTGCAATCAGGCTCCCTGCGCTGACACCTACAAAGAGTTTATTACCATAGGCCAGTTTCTTAACAGTAGAAAAGAATCCGCTGCTTATTAATAGTTCCAGCAGATGCCTGGTATTACCTCCTGTAAAAAAGACTACATCATAGGACATTGCTGCTTCGGTTGTAATCTTATATTCTAAATTATAGGTCTGAATATTTTCCGGTAATATCCCTATATGCAGCAATTCCTGGTAACACCTGTCAGCCATTATAAGTTCTTCTTCATCAATCGCCGCTGCTGGTATAAAGAGTACTTTTGCTTCTTCTACAGCCTTCTCCAACAGCCTGAGAAAATATTCAGTTATATTAGGCTTTTGTTTACCTTGAATATCCTCAAAGCCGGCAGAGGTCAGTAAAATCTTCTGATAAATTTTCTTTCCTTCTTCCATAACCCGACTACGGCAGATTTTCACCCTTTCTCCCTCCGGATTGTCTCCGTGTTCTTTATCCGCGTATGAATACTGGTATAATCTACTGCAGGGAATGATGTCGCACTCTCCGCAATGAGTATGGCCTTTTCCCTGACAGCACTGGGCTATGTGACATTCTCCGTGAAAAGGATTCCCCATGGTTTCAATACATCCTCCGCATCCGTGGGATTCCTTCCATTGGCAACTGTTACAATGTAGTCCGCATCTTGAATCAATCATATTCTTCTCCTGTCTGCATGCTATATCATGCATAAATTATGTATTTCTTTCTTGTTCCAAAACATTGTAGCAAAAAGAACAGGACATCCTAATGTCCTGTTCAAGAATAATTATGATATATTTCAAGTGCAATTGCTTTTAATTCTTCTGCCAATACCAACGGCTCTAATACCTTTACTTTATCTCCAAACCCTAGGAGCCATTTTAGAATATACTCTTTGTTGGTATATCCTACTTCGAGGAGCAACTTTCCCTCCTTCGTCTCGGTATAACAATCCAGACCATAATCGTCGATTAACTGATACCTGACAGAGGCGTCAAAGAGAGCTTTCAGGATATTATCATCAATAAAGACAGCATTGAGATTCCTTTTATTCTCCGGTATTTCCCGCTGGACATAAGTCTCCGGCAGTATCTGGAGTTCCCATAACCTTGCCAGCTTAAAAAGCCTCCAGTCTTCTCTGATAGTACAATATCCAAATACATACCATGCAGACCAGTGAAATATGACAAAGTAAGGCTCAATACGACGATGGCTCAGTCCCTTTTCATAATAATAATCAAATTCTATCAGCTGATGATTTATTACCGCTTCCTTCACCATTTTAATCTTCGGACTTAAGGAACCTCTGTAATGTGATGCAAGATCGATAACTATAGGTTCTTGCAGAGAAACCACCGCATCCTTAGAGGCAGAAAACTTATCCAGGGTCCTTTCTATCTGCGAAGTATCGGTTACCGTTCCAATTCCCTTTAAGGCAGCAATGATTCCAGATAGCTCCTCTGTTGTGAGTATGCTCTTGTCCAGCTTATAACCCTCTGCGATGGATATGCCGCCCCCTTCCCCCTGCCTTGTGACAATGGGAATCCCTGCCTGGCATAGAGCATCTACATCTCTTCCAATGGTCCGGCGGGATACCTCGAATCTTGCCGCCAGATATGGTGCATTTACACGTTCATTCTGCAGAAGTATCGTTAATATTCCAAGCAATCGGTCAATCTTCATAACCCCTTTTTCTCACTCCTTAAAAGAACAGTTTCTATTTACGCCTTATTATACCACAAAACAAAACGGATGTCCTGCCGGATCCATCAGAACTGCCCATTGATCAGACCATTGATCTTTGGCTAAGACAGCACCACAGGAGACTGCGTACTTTACTGCCGTCTCCAGTTTATCCTTTCCGCCTACAGCAAAATCCATATGTACCATTTGCTGTTGTTTCCCCGGTTCTTCCGGCCATACAGGCGGGACATACTCTTCATTATACTGGAATGCTATTTCCACACCACCTTCTTTTGAACGTATAACACTAAATATCCCTTCCTGGACAAATACCTTTTCCCATCCCAGCAACCGTATGTAGAAATTCTCCAGACCTTCCATATCCTTGGTATCCAATACGATAGATGACAGCTTAAGCTTTGGTGTATCTGTTTTCTTTTCCATTCATGACCTCCTTCTGAATATGTAATCTTTGTTTATTATAATATATGATACCAGACACCATATTGTCATATTCAAATACTATTTGCCTGAATCAGAAATTTTACCTATAATATTTCTAAGAAAACAAATAAACCGAACAAGAAAGAGGAACGAATGAAAACTGACAGACTGATTGCCTTAACCACCTATCTGCTTAATCGTGAAATTGTAAGCGCAGCTGCACTGGCTGAACGCTTCGAAGTGTCAAAACGAACAATTCAGCGAGACATAGAGATCCTTAACCAGGCAGGGATACCAATCATTTCCACCTATGGTATTAACGGAGGTTATGAAATAACAGACGGTTTCAGGCTGGCTAAGCAGCTTGCGGCTCCGGAGGATTTCATAAATATAATCACTGCACTGGAAGGATATACTACTGCTTTTAAAGATAACAGCGTTCGTACAACTCTGGAGAAATCTCTTACTCTGCTGCCGGATAGAAAACAGCATATCTTTCTTAATTTATCCTCCTCCAGGGAAGGCTTACATACAGATGATTACTTATACTCCTTTGACAGAGCAATTACCGATAGGGTTCCGTTGACTATCCGCTATATTGATTCATCCCAGACCGAAACAGAGAGAATTGTTGAACCCCTGGCTCTAACCTATCAGTGGTATTCCTGGTATTTATTTGCTTATTGCAGGACCAGAGCAGATTACCGGTTATTTAAATTAGCAAGAATAATAGAACTGGAATCTGTTCCCAATTCCTTCACCATAAATCATACGGAGGTATCGAAGCTTTTAAAAGCTACACTGGAATCAGATAAAAGAGTCTATCATACTGTTCGTCTGCTCTGCAGGAAAGAAATCGTAATGCAGGTGCAGGAATACTTTAAAAACGGTGAGATTACTGAACTGGATAATGGTGATATCATATTAAAACTTCATGTGCCCTTTGAACGTATGTGGTTTTCTCTTCTGTTGGGTTTTGGCAACAAGGTACAGGTGCTGGAACCGGAAGAAATAAAAATGGAGCTGCTAAAAAAGGCCTATGAAATTATAGAACTTTATAAATAGCGACATATCGTTTCCGCTATTCTCAAGTTATCTTTCAAAACATAAAAAAATTTTAAGGATTGTACAAAAGTTCTCAAGGCCTTACGACTATTTTTATATCTATAAATAGATAGAGAATTATGATAAGAACTGCAAAAGCGATGGCAGTACTCAGCATTCCCTTAAGCACTGATCTTAGCATTCCCTTTTTCCATTTCTTTGATAATTGAATTACAGACTTGGCATCATCCCACTGACTTTCTTCATTGCTAACGGGCAGTACCGTATCCATGGCTAAAAGTTCACCGCTGCAGCTTCCGCACTCCGTTAGATGTTCTTCTACTAACTCTCTGCTTTCCATGCTGCAGACGCCGTCATGGTACAACGGCAATAAGTCTCTTATTATTTCACACGCTATTTTCATTTCATCGCCTCCTGTAATTGCTTCTTCGCTCTGTAGAAGATCAACCTTGCCCAACTGTCCGTCTTTCCGAAGAGCTCTCCGATCTGAGCAAAGGACAATTCACCCAATACCCGCAAGGTAAAGACCTCTTTCTGTGGTTCGTTAAGATTATGTAGTAACACGTGGAGCTGCTTTGCTGCTTCTTTATCCAGATATGCTGCTTCTATATCAAATTCAGCCTCATAAGCTTCTTCCGTTGAGTCATGGGTAAAGCGCTTCTGCTTCTGAGACAGGGTAAAATAAGTATTTTTCGCTATCTGACATAACCAAACAGATAATTTACAGCTGCCGTTGAACTTATCAATATTCCTCATTGCCTTAAAAAATGTCTCTTGCGTAACTTCTTCAGCAATTGCTTCATTTCTGCTTATCGCCAGTACATATTTGTATACATCAGAAAAGTATACTCTATATATTTCTCCGAAGTCTGTCACTTTCTCACCTCCTGTATATAAGACTCTGTATATTCAAAAGTGTTTCATGATATGAAAAGAAATAATTGCATAAACATTGTAAGGTTTTTCCTTTCTTACGTCAACCCAAAGGGAAAAATAGCGTAAAACAGGCCTCATCCTGTTGCATGACGTTCCATCAAATGGTATACTCTATGTATCAAACTGCTAATTAAATTAAATCAGCGTTTAAGAAACCCTGAATTTAAGAGCAGCATTTATCTAAATAAGGTTACATTTGAAGGAGAAAAAGAATGGCTCTGGACGGATTCGTCATTGCCAGCGTTGTTTCCGAATTAAAAGAGAAGCTGATTGACGGCAGAATCAGCAAGATATCTCAACCGGAAAAAGACGAACTGGTATTAACTATAAAAAAACAAAAAGATAATTACAAACTGTATCTATCTGCCAATGCAAGCCTCCCTTTGGTATATCTGACAGAGGAGTCAAAGCAAAATCCCATGGTAGCACCTGGCTTTTGCATGCTTTTAAGAAAACACTTAAATAGTGCTAGGATACTGGATATTACACAGCCGGGACTGGAACGTATCATTCGTATTAAGATCGAGCATTTAAACGAACTGGGTGATTTATGTGTTAAACACCTTATTATTGAGATTATGGGCAAGCACAGCAATATCATCTTTTGCGATGCGGAAGATATCATAGTAGACAGTATTAAACGTATTTCTCATATGGTTAGTTCTGTAAGAGAGGTTCTTCCCGGAAGACCCTATGTGGTACCCAGGACTGGTGATAAGCTTGAGCCAAAGGAAATTAATTATGAAGACTGGAAAGCAAATGTTTTATCCAAACCCCTGCCCCTGGAGAAAGCTATCTATACAGAACTTACAGGTTTCAGCCCCTTAATGGCCGCTGAACTGATTCATCGTGCTTCATTAGATTCTGCACCGCCGGCAAACACCTTATCAGAGGAAGCCGGCTTGCATCTTTATAAGAATTTTGAACGTCTGATAGAGGACCTGAAGGAAGAAAACTTTGCTCCAAACATTGTATACAAAGACAAAGAGCCAGTAGAATTCTCCTGCTTTTTACTTAGCTGTTATAAAGACCTTGAAACCCTGGAGGAGACTTCTATCTCAAAGGTATTAGAGCATTTTTATTCCTCTAAGAATACCGTATCCCGCATCCGGCAGAAATCTACGGATCTTCGAAAAATCATATCAAATGCCATGGAGCGTACCGCTAAAAAATATGATTTACAGTTAAAACAGCTAAAGGATACGGATAAAAGAGATAAATACCGCATTTACGGCGAGCTGATCAATACCTATGGTTATCAGGTAGAACCAGGCTCCAAATCCTTTCAGGCATTGAATTACTATACCAATGAAGAGATTACTATTCCTCTGGACGATACGCTAACAACCACAGAAAATGCAAAAAAATATTTTGAAAAATATAACAAGCTGAAAAGAACCTATGATGCTCTTACAACGTTGCTGGAGGAAACCAAATCTGACTTAGAACATTTGGACTCTATAAAAACTTCTCTTGATATAGCACTTGCAGAAGATGATCTGGCCGCTCTGAAAGAAGAGCTCGTAGAATTCGGGTATATGAAGCGTAAATTTGTGAAAGCTCCCGGCAGTAAAAACGGAGGCAGAGTGAAAGCCGCTAAAAAAGTTAACAGCAAACCTTTTCATTATGTTTCTTCTGACGGATTTCATATGTATGTAGGAAAAAATAATTACCAGAATGATGAACTCACTTTCAAGTTTGCAACTGGCGGCGACTGGTGGTTCCATTCCAAGAAAATCCCCGGCTCCCATGTGGTTGTAAAGACCGGCGGTGCTGAGCTTCCTGACCGTACTTATGAAGAGGCTGCAAGACTTGCCGCCTATTATTCCAAAGGCAGGGACAATGACAAAGTGGAAATAGATTACACCGAGAAGAAAAATGTCAAGAAACCGGGAGGCGCCAAACCGGGATTCGTCGTTTATTATACGAATTATTCCATGGTAGTAACTCCTGGTATCGACGGATTAAAAGAATTGGATTAAAGGAACAACCTATCGCAATTAAGGAGGCATCTTATGATTAGAGCAGACTACCACGTTCATTCGGATTTTTCCAGTGATTCCGAAGCACCTATGGAATCCATGATTGATAGAGCAATTGAACTTGGCCTGGAGAGAATATGTTTCACAGACCATATGGACTATGATTTCCCCATGACCTCAACCTATACCTTTGTCTTTGAACCTGTCAGCTACTTTCGAAAGCTCTGTGAATTACAGGAACAATACCAGGGGAAAATAAAGATTCTAAAAGGAATTGAACTTGGGCTGCAACCCCATGTGGGTGAAGATTATCAAAAACTAATAGACAGCCACCCTTTTGATTTTATTATTGGTTCTACCCATCTGGTCCAAAAAGTTGATCCTTACCTTCCTGTTTATTGGGAGACTCACAAAAAAGAAGAAGGAATCAGATTGTATTTCGAGGAGATAACTGAAAATCTAAAAAATTATAAAGGTTTTCTCATTAACGGTCATCTGGATTATATGATACGCTATGCTCCCGGTACCAACGAAGGTTTCACCTATAAGAAATATTCCGATACGATAGATACAATGCTAAGGACTATAATCGAAAGCGGTAAAGGTATCGAGATAAATACCTCCGGTTTCAAATACCAGTTAACTGTCCCTCATCCACATACTGATATCATAAAGAGATATAAGGAACTTGGGGGAGAATTAATTACCATAGGTTCCGATGCTCATAAACCTGAGCATCTTGCATATGACTTTAACAAAGCGGAGGAACTTCTGTTGGAGTTAGGCTTCCGTTATTATTCTGTATTTGAAGAACAAAAGCCAATACTGCTGCCACTTGGAAAATAAACTATGGTAAATCACCATTATCTTACAATTAAATTAAGGACACAATAAAACAGGGTATGATACAAACAGTATCATACCCGTATTTTATGCTCTGATAATGGTTCCACCGCCAAGAACATAGTCTCCCTCATAAAACACCACAGCTTGTCCGGGTGTTATTGCTCTTTGCGGTTCAGCAAATACACATTCCACCTGATCTTCACCGGTTTTTCGTATGGTTGCTCTGGTACCTTTATGATTGTATCGTATCTTTACATCTACTTCCATCTCATCAGTCAGATCCTCTATGGACATAAAGTTCAGATTGTTTGCGTAGAGCTTTTCAGAAAATACTTCCTCCCCTGTTCCAATAACCACCTCGTTGCTTTGTGGACGTATATCCACAACAAATACCGGGTAGCCAAGGGCAAGGTTTAAGCCTTTTCTCTGTCCAATGGTATAATGGATGATACCTTTATGTTCTCCGATAACCTTACCGTCAGTCGTAACAAAATTACCGGGCTTTGAATCTTCTCCTGTGTATTCCTCGATAAATTTAGCATAGTCCTTATCTGGTATAAAGCAGATTTCCTGACTGTCAGGCTTTGAAGCTATCCGTAAATTAATCTTCTTAGCCATCTCCCGAATCTCGTCTTTATGGAAATTCCCCACCGGCATCAGGGTGTGGGATAATTGATGCTGCGTCAGATTATATAAAGCGTAAGTCTGGTCTTTTTCCGCAGTAACGGATTTACACAAGGTATATCTGCCGTTTTCTAACTGAACTACTTTGGCATAATGCCCCGTTGCGATATAGTCTGCACCGATATCAAGGGATCTTTTTAAAAGTGACTCCCACTTCACATAGCGATTACAGGCGATACAAGGATTGGGTGTATTTCCTTCCTTGTACTCCTTTACAAAATAATCCATGACAGCGCATTTAAACTCATTTTTAAAATTCATGACATAGTAGGGAATATCCAAAGCAAAGGCTACTCTTCTTGCGTCATCAACGGCACTTAAGCCACAACAGCCACCGCTTTCTTCCTGAGCTGAGATATCTTCATCCTGCCATATCTGCATGGTAACACCGATTACATCATAGCCGGCTTCTTTAAGCAGATAAGCAGCTACAGAGGAATCTACTCCTCCGGACATCCCGACTACTACTTTTTTCTTGTCCAAAATAAACCTCCTAGTACTCTTCCGTGTGTTCCTCTTCACTGATATCGGATTTCGGTTTTTCCAGACCTTCTATCACAATGCCGTTCTTCTCTGCATAGTCCCAAAGAGCTGCATGAATAGCCTCTTCTGCTAACAGTGAACAGTGAACCTTAACCGGCGGAAGCCCGTCAAGCGCATCCATAACCGCTTTATTTGTTATCTTTAGTGCTTCCTGAATATCTTTTCCTTTAACCAGCTCTGTTGCCATGCTGCTGGTAGCAACCGCAGCACCGCATCCAAATGTCTTGAACTTAACATCCTGAATAATTTTATTTTCGTCAATATCCAGATAGATGCGCATAATATCTCCGCACTTTGCATTTCCTACGGTACCTACTCCGCTTGCATTGTCAATTTCTCCGACATTTCTGGGATTGGTGAAATGATCCATAACTTTTTCACTATACATTTTAATCCTCCGTTATTTCCTGTTTCTCTATTGTTGTTATTATATGTCATCCAGGAATTCTTTTATCATCATTTTCTATTGTTATACTTATTTATCAGCATTCCTTATTGATTACTTATCTTGCCATACTTTTAAGAAAATCCTCATACAACGGTGACATCGAACGCAGCTTAGCTACAATTTCCTTAATTGTGTCAACTACATAATCCATCTCTTCTGTTGTATTCTCTTCACAAAGCGTGAGACGTAAGGAACCATGGGCAATTTCATGAGGCAGCCCGATAGCCAATAGAACATGGGAAGGATCCAGTGAACCAGAGGTACAGGCAGAACCGCTGGAAGCACAAATATTCTGCATATCAAGCATGATCAGGAGAGATTCTCCCTCGATAAACTGGAAGGCAAAATTTGCATTGTTGGGAAGTCTGTTTGTCTTATGTCCGTTAAGTCTTACATAAGGCACCTCCTTTAATACTCTTCCAATCAGATAATCCCTTAATTCAATTTCTTTCTTCTGACGCTCTTCTAATGTATTCATGGCAATTTCCACTGCTTTACCAAAACCTACGATACCAGGTACATTTTCAGTTCCTGCACGTCTTTGCCTTTCCTGAGCACCACCGTGAACAAAAGATCTTAGTTTCAGACCTTTCTTTATATATAAGAAGCCAATTCCCTTCGGTCCGTTCAATTTATGTCCGCTGGCGCTGAGCATATCGATATTTAAGTCTTTCACATCCAGCTTCAATTGTCCGAAAGCCTGCACTGCATCTGTATGGAAAAGGACATTGTTTGCTTTTGCAATTTCACCGATTTCCTTTATGGGCTGTATTGTTCCAATTTCATTATTAGCAGCCATAATTGATATCAATATGGTTGTTGGTCTGATTGCTTTTTTGAGTTCCTCCAGCTTAATGACACCATCTTCATCAACATCCAGATAAGTCACTTCAAATCCCTTCTTTTCAAGGGCTTCACAGGTGTGAAGGATTGCATGATGTTCTATTTTAGAAGTTATGATATGATTTCCCTTATCACCATAAGCTTCTGCAGTCGCTTTAATAGCCCAGTTGTCGGCTTCCGTTCCACCGGCAGTAAAGTATATTTCATTGCTTTCCGCATTAAGAGCATTTGATATGATAGTCCTTGCTTCATCCACAGCTTTTTTGTTCTGTGTAGCAAATTCATAAACACTGGAAGGATTACCGAAATACTCCGTAAAATAGGGCAACATAGCCTCTACTACAGCAGGACGAGTTTTCGTTGTCGCTGCATTATCCAAATAAATCTTTTTTTCCATCTGATTTTTCTCCTATTGACATCATTATTGCCCGCATGTAGGCTTTATACGTGGTTCCTTGCCTTCTATAGCTGTGTCATCCGCTATACGCCTGCCCTCATTGATTAATTCAGAGAGGAGCATAGTATCCACCGTATTGTTTATACTATCACTAATACGCATCCAGACGTATTTTGTTACACATAAATTTGCTCCGACACAGGAGTTATTACTGCCTTCCAGCTCTGCACAATCCACAGGATTTAAGTCGCCTTCCAAAGCTCTCAGAATATCTCCTACCGAGATTTCCTCCGGTTTTTTAGCAAGAATATAGCCACCCTGGGCACCACGGATACTGTTGACGATACCCGCCTTTTTCAGCTTGGCAATCAACTGCTCCAGATAACTGATGGAGATACCCTGTCTTTCCGCAACGGAGCTTAAAGCAACTGCTTCTTTTTCTCCATTCAGAGCCAGGTCCACCACCGCTCTCAGCCCATATCTTCCTTTCGTAGATAATTTCATTGAACCACCTCTCTATTAACAGCCAAATCCCTACTATTTTATTTCCGAGTAAAATAGTGTACATTAAAAATATCATAGCATTGGAGATAGCAAAAGTCAATATTCTATTTTCTATTCTTTCTGCCTGTATTACTGAATATATTAATATGAATTAAACAAGTTAAAGGTTATTCATTTATGACAAAAAACAAAAGTAGTCTGATTAAAGGTACCCTTGTTCTTACTTTTGCCAGCTTTCTAACCCGAATTGTGGGGTTTTTCTACCGTATTTTTCTGTCCAACGCCATGGGTGCCGAAGCACTTGGAGTATACCAGCTGGTTTTCCCTATTTATGGTATATGCTTCACAATATTTGCTTCCGGAATTCAGACTGCCATATCTACTCTGGTTGCCAATGAACTTGGTAAGCAAAGATACCCAGGAATTATGAAAATACTGCGAAGAGGCGGATTGTTATCCGTTGGTCTGGCACTTATCCTTTCCTTTTTGACATATCGCTATGCATCTTTTCTGGCAATACATATTCTAAGAGAAGAAAGCACTGCCTCTTCACTTCGAATCCTGGCTATCAGCTTTCCTTTCTGCGCTATAACCTCTTGTATCAATGGGTATTATTACGGACTGAAAAAAGCAGCAATACCGGCCGTCACACAACTGCTAGAGCAGCTTGTCAGAGTATGTGCTGTATACTTCATCGCTGCATCAGCCGGAGGTGGTGATCTTAAGGTAACCTGTGACCTTGCGGTTCTTGGAATCGTATTCGGTGAAATTGCTTCACAGCTCTATAATGTAGGCTCTATGTTCCTTGGCAAGACTTCAAGAAATTTAAGGCATCTATCCTCCTCTTTTGAAGAGATGGCCAAAGGCGGAAATGATTACATGAAGACAAAAGGAGATGGACTTACCACCAGTCTTGTTAAAATGAGCGTCCCTCTGACTGCCAACCGGCTTCTTTTAAGTATTCTCCATAGCATTGAAGCAATCTTGATTCCCTCCATGTTGAAAAAATATGGATTAAGCAACGAAGAAGCCTTAAGTATCTTTGGAATTTTAAACGGAATGTCTGTCCCCTTTATTCTTTTTCCCTCAGCCATTACCAACTCCTTATCGGTATTGCTGTTGCCGACTATATCAGAAGCTCAGTCCTCCGGTAATGATTCCCTTATTAAAAGAACCTCTTCCATCACCATCAAATACAGCCTGCTGATCGGCATTATGAGTACCGCCGTATTCATTACATTCGGCAAAGAGTTAGGGACTTTGGTTTATCACAACACAACAGCGGGTAATTTTCTTGTAATTCTTGCCTGGCTGTGTCCCTTCCTATATATAGCGACCACGCTTACCAGCATCATCAACGGACTCGGACGGGTAAGCCTTACCTTTGCCGGCTCTGTCATTGGACTGGTGGTTCGGATAATCATAATAATATTCGCAGTACCTGTTCAGGGTATCAATGGATATCTTATCAGTCTGCTTATAAGCCAGCTGGTCATGACTCTTATTGGAACCTTTCTTGTAATAAAATACATCCGTCCTCCTTTTCAGGCAACGGATGTTATTGCAAAACCCGGTATAATTATTGCTTTGTGCAGCTATCTGACCTATCAGTTCTATCTGCGCTTACCAACCGCAAGTCAAAGTCTTAAGTCCGTACTGCTCTTATGTATCCTAATGACCTGCGCCAGCCTGCTTCTTATGTATCTTGCGAATGTTATCAAATCAGAAGATTTTCAATAACCATTACATAAATAGCGATAGGATTTGTAAATGACATCTGTTAGCCAGATGATACATCCATAAACTGAATGACATCCGTTATAAGATAACCTCTGTTATCTGAATAACTTATAACTGCCCTTGCCCTCATCCTTTACGGTATATAGAGCTTTATCAGCACAATGGATCAACTCTGTATAAGTGGTGCCATCTTCCGGATACATAGATATTCCGATGCTTCCGGAAACCGTGACCTCCTGCCCATCTACCACATATACCGAACTGAGGGCTTGCAGCAGATTCTTTGCTTTAACAATTACACTATCCTTATTCGATATATTTCCTATGAAGACCAGGAATTCATCTCCACCTATTCGCCCGATAATATCTCCGGCAAATATCCTCTTGATCTTATCAATCAGAAATACCAGAATATTGTCTCCAGCCAAATGACCGTAATTGTCATTTACATGCTTAAAGTCATCAATGTCTATCATCATGAGTATGTGGTTTTGATTGTTTTTTCTTTTCAGAAAATCCTCAATCATTTCTTTTGTCGTAATTTTATTGTACACACCGGTAAGCAGATCTCGTTTGGCTTTATATTCAAGCTTTTGAAGCTCTTTTTTATGCAGATCGATATTTACCACCTTACCAATAACACTGACTGCTTCTTTCTTGTCACCATAAATGGTCTTGCCTCGGATATGGCACCATATGTATTCATTGCCGGCATTCTTGATCCGAAATTCTGCCTCCATCATCTCCTTACCGCTGGGCAATAGACGGGCAAACATTTTTAGATCCTGGTAATCCTCAGGATGAACCATCTCTGACTTATAAATATCAACCTGTGTAAAGTTCTCGATTACAGGATTCCTTCCGTAAACCTCTTTATATTTATCCGCAAATACCATAAGGTCCTTGTCCACTTTGTATTCGAACAATATATCATTGGATATTTCTGCCGCAATACGATATCTTTCCTCTTCCATCAGAAGTTTGTTCTGCATCTCCTTTAATCCGGTTACGTCAACAAAAACAGCTGAAAGGGTCTTATTCCCGTCTTTATCCAATATGAAATTTCCATTTAGAAGAACATTTATGATATTTCTTTTTGCTGTGAACATTCTTATTTCCGTTTGAATATAGGAACCATGAAAGAATTTGTCTATTAGTTCAGTAATCTTTTGCTGATCTTCTTCCTGTACAAAACTCATAAAACAATTGTTATATTTTTTTACTACTTCTGTCTTCTGATAGCCGATTATTTGATAGAACTTGGAATTGGCATAGGTAATCTGATAACCCGGCTCCAGAACAAAATTAATAAAGCCTGCATGGACACTATTGGTTATATGTGCAATCTCCGCAGTGGATTGCTTGATTCTGCCATAGCAGATAAGACTGCCCGCAAAGCTTACAACAAGGGAGAACAATAACAGAAAGTAAAGAAATAAAAGCCCTGACGCCTTTAAAGAGGCATACAGCTCCTCCATATCTTTTACAGCAATAATTAATGCCATAACAAGCCCAGACAATAATGCTATCCCAAGTGATATCCCTACCGTATTGCTTAATTTGGGTATCCCTTTTTGGAGTACATTATCACTATTCAGATTTTTCATACTTCTATACCTCCGTTATGAGCGAAATGAAACCCGTTTCTTTTTAGCAAGCACCATTTCTTAAATTGCTTCCCCTAAGTCAGCATCTAAAAACGGAATTTCCTTGCAGATCAAGGCATATTTTATCTTTGTAAAATCACAAAAACCACCTATGCAATACTTTAAACGCAAAAAAAGCCCGTATTTATAACGAGCTTAGACCGCAAAATATCATATTTAGTGCAACTGGCTGTCATATCTGCTAACAGATTTAGACCCTAAGCTTTGCGTCCCTATCTTTCGATAAGTTTGCCCTTATAAAATATAGGCTAATTGTACTATATTTCACATATTTTTGCAATTCAAATTATATACCAAAATACACCATAATTCTGCTGTTATTATATAATTAATAGCAAACAAAAGTTTAGCCAAACGGAAGGATACAATTTCTTCTAAATGACTCAGTATTTTCTTAAAAAGTCAATATTTTCCGTAAGACCAGCGTATTGAGCAATTGAATTATGAACTTTTTCGACTTTTTAGAAAGTTTTTCTACAAAATCGACGGGTCTTTTATCCCAGAACGGTCTTTTACCGGTCCTTTTTGATCGGATGACGAATGACTGTTTTTCGTTTCTCAGGAGAACATTTGCGAAAATCACTTAAGTAAATCTCATGATGATACCTTGTATCCGTTATATCATTCAGATAGCCTTCAGCCTTAATGAATTCATCCATCACTTCAACCGTTGCCGGTTCCTCATCAAATGGCCCCACATGCATACATTGTACACATAAACCCTCGTCATACTGCAGGAACTCGACTTTAGAGAAATCCTCTTTCTTCTTTCTTGACGCTTCCTTTAATGCCCATTCAAAATCCTCTTTTCCAATAAACTCCGGAAGACGAACAATTGATATCCAGTGAAATCTATCTTTTTGGGTATAGTCCATTCCCTTTATGCCTTCCAGCCACCAAAATCCCTCCAGAGGCGGTACCACATATTCAAAAAAACCCTGAATTTTATAGCTTGTCTTATAACTCATTTTTAAGGTATAAGCAATTCCATATAAAAGATTGATAGCTCTCTTATACTCTCCTTCTTCAGCATTGGGATCACCGCTTCCTCTGACTGCAAGAAAGTTCATAGGTGGAACTTCAACGATTTCCGGTTTCTTAGAGGGCAGATAAAATTCTTTATATTCTTTTTTGTAATCAAATGCCATACAGCAACACCTCGTTTTTGTTTCATTATAAATCCTTACATAATGTCAGAGTCAAGAGCTTTCTCTCTTATTTTATTGGCGTTTCTCTTTATAAAATAAAAAAGCTGAACTGAATCCTCTGCCAGTCTGTCCTCCTTTACAGAAAGAAAGTAAGCTGTAAATAAAAGCTCAATACTTTCCATAACGGTATTAAGGTACGTCTTTTCTACTTCTTCTAAAGGTATTGACTCTTCATACCCTCTTATTACCCATGCAACCAGATCAAACCACTTTTCTCTATCTGCTCCGTAATGATTTTCATCACAGAGAAGTCCCAAAAGAAAATATGCGATATCAAATATACGGATATTCTTCTGGCTCAGGTCAAAATCTATATAACCGGTAAATTCACCCTGTTCAAACAAGAAGTTCCCAAAATGTACATCCCTGTGGATGAGCTGCCTTGGCAACTCCTCATAAATGGCCCCCAAGTTATTGACTGTTTCCTCATAAGCTTCACTTCCAATATATTTCCAGTCAGCTTTCCTTAAGGTTTCCGGTATCCAACCTTTCATCTCAAATAGAAGGCTGTTATCCCAAAAATCCAGAAACGCTTCCAATTCCCTCAGAGCAATATGAAGCTTTCCTATTACTTTACCCATCCGGCCATATATCTGCTCAGGCTCTTCCCTTAAGTTTACAATGCTGCTGCCCGGCAACTTCCGTGTCAACAGATAATATACGCCCTCTCTCTCCAGATAGTTCTCCCCTTCTTTTAGAGGAACTATTTCCGCTACAGGCATTCCATGCTCTTTTAAAGCTCCCAGCAACACAATACTACGTTCTAATTCTTCCTGCTTATTATAGCACTTGATGATGTAGCTATCTGAAACATCCCAGGAATTGTTGTTTATCCAAGTGAGATTTCCTTCGATATTCCAATTTTTTAATAGTTCTTTTATTTTTAGATTTGTCATTTAACTTACCTGCCCTTTCTTTTCTTTACATCACAGAGAGGTTGAGCCAATTTATGATCTCTTTCTCTCCATAATCATATTTTATCACAAGACAGACAAATAAATTGCTAATCAATAATTCAAAAAATACTTAAGGTACAGAGGTCATCTTTATTGATATTATAGGTATGACCGTATATAATTGTTTTAACCACATAAATATCCATATTTTTCTTTACTGTTTATGAGCTGCTACCCTAAGAAATATTCCGCAACGATAAAGAAAAGAAAAACAGAAGGCAGGTGATAAGAATAAATAGTAAAATTTTATTGGTAGATGATGATAAGGACATTGTCGAGCTAATACAGGAAGTATTACAGCGAGATGGTTTTACAAATATACAGACAGCAGCTACGGGGTTAGAGGCATTACAGGTTTGCCGGGAATTCCAACCTGACGCTGTAGTATTGGATATAATGCTCCCAGACCTTGATGGCTTGGAGGTATGCAAAAAAATCAGAGAATTTTCCTATTGCTCCATCCTGTTTCTATCTTCTAAAAATGATGATATTGATAAAATTCTCGGTCTTTCCTGTGGTGGTGATGATTACATAACCAAACCCTTCAGCCCCAGGGAAGTTGTTTTTCGTATCAAAGCACAGCTACGCCGCCAACAGTACCATACTATACCCAGTATTATAGGCCGTGAAATCCTGACGGTCGGCCCTCTTTCTCTTGACAGGGAAAGCTGCAGGGTATATAAGGAGGGACTGGAAATTAGTCTGACTGGACGTGAATATTTGCTATTAGCTTATTTGATGGAAAATACAGATAAAGTCATCAGTAAAGAACGCTTGTATGAACAGGTCTGGGGGGAATGCAGCAGCATTTGTGACAATACCATAATGGTTCATATCCGACATATACGTGAAAAGATTGAAGATGCTCCTTCAAACCCGCAACAGCTTGTTACGATAAAAGGATTGGGTTATAAGCTGAAGAAAAGGATCGAATAGATGAGAAAATCCGGATACCGCACAATTTATCATATTTACCTTATTTTCTTCTTATCCCTGCTTGGGGTGCTTATCACAGCCATTGTTCTTTTTTATTCATTGGTTACCACAAAAACATCAAAAGGTTCCATTGTAAAAAGTGATTGGCCGATATCCTTTACAGAAGATTTCCGGTCACAAATAATTTTTGTGGATGATACCGCTAAGGTCAAGCAAAGCGGAATTGAACTATTATATGAAAACGACATTGGCCTGCAGATTTTAGCACCTTCGGGTGTTGAGATTTTTAATTATCAAAAGCCTGAACAGGCTGAGGATAGTTATTCCAACGCCGAGCTCTTGTATCTTTCCCAAACAGGACAAATAAAAGGCAGCGAAACCACTTCCTTTATCGGTACGATTAACCATCTGATGAATGACTATTTTTACATTCTCCATTTCCCTATGAAAATCACAAAAGTAACCATGCATTTAAACGGAGAGAAATTTACCGGCGGGAAAACAATCGTCCTGCTCATTGTGGGAATACTATTTACCGTTGTTCTGTTATCAGGAATTGCTTATGGATTCTGGACAGTGCAAACCATGACCCGCTTGACAGGGTCCATCAGAGAAATCGCAGCACGAAGCTATCATCCACTTCCGATAGGCGGTGCTTTTAGAGACCTCTATAACAGCCTTGACACTTTGGATAAAGAAATTAAAGCAAGTGACCGACTTCGGGAGCAGACAGAAAAAATCCGCGAAGAATGGATTACAAATATTACCCATGATCTAAAAACACCACTATCTCCTATTAAAGGTTATGCTGAAATACTACAGGACAATGATACCAAAACAAAGGAACAGCTTGAACGGTATGCACGGGTTATATTAAAAAATGCTGCCTATATGGAAGCTCTGATTAACGATTTGAAATTGACCTATCAATTGGAAAATGACATGCTTCCTCTGAATCGGCAGGAAGATAATTTAATTCGCTTTTTAAAAGAATTGGTCATAGATATTTTAAACAATCCAGAATTTGAAAACCGTACTATTCATTTTCAGACTGCCGCAGATAAGATTATATATTCTTTTGACCATATGCTTTTGTCAAGAGCATTTCATAATTTAATCATCAATGCATTTGTTCATGGTGATGAAAATACCGAGATTCTCTTGTTGGTTTTGGTTTCCGATACCTCAATTCAGATTGATGTGTCTGACAATGGTAAGGGTATGACCGGGGAAGAAACCGCTTTACTCTTCCAGCGTTATTATCGCGGAACCAATACAGAGCATAAGCCGGAAGGAACAGGTTTGGGACTTGCCATTACCAAAAGCATCGTCGAGCTTCACGGAGGTACAATTTCCGTATCCAGCATACCGGGTGTTGGGACCAACTTCTCAATACACTTCTCGTTAAATTAAGGTTAATTAAGGTTGCCTGAAAAAAAGATTAAGGTTGACAGTATATCATGTAATTATGATAACTGCCAACCTTTTTTATGTATTACGAAGAAAGTGTGTTCTATTTCATAAAAAGTCCCTGCCAGGCGTTAATCACATGACATACCACAGGAGGATTGTCACTTTCGTAGCAGCATGACACAGCTCTGGAATCTGACAAGGCAGGCTCTTGGTTCTATGTCTGGAGGTGAGAATAAAAAAACATATTCATTTCATAACAAATACCATATATCAAAAAATTGGAGAAGGCTTAGCCTAAACAGTCTCCACCAGAAAGCAGGTGTTTTTTGAAAATAATAATAAAATATATTTTAACAAATCTAAAAGAACATAAACCTAGGACAGTCGTAATGCTGCTATCGATAGTCCTTTCCACCACATTGCTGTTTGTATCTTTTTCCATTAGTTCCTCCTACGAAAATGCACAACGTAAAATGGCACAGGGTATGGCCGGAAAAGCTACGGTTTCTATTACTGCAGCGGGTAATAAGAGCATCCTTGATATCAGTATAATACCCGATATACCGTCTATCGGAGAATGTGTCGGTGTACTCTCAGAGCGTTCCTTATATCATGAAAACGGATATTATGAAACGGTTGATCTGATAGCTGCCGACCTCTCCCAGCTTAATCAAATCAACAAACCTCGTTTGTTAAATGGCGGTGAAATCCATGACTTCACTGGTAATAAAGTCATTCTGCCGGAAAGATTTACTTCAAAATATGGAATTGAACAAGGCGATACCATTACTTTGCAAATAGGTGGAATCCCTGTCAGTCTTAAGGTTGCAGAAATTGCAGCTTATGATACTGTCTTTTTAAGGCATACAAGAGGTGCAACAGCCCTCATACCCCTGCCTACTTTGTCCAAACTTTTAAAGCAAACGGAGAGGTACAGTGAAATTTTAGTAAGCCCTGCCAAAGAGGTTTCAACAAGCCTTTTGATAAATGAGCTGAAGAAGTCACTTCCTGAAGGCGATTATCAGGTAACCCAAATTGTTAATGAAGTACAAATTACAGCCGATGCAAGGCAAAAATCCATGCCCTTCTTCCTTATCAGCTTTTTTTCCCTGACAATCAGCGTCTTTATTATTTATAGTAGTTACAAGGTGATTACCTTAGACCGTTTACCAGTAATCGGTACCTTTCGCAGCATTGGAGCGACAAAAACAACAGTTACCCGTATTCTTATTCTGGAAAGCCTGCTATATGGCAGCATAGGCGGTTTAATTGGTATTCCGGCAGGTGTTTTTGTGTTGAAGTTGATTTTACAGGGTATGGGACAGACGATGTCACAAGGCATCAAAATTCCTGTTGTTATTTCACCTTTAAGTATCCTGATTTCTGTAGCGGTAGCTGTTGTGGCCTCTCTGTTAAGTGCGTGGCTTCCGGTACGGCGGGCAAGCCGTCTGCCAATTAAGGATGTCTTGCTTGGAACTGTAGAGGAAAAACATATTCCGCACAACTTTATCCTTGGAACCGGTCTTGTCCTGTTTCTGTTTTCTATCATTCTTCCGAAGATGGTTTCAGGCAAGATGTTGTATCTGGCAGGTGGTTTATCCTTGTTGGGACTGCTATTCTCCACAATACTAGTCATCCCTCTCATAACCAATCTAATTTCTAAAGGGCTGGAATTCTTATATGGCCTTCTATTTAAAAATGAAGGCAGACTCGCCGCCCGGAATATACAGGATAATAAAAATATTACCCAGAACATTACATTACTTTTTATCAGCATTTCAGCAGTCATAGCAATCAGCACCGTAGGTAGTTTTGTTACCACCTATATCAGTGACGTATTCAATGGTGCAGAATTACAAGGCTTTGCTGACGGAGAAATGGATATGAATTTTGTAGAACAGGTTAAAAGCATGGATGGAATTCAAAAGGTACTGCCACTTTTTGTGTTTAAAAATGAGGTTAAAGGGAATGGTGTTACATTTTCACGGCTGGAAGCAACAGACAATCTGGAATGGTATAACTCATTGCTGGCACTCAACTATACGAAAAGCAGTATGCAGGAACAGTCTGTTTCTGCCTTTCAGAAGAAGCGGTCGTTAATATTAAGCGAAAGCTGTCTGGAAAGAACAGGCTTTTCTGTTGGAGATACACTTACCCTTTCAAAAAGCGCTGAAACTGCCCCTTATGTTATTGTCGGCAGTTTCAAATCAAGGGCAACAGACGTAGAAGCAATCATTCCTTCTGCATATGCAATGTCTGATTTCAATAGGACCACCTATGGTTTCTTAGGCTATACTGCCGCTGACCCGGATGCAATCATGGTACAGATCCGTGATTTATTTGGTGACAGATGGAATTGGAGCCGCACAGTGGAGGAATTTAACACAGATGCCCTTTCCACTGTTGGCGCTTTTTTACAGCCCATGCATAGTATGACCTACTTTATTTTGCTATTGGCAACAGTAGGTGTTATCAATAATCTACTGATTAATTATATGCAAAAACGCCGAGCAATCGCCATGTATAAAGCTGTTGGATTAAGCAATCGCCAGAATGTAAAAATGACATTGATTGAGGGTTTTTCTTCGGGACTAATCGGTGCAGTAATAGCCTTATTTGTCTCATACCTGGAAATTAAAACGATTTTTCTGGTTGCCGGACCCAAAATCTCAATGGTGCCAAAACTTAGTATAAAAATATTTCTACTGTCCGGCGCAGCAGGAATACTGATTACCCTGTTAGGTTCTGTTGTTCCAATTTTTAAAACCCGCCGTATGAATCTGATAGAAGAAATTAAATTTGATGCATAGAGAAGGAGAAATAACTGATGAAATCATATGTTGGCACTATTGCCGTAGAAGGCAAACATATTGTTAAAAATTTCAGGATTGGTAATACCACCACAAAGGTATTGGAGGATGTATCCTTACAGGTCATGCAAGGAGAATTTGTGTCTATCATGGGACCCTCCGGCTCCGGAAAAAGTACTTTGCTTTATATCCTCGGTGGATTAGATACCCCCACCGGAGGCGGTGTTTATCTGAATGGAGCAGATATATCCAACTTAAAAGATGAAAGTATGAGCAGGTTACGCCGTCAAAAAATAGGGTTTGTATTTCAATTCTATAATCTTATTCCCAATCTGAATGTTGAAGAAAATATCATGCTTCCTTTGCTACTCGACGGTAAGAAAATGAGAGATTATAAGAAACAGTTAAATTACATCCTGGAAGTAGTAGGTTTATCTGACAGGCGCAAGCATACTCCGCGGGAATTGTCAGGGGGACAGCAGCAGCGTGTGGCAATCGCCCGTGCATTGATTGGAGAACCTGAGATTCTATTCGCAGATGAACCCACAGGAAATCTGGACAGTAAAACCGGGGCGGAAATTATGCATTTGTTACGCAGTATCAACCGTGAAAGCGGACAGACCATCCTCATGGTAACACATTCGCCGGAGGCTGCCCAAAGCAGCGGCCGCATCATCACAGTCCGGGATGGGGTAATTGAGTAATTTATTTCATGAACAACTCCCCTCTAAGCTTACACCTTTGGAGGGGAGTTGAAGTTATTACCCGATAACTGCTTTTATTCTTCGAACACCTGACGAAGAAGATTCTTCCTTTATGATACGAAATGCTTTAAGCTCAGAAGTCCTGCCAGCATGGGGTCCTCCACATATTTCCTTTGAATAGTCCGGTATGGTATATACTTTTACCGTTTCACCATATTTATTTTCGAATAATCCTATTGCTCCCTCCTGAAAAGCTTCCTTTAGAGGCATCTCCACACAATTTACAGGAATATCCCTTAATATTGCTTCATTTACAACCTCTGTTATTGCTCTCAGCTCCTCTCCTGTGAGTTTTCGATGGAAGGAAAAGTCAAACCTTAATCTTTTATCAGTGATATTACTGCCTCTGCTTGTTACCTCACTTCCAAGAACCCTACGCAACGCGCCGTATAATAAATGAGTTGCCGTATGCAGTCTGGCAGTTACTTCGCTTTGTTCAGACAACCCTCCTTTGAATCTTCCTGCAGCTCCTTGTCTTGATTTTTCCTGGTGTTTCTGGAATTTCTCTTGAAAAGATTCCATATCAACCATAACCCCTTTTTCCTTGGCAAGTTCTGCTGTAAACTCTATGGGAAATCCAAAGGTATCATATAAACGAAATGCCAGCTCACCGCTTAATACTTTCTTATCTGCTAATTCCTCGAAATATTTTTCAGCCATCTTTAATCCAGAATCCAGGGTCTTATGAAAGATATCGTACTCTCTCTCAAGCTGTTCCAGGATAAACAATTTGTTTCGCTCCAGTTCTCCATAAACATCACCGTATTGGTCTATGATTATCTGTGCCAGGTCCTTCAGTATATTCCTTTCTACCTTCGCCTGTTTTAACAATCTTATAATCCTTCTTATAAGCCTTCTTACAATGTAACCTTGTTCTGTATTAGAGGGCTTTATTTTCCTTGGATCTCCTAATATAAAAGTTACGGCACGTATATGCTCACAGACAATTTTCAGATTTCGGTCGGATAACTCTCCTTTCTCCTGCTGCAGAATCTCATTTAATTTGGATATTACCGGTATAAAAAGCTCTGTCTCATAGACCTGACTGCAGCCATTAAGCACTGTGAGCACTCTTTCAAAACCCATACCTGTATCTACATTTTTCTGCTGTAATTCCTCATAAGTTCCATCTGCTTTCTTATTGTACTGCATAAACACATTATTCCAGATCTCCACATATTTTCCGCAGGAACAGCTGGGTCCGCAGGAAGAGGAGCAGGCAGGCACTCCCATATCATAAAAGATTTCCGTATCCGGTCCGCAAGGTCCCGTCTCACCAACCGGTCCCCACCAATTCTCTTCTCTGCCATAGTAGAATATCTGCTCTTTCCTAAGTCCTTTTCTGACCCAAATACTTGCAGCTTCCTGGTCTTTTGGCACCTGTTCATCCCCTTCATAAACGGTAACAGCCAGTCTGTCTGATGGTATATGAAGTATGTCAGTAAGAAAATCATAGCTCATAGAGATGGATTCCTCTTTCCTATAATCTCCAAGGGACCAGTTACCAAGCATCTCAAAAAATGTCAGATGAGTAGCATCTCCCACCTCGTCAATATCTCCGGTTCTCACACATTTCTGTACATTAACAAGCCTTTTACCCTCCGGGTGTTTTTCTCCTAAAAGGTAAGGTACCAAAGGATGCATTCCCGCTGTGGTAAATAACACGGTAGGATCGTTATCCGGCAAAAGTGAAGCTGACGCGATCTCCTTATGCCCCCTTTCCTCAAAAAATCTGACATACAGTCTTCGTAATTCACTTGCAGTCATAGCGTATCTCCTTTCTTTGATTTAATCCTTAAAAACAAAAAAAGCCCCAAGCTGATAAAAATCAGCTTAGGGCGAACTATTCAGTCCGTGTTACCACCTAAATTCAGGGTTATTCTGCACTCATCAGTACGGGATATGGAATAATCGTCATCCGATACTTTTTCCTTATAACGGTGGAATTCCGTTGAAGTCTACTGCGGATTAATCATAATCCCTTCGGTTCACAGCTCCGAGACTGCTTCTACCTCATGTCTGTAAGGATTCACACCAACCATCCTCTCTCTGAAACATAAATGAAATATACTATTTCTCTTCTCAGCCTTTTGTTTTTAAGTTGAAAGTATGTTACCATACTTCAGATAAACTGTCAAATAAAATTTACCGTATCATTAGGAACTCCATTGTCTGTTCTGATAACAACTTTATTTTTTCCATTTCGTTTTGCTTCATAAAGGCTTTCATCTGCTATACCTATAATTCTGTTATAGTCATAATCACCGCCATTTACAAGACAGACACCGAAACTACAGGTAAAATGCAGTTCCTTATCCTCGTAATAAAATTCCGCTTCTTCAACCTGCCTTCTGAATTCCTCCGTTATCTTAATCACCTGGTCTTCTGTTACATGATATAAAAGTATAATAAATTCATCCCCTCCATACCTTGCTATCCAGTCCGAAGAGGCTCTTATGGAATCCTTAAAGATAGAGGAAAGTTGTTTTAAGATGCTGTCACCGGCAGGATGTCCCTGGGTGTCATTTATCTGCTTAAATCTGTCCACATCTACGATTATAACCGCCAGCGAATCAGCATTAGCTTTTGCTCTTTCTAAATCAATAGGAAGTTGTTCCTCCAAAAATCTTCTGTTATAAATTTCGGTCACCTGATCTTCAATGATTTTTGAATTCAGATTTTTAATATACCCCGATAATTCCTGATACTCATCAGCTTTCTCATTAATAAACATTCCCTGATCCGTAACATCCTTTAGCATCTCTATAATATAATGATTGTTATTAAGCTCAACAGGATAAGTCTGTATAAGAAACAGCCTTTCCTCCTTCATCTCTAGCTTAAAAGCGTATTTATTCGTCTTTAACGTTCTCCTGGACAAACAGTTGGCACACTGTCTTCCCTTCTTCCAGAAATCATAACAGTGCCCTTCCACAAACTGATATTCAGCTTCTTCTTTCTGTTTCACATAAGATTTCTTATTAATAGGGTCTATTATCCTGATAAACGTATACATATCATGAAAAATCGATAGTCTTTCAATAATTTCATCAAGAATTTCCTTCATCAAACACCTCGGTCTCTTTCTTTCCCTCATGATAGAGCTGTCTGAATAGCAAAAACCAACCCTAATAACAGTTGTCATTAAGATTGGTTCTTCAGTCAAGCCAAGTTAAGCTCATTCTTACTTGTCCAACTACCATTACAATATTTATACTACATTATATTGCATAAAACAAGCCTAATCTTCTTAATTTACGCTATTTTCCAGGTTTTACAGAATTGGACATCGCATATCTTTTAATAAAGTTCCTCCAGAATTTTTGTTGATACCAAATCCATTTCTTTATAGGTTTCATCAAGTTGTGAATATTCCCCAAACAGCTTCTGAAACAACTCCTGAGTCACACGTTTTGCACCCTGTAATTCCAGAATGATGTTATTTTTTATGCGTTTATTGATAAATATCATGTCCACACCATAAATTCCAAAACCAATACCTGCTATTGCTATCAGCGGGTGCAGAAAATATGCGGCAACCAAATTAGCAGCACCTACTCCAAGGGCTACATAAGCATAAATATTTTTTATTTCTTTTAATCTTACTTCAATCTGATTCTCGTAATAAGTATTTATTTTTTCAAGTTCCGCTGCGCTTTCTGTAAAATCTACATCTGCTTTATAATCATTTAATTCAACTGGCAGAACTTTCTTATGCAGAGACCGGTAATAACTGAAATACTTATTTACTGCCTTCTCCTGTAGTCCTTTGATTAGCGTAAACATATTAAGACGCATCTGACCGTTTACCTTATCAAGAGAAAAGTCATAGATCCAGGAAATCAGACTGAGCATAAGATTGAACTCCTGCCTTGACTTTTTCTTTTTTTCATTAATGTCTGCTTTGGCCTTATCCACATCACCATTGTAACGGATGATTAATTCATTATACTCTATTTCATCATAGGTTTCCTGTTCACTGGGAATTGGTTTACGAAGCAATTCATCCATGAAATCACTAAGATATCTATTCTTTTCATCTATCGGCACATTCTTGATTCTATATATCATTTCCAGTATATGATAATTATTATGTGCCAGGTTGAGCATATCAAGTAATTGCTCATATTCTTTGCAGTATTTGCCAAGGCCAGGAAAGTCATAACTTTCAGACGTTTTTAACCGCAGCAGATTCTGTTGTATCCGTCCAATAATTTCCTCTTCTTTATAGCCTTCTCTTTCCGCATTCTTTAACATCATACGGTTGATGAAGTCCTTCACCTCTCCGGCTGTTTTTTCATCTACATTTAAGGTTAAGGTTTTACTGATCAGGGAAAATAGCATCAGAAAAGTACTTTCGTCACTTCCTGTCAGATCACACTGCTGATACAGCATAAACCATTTTGCAGCAGCTTCTTCTCGTCCCATTCTAATGTTAAATATCATATAAAAGATACTGCTGTTCTTCTTATCCAGACCTACAGCTCTCTCAATTGCCTTATCTGCCAACAGCTTATCATCATTGTTCCAGGCCATAATACTTAATAAAGCACAGGTCAACCAGTAATCCGGTGTTTTTAAATGCTGTTTTTCAATGGATTTATAGATAACCTCATCACTTACCATATTTAGATTTAAGTTATCCATTATTCCCTGTACCAGTTTCCTGACCGTCCGGTAATTGTTAAACTCATAATACTTCCTGTTATTCAGTGCCCGAATCTTTTTATTCGCCAATTCAATACGCTTATATTGTGAATAGATATGGTCAATTTCTCCTTGCACTTCAAAGGAATCCAGTGCTTTGCTAATGGATTCATTTAACGTTGTGGCAGCAGTATCCAGTGAATTTCGGATCTTGTCATTGTAATTGAGTAATACTGAGTTATTACGAACAATATCACTAACCACTCCTGCAATTTCATTGCGAATTGCCTGGTTCTGAAGTTCAATTCCTGCCAGCTCTGCCCTCAGACTGCTGACCCGGCTCTTTAATTCCCAATTGCTCACCTTACCGCCTCCTGCTGTTTTGTTACGTTGATAGCCTTTTCCTCACCCCATTTGCAGATGTCCTCTACCAGTTCTGCATTCGTTCTGGATATTGGTATTATCTTAGAAACGGAGGAGAGAAGTTCCTTCTTAATAATTTCACTGTTTAACGGAGTAACACCTGGGATGTACCCGTTTATAAGCAACTTCTGTGCCACATCCTTAATTGCATTTTCAATATCTGAATAGGAATACCTGTCCGTTTTTCTCACCAGTTCGTCAAGCTCCTGTTCCTTTGGTACCAGCTTCATAGTTCGTTCCATATAATGAAGAATCACTTCTTTACGTTCTTCTTCGTTTGGCAGTCCTACAAAAAAGATTTCAGAAAAGCGTCCCTTTCGATACAATTCGTAAGGAAGCGCTTTTACATCATTTGCAGTTGCTACCATAAACACTTTGCTGTTAGCTTCCTGAAGCCAAAAGAGAAAGTCTCCCAACACCCTCTTACCGGTTTCGTTTCCGGAGTCCGAAGTAGCAAGTACTTTTTCTATTTCATCGATCCATAAAACACAAGGAGAAACATTTTCAATATATTGCAGAGCTTCTCTCATCTTTTTCTCACTCTCGCCCACCCATTTATCAAAAATTGCCCCAACATCCAGTCTGAATAACGGAAGTTCCCACTCCTGTGAAATCAATTTGGCAGACAGAGATTTACCGCAGCCAGGTACGCCTACCAGTAAGATTCCTTTGGGAGGTACCAGATCGTACTTATAAAGAACTTCCTCCGGCATAAAAAATACTTTTCTCTTTTCAGCCAGCCAGGCTTTTAGATTCCCCATACCGGCAACTCTATATTTACGACTGTCATTGATATATTGAACACTGGCACTTCTGGCATACAACCGTTGTTTCTGTTCTGTAAGTCCATAAATTCTTGATTTGTCCAAACCATTGCTGCCGATTATCTCAGCAGAAAGAATATTATCAATCTGTATTTCTGAAAAGCCACGAAGCAGTACAGCCATTCTTGCAATATCCTGGTTGTCCAGGTTAATCATAAACCTTCCTCTGTATGTATGTATAAATTCTTCCAGCTGGTAGGTTCTTTCCTGCAGATCCGGAAGATCAAGGGTAGTAATCATCCCAAACTGCAACAGTCTGGTCCATACTGTATCAGGTGTTATAAGTATGAATACCCCTGCAGTTTCCTTCGCCATATATAGTATGTTCAATAATTCCCTGGAATATACATTATCATCGGATATCCTCTTTACATCACCCAGCGCTATGGTACAGTGACGCTGCTTCTTAAAGGTTCCCAGGAAATAGCCCAGAGGATCCTCCTGGGTATCATAGGCTCCCCCTGCACTATTTAAATTCTTTAACTGCTTGGCATCAGTGTAATAAAGTAAATCCAACTGTTTCTCAGCCGCAAGTTCTCTTAACATCTTCTCGGCACGTTCTCTTTCCGTAGTATTAATGATTACTAAGGGTGTTCTGGCCATGATATAATGTAATAATTCCTGTTTTACTTCCTTGTAATTGCTCATACTAACTCCCATTGCATGCTCATCTGCTTGCAGATGTTGCACTGCTACAAATCAGTGTGTGAAACAAAGTTAAATTACTTTTTATATCAAAACTATGTAATATCATCTAACGAATTTTTCATCAACTCTCTCACATAACCATAAAAACTTCGTTTCTGAAAAAGATACAAAATGTCCTCTGTAAAATGTCCCGGATAATCCATTGCAGCATTTTTCAGATACTTTGTTATTCCGACTTCATATACTCTGACATTTTCACATATATCCCTGCTTAATCTCTTCTTCATATTTCCTGGTAGACATGGATAATCCTTATAAAAAAAGCATTGCTTTAATTTCTTATGAAAGTTCTTTAGTTCTCTGTCTGCAAATTCGGCATCACCATATTGAATTACCTGATTCAGTTTCCTCTCCAGTTCACAAAAGCTTTTTTCCAACACTTGCCGTAGCAAATTCCCTGTCTGAATAAAAAGCTGCTCACTCCATTCCATGGACAGCTCCAAAGGAGCGGCAGCTTTTAATTTATTATAACTTCTATCATTTAAGCCATTTGCCTTCACTTCACTGGCTATTTGCAGCCAATCTGAATATGTACTACCTATTACCGCCTGCATTATTTCAGAAAGCTAAAAGTAGGCTCTAAACTCCAGGCGGGGAGTTTCTTATTCATCTCTTTTAACTTTTCATTGGAAACCTTCGCTGTTTCTGATTTTCCCTGAGAGAAATTCTCCATTATTCTCTGTTCCAATAAGTCATCTAATTCCATATTATTTTCCATATTATTGTCATTCTCCATAATATCTCATCCTTTCCTCTTATAAATACTCCAGTTCACTGATAAGCTTTTCCTTATTGTTTCTGCTTTCTTTTATAAACTGTTTGAAATCTGCTAATTCGTTCATGCAATTATTTAGATTATTAAGAGCCGCATTTACCCGCTTGGGATACGTTTTTCTTGCTATTAATACTCTGAATACTAGAAATCCGAGTGCAAGCACTGTACCGATTAACGAAAAAGGTGTTAGAAAGGCAAGTCCGATTGTTAGGATTACGGCAATCACAGCAGCTATATTATAGGTGTTAACATACATTATCTGGAATTTATTGTTGTTATAAAAACTCTTCATCTGTTCTGTCTGGTCTGCCTGGTCTTCTCCGTTTGTAATTCCTGACCAGGTATCAATGTGCAGCCTAAAATCAAGAGGTATTGCCTGATTTATTGATAAGCTCCAGTTCTCAATTGCTTCCTTAAACCATTTCCTGGTATTTTGAAGTCCAAATTTTCTGACATGAACATCGGTCTGGGAATTATCATCAAAGACAACCCATTTGACCATTTGATTTCCCACATTGAAACCTTCTGCCTGAATACCTTGAAATACTTCATATTGCTGTTCTGCCGACTCAACCTTACCGTCATTATCGATAATCATCTTAAAATATATCTGCTGATTCTTTAACTCCAATTCTTCTTTGTCATAATTGGTAATAAGATTCACCAGAATACTATCTATCCGGTTATTATAATTATCTTTCGTCTGTTCTGAAAGCTCAACATCCAGGGATTTGACAAGCTCTATAAGCTCATTGTATTTTCCTCCGTTCATGTAAGAAGCTTCCACCTCTGAAACATTATAGCAGAACTGCTTAAGTGAAGGATAATCACAGTACTCCTTACTCGGAAGATTTCTGATATAGGTCAGATAGGTCTCTGTGAGAGTTGCGGATATTTCTTCGTTGGCATCCAACTGATTTACCCAGTTCTGTATTACCTTATTCACTTCATTTTCAAGTTCTTTATCAGTACCGAAGATACCATTTAAATAAGCCTGGAGAACGACTGCCGCCTCCTGCTGCAAAGAGGCAGGGTCAACTGTTTTCATGTATTCATAGAACCATTTACTTGCTACCTCACTTCGGGCAAATCTCAAATTCATTAGGCAGAAGAAGAGCGTACTCTTTATTCTATCCTTTCGAACTCCTTCTGAAATAGCATTACTTGCAACCTCCGGATAATCGTTAACCCAGGCAGTAATGGCAATTAATGCATAGGACAGCCAATAACGGGAGCTGGTAATCCATAGTTCTTCCGATAACTCCTGTATGGTGCTGTTTCTTACCAGATTAATATCAAAGTCCTTCACAACTCCCATTACCGTCTTTCGAATGGCCTCGTAATCACCGAATTGTTCCTTGAGTACCTGATCGATTCGAAGCATGTTCTCGTGGGCTATCTGTTTTTCTTCATTTTGTATCATATCAATCTTGAACTTACTGATACTGTCGTAAATTTTATTGGTGGTAGCTCTTAGACTGGAGGTTGATGTATTTACAGACTCAATCTTAACATCTACTCTGGACTTAAATGAGTTAATCGTTTCATTTAAAGTATTAACCGCATTATTGGAACTCATGGTACCGCCTCCCCTTCTAGTTGAATTCTTCAAATACCTGTATCAGGTCAGCCGCCTTTTCATCGGCTTGTTTATAATCTTTTCTCCATTGACGCAATTCCTCCATGGCACTGTTTAGGAATTTACAGCCCTTATCCCTTCTTGCCTTCAGGATACCCATCATATCCACGATTCTTCGCCATAAGAGAAAGCCACCAACAATACCAAGAAGTATCCCTATTACCAACGCTATCTTTTGAAAGAAGAAAAACATTATCAGTATAATCAGTAGGGATGCCAGGCACATACCGGAAAAAACTTTAATATAGTTATCTGAAATAGTATCCTTAAACCTGTTCTTGTAATAATGCTTTGAAAGAGAGACCTTAGCTTCCTCGTAAGAGTCTTCGTCGTATATGCCTTCCCAGCCATCAATTGTAAAGATATAGTTCTCTTTTTCTTTTTGCCGGTATTCTTTGGCAAAAGCCTCAAATCCTGCACAAATCCATTTCTTTAAATGGCTGAACGCAAATTTACGTACACTGATATCGATTCGTTCATCCTCCGTAAACGCCCAGTCAAAAAGCAGCTTGTCAAAGGAAGTCCTATCCGGTTCTTTCTCGAAGGAGGCATGAAAGAACTGCTGTGCTAATCCAATATCACCTTTTGCACGGACAATCATCTCATTGTATCTGAGATTTTTGATTACGATAAATTCTTCCTGATCATAGGAATTAATTAAGGAATAGAGTATATCTTCTATTCTCTGAAAAAGATCCTGGTTCTCTTTCTTCTCCCCCTCCAGCAAATTTTTATATCTGGTTGCAAGAACACCATTCTTCTCTGCGTCTGATAAAAGTTTCTTCATTTGGTCGTAATCTTTGCAATAGCGGCGAAGATGTTCATATTCCTGATCTGTGATATGTAAATAAATTTCAGCATACTCTCTGGTTTTAGCTGTTACCTGGTTTTTATATTCAGGGTTCATGCTTTCCAGACTTTGAATCATATCAATAAAATATTCCCGTATATGATTACTAAACTCCGTATCTCCTCCGAAAGCTCCCTTTAAGTAAGCCTGCAATATGTATTGCCATTCTGGTCCAAGGTTGTTCTTGTCCACTCGGCTTAAATAGCATAAGTACCATTTCTTCGCTGCTTCCGTTCTGGTAAAACGAAGATTTATCAGCAGGAAAAAAAGTGATGTACTCAGAAAATCCATGGACATCGCTTTGGTAACCGCTCTGCTGGCGGCTTCTTCCTCATCGGAAGCCCAAAGCATTACCGCCATAATTCCATATGCCAGCCAATAGTCTGTATTCTGAAGATATATTTTTTCAACTTTTTTTCTCATGTTTTCATCGGAACAGATATGGGCATCCAGTCCGACTACATATCCCAAAGCTATTCGCCTGAGATCATGAAAGAACGAAAATTTTGTATAGTACTCATCTGTATAATGTGATACATTTTTAGACGCTGTACTCAGGTTCTTAAAAGTAAAATACGAAGAAGACAATTCTTCTATTAGCGCAGATAATTCATAAGTACCAGTGTCTGCCTGGTTGACTTTATCCGAAACGTAAGACATTAACGCAAATACTTCACTGTCCATTGTTTTGGCATTTGATGCCAGAATGGATATATTTCTCATCAGAGAATCAAGCTCTATCCGCAGTTCGCTATTCTCTTTCGTTAATCTGCTTATCCGATTTATCAGGCTGTTTATCTGTTCTCTTAGTCTTTCTGCTTCTTCCAGCTGGGCTCTTGCTTCTTCTTCCGTCATAACGCCTGCCTCCTTGCCACTTTTCTATATAGCTCCTCTGTCTTCACAAATATTTTGCGAATTGATAAAGGTGGGTTTAACATTATCTGTTAAAAGAATGAAAACATTCGGTATTCATCTGCCAGCTGCAAGGTTAAGGATGAAAGTCTGTTTTTATTTTCCCCCAGATATTTCTTAAATTTCATAGTCATACCATTTACTCTTATCTCATTATTCAGCTTGACCTTCTTCTCATTGAAGATGCCTGCTATCGCTTTGGCTGTTTCATATGAATCAACAGAAGTTAAAAGATAGATTTGAAACAGATTAGCTTCTACTCTGCTTCCCAGGTGAAGGGTTTCAGTGAAGGCTGTATGAAAGTCAAAAGATGCATCCTCAAACAGTTCTTTGCAATTATTTACTTTATCAACCTCTTTTACCAGAAGGAGATAGTTTACAAAAGCATTTTCACTAATCTTATAACTACTCTTCGCCAACAATTTAAAAAGCTCTGGTGAATAATCACACTCTGTTTTTAAGGATATCAAATAGGTATCCAGGCTATCATTACGCACCTGTGTTCCTTTATCAATTAATTTCTTTATCCTATCTTCCTTCTCTGTTAAGGTATCCGTTTCAGAAGATATGTATTGGTTCAAAACCTTGGAATCTGTCACAAAACCTTCAGACAGCAGAAGATTTATAACTGCCTCTCTTACACCGGGTTGATCTGCTGACGACAACATATATTGGGAAAGCAAGTCACTGACATAAGTTTTATTAAAACCTGTATGAAAGATCTGCTTCAACACCTCTGTTTTATCCCTTCCATCGATAACTGTTCGAAGTGTATAATTCTCAATTGTACCGATTGATATAGGTGCATTTTGTGAAAGCAACACAGAAAGTATCTCCTTTCGTCTATCACCATTATCCTGAAGTTCGCACAGATAGCAGTTTATGACACTGTCCAGATTTCTATTATCCAATTCAAAGAGAAGCAGTTTCTTAAGTATTGCTGCTGTTTCTTTATTGCCATACTCTTTTCGGCTTAAAAAATCAACAATAACTTTTGCATTTATTTTTATATAACAGTCATTCTCCTGCAAAGCCTCCAAACAAGCAAGTGCTATCTCATATTTTTGACCGGCTTTTAAAGCATAGTCCATTAATTCTTCCAGTTCAATATCCCTAAGCTCCTCTTTACAAAGGAGATCGAAGGTTTTCTTTGCTTCGTCATGATTCACAGCATAACGGCAGATACCGGATACTACAGCCTGTATCTTTATCCTGAGTCCCATTATGTCAGCAACCTCCTGTACCGCAAGATTATTCTGACTGGTGGTATTTTTCTGAATTACATTCTTTTTATATTCTGCTATTTCTTCCAGCACTGTATTCTTTGTATTGACGCTATCACCACTGTTTATGAAATAATCTTCCATTACCTTCGCATTTATCTTGATAGAACCTTGACGGATAAGTTTGACAAGGATACCTCTCTTCTTTTCATTATCCGGGTAACCGTTAAGAATGTCCTCTAATGCTGTTTCTCTGTCAATATTATTGATGTTATTTAGTATTTCCTCAGCCACCTGCAGTTTTCCCTGTTTGATTGCTAAACGAAGCAGATTACGATTAGCATCTACTGAGAAAACCTCGCCTGCTTTCATTTTTGAAGTTATGTAATCCAGTCTGCCTGTATCCTTTAGGGTATCAAATACCAATGCAAGGTTGGCATAAATATCAGAAGCGGTATTTCCAAAAGATTCATAAAGATTAATTTCTTCTACATTAATTACCGGAAATTCTTCTTTCAGTCTTTTGGCATTGTATTTAATTATTTCCATTATATTTCTGGCTTCATTCTGATCCTTTGCCAGAGTTATCTTTGCCATAGATACGCTTAAAGTTGCTAAAAGCGTTCCGATATGCTGATGATTCTTTCGTTCACAATCCTCAAGATTCTCCTGAGCACTTTCCATCCTCTTATAGGCAACATCCAGTAGTGTCTGCCTTACGACATCATTGATTCCCTCTATCCCATCTATCGATACCTTATCAAAAGTTGCTTCCCTTTCTATTACAGTACCGCAATACATACAGATCCATATCTTCTTAGAGGGGTCAAATTCAAGCTTTCCTCCGCAGGCACACTTTCTAGCAACAAAATTAACAGCCATTTTCTAACTACCTCTTTATTTCAATATCATTAGTTTTTTATTTCTCTCTATAAATAAGAGATTGATTCTGCCACAAAAATCCTTCACCATCACTGTATCATTATCATCAAAGGCTCTTTTTAGCTGGATCATATCCTGCATGATCATCTGTTCCTGAACAGCAACCGCCTTATCCGTCATGGGATCCGAATATTTAATAGTTTCCGACAATTTCTTAAGTTCCATCATGATATCCGTAGCGGAACCCTGTTCCAGTAATAATTCCACATCTACCAGAAGACCTTTAATAAAGCTAACATTTTGCTTGATGTTACTGTCTATCTGCTCCACTGCATCTTTCGTAGCAACAGCAATCACACCTACTACAATAAAAAGGCATAGTAACAGTCCCTGGAGCAAGATTGCCAATTTAACAGCTATTACACTCTGAAACAGCATAAACACAAAACTGCAGAAGAATTCAGCACCTGTAAAAAATATAGACAAAGACAATAAAGGAATTCCAAAGAACAGAAGTCTGATGCTGGTATTCTGCGTTGCAACTACAGCACAACCTATATGAACCAAATAGGCTGTTAACATGAAACCATAACTAATCCAGAAAACTGCTGTAAACTTATTAAATACGAGAAAAACCAAAAGATTATAAGCTATAAAAATAACTAAATACACCAGGGTAAGCATTACTGCATTTTTTTTATTATTGCTCATATTAAACCATACCTTTCTTATTGCCTGAGAACCTCAGTCACAGACACCATTTTGCATATAAAATCTTTTACTGCTTATTAACATTTCTTCCTACAGTCCTTAGCATTTTGTTCCACATTGATGACAGAATATGGCTTCCGGCATAAGTGGTGTCTGACAATTAGCGCAGACTTTTGACTGCTTTGTCCCACACTTCGGACAAAAAAGCATATCTGCTGATACCTGGTTACCACAGCCTGTACAGAATTTAGCAGTAGTATCGACTTTCGTTACCTGCTCGCCTATATCCTTATTGGCTCCCTGCGAAGGGGCACTGACCCCAGAATCCTCATTCTGTTTATGCAGACCTTCAGCGAATTCCTTTACATCAAATGCTCTTCCGACCTTATCCTGCAGGGGTGATTCAATATTTCGCAAGTCTATCGGAGGCCTCTCCTTTGATATAACATCTGGATTGAGTGCAGTCCTTGCAAGCTCGGCAATATTTCCGCCAAAGGCTCCTCCAGCCAGAAATCCTCCAAGCGCTCCGCCTATCCCCCCCATAGTTCCTTCATTGCCGGCAAATTTCTCGGCTATGTTCATCTGTCTTTCTTCCTGCCAGGTATAGCCCTGTATAATACGGGAAGATCTCAGTTCCTTTGCTTTCTTTACCGCTTCGTAATCCTCATCGGGTACAGTAATAGTCTCAATATTAAATAGAAGCATTTCAACACCATAATCCTCAAAAATAGGTACAAGCTGCTCCCTCACAACATCAGAAATCTCAAAGAGATTCTCATTCATATCAAAAAAACTTATCTTACCCACATTCATTATCTTAGAAATAATAGACTTTACGTATTGTTTGATAATTCCACGAAACTTCGCTACCAGTTCCTGCGGTTCAAAAACACTGCGAAATCCCACTATTTTCAGCATAAATTTACGACTGTCCTTTATAACAAAATTTAAGTTACCACATAAGCCAACATGGAGAAAGATATCATAAACGGGGTCGTTCAGGGTAATCTCTCCAGGTATTCCCCAGGTCATATCCATCTGATGGATTTTGTTTATAAAAAATACCTTACAGGGAAAAGAAGACTCATCACCGGTAGGAATATTAATAAGCTTTTGTACCAAGGGAATATTTGGTGTAGTAAGGGTATGTTTACCCGGTCCAAAGAGATCACAGGCATTGCCGTTCATGACCAGCAGCGCTTCGTGTGTCTCCTCTACAACCAGCTGTGAAGAAGTATTAAAATCCTCAATTGGATGCTTCCAGACCAAATCATCTATTTTACCGCCAAATTGTAAAACCTGTGAAATATTCATATTCTTCCCCTTTTCTACGCTGTGCGTATATCTAGTTTGTATGTGCAGCGATGACACCTTTTTACTGAGTGAATTTTATACACTTTTTTAACCTTTGCGGCTTCTCCAGCCACTAACAATTTCTGAGACTTCTTAAATACGCCTAAACCATATACTTCTGTGCTCTGTAGCAGTCAAATTCTCAGCATTCAACACATATTTACGTATCACTTATATGGTCAGTTCTCATTCATAAAAAGTCACAAAAGAAAGGAAAGAAGTACATTAAAGATTCTCCTTTCTAATGATATAGCTCTTTTTGTATGTAAATGTTGGATATAACGACACAAATGTTACTATAGTAATGACAGGATTCCAATAGCTTTAATTCTTTTCTAATCCTGTTTATAGCAAATTTACATAATTTTAGGAAATTCATTTTATTAGTTAATTATACCCATTTTTTCGAGTAATTGCAAATGTAATTGACATTTTTTTATCTCGTTATTTAAACAGGCAGCTATTGTGGATCATAAAAAACCAATTGAAACCTTATGACATCCTAGTCGTAAACTGCACAAAAGACAAGTTTCCATTATTGTGTACAAAAGCATACAATATCTGTACAACTTCTGCATACCAAATCGGCAACTTGTCTTTCATGGTTGTATGGAGTATGGTGAAAATTTCTTTCATTAACACTTCTTTGTATTACAACCTTATAAGAATATTATAAAACTCTTTTAAAAAAATGCTTTCAGCTTTTCCTGAGCGGATTGACTCCAGAGGCAACCAGTCCGCCATCACAAAGAATATCAATACCGGTCAGATAACCTGCCTCCGGGCTGACACAATATTGAAAGAGACTGGCTATTTCAACCGGTTGTCCGATTCGTTTAATGGCACAGTACTTTGTATATGTATCAGCCTCATCTTTTTCCAGTTCCCCCATGGGAGTCTCAAAATTCCCTGGAGATACCGATAAGACTCTTGCTCCTTTCTTTCCAAATCTTGCAGCGTCTTGCTTTGCAAACCAGATGACAAAATGTTTGGATATTCCATAGGAAACACCAGCTCTAACCTTCTTTGGAAATAAATTTACCCATTTCATAATCTTTTTCATAAACAGAACAGGATTCTTCACACTGTATTTGTACAAGCCTACAGGCATGATAATTTTGGGTGTCAGATAGGCTGACATGGAGGAAACATCAATAAGACAGGCGCCTTGTTTCATTACTTTATGGAAAGCATTATTTATATTAATGGTTCCCAGTGCATTTACCTCCATTATCTGTTTCGCCTCCCCCATATGAGGAGACATTCCTGCTGCATGGATAACAGCTGTAACCTCTCCTTTTCCCTTTGCATGACAGGCTAACTTCTCAACGCTATGAATGTCTGCTACATCACAGACAAAAGCTTCTGCTTCTATTCCTTCCTCCGTAAGCTCATGTACTGCACTTTCTAATTTCTTTCCATTTCTTCCGCTAATTATTACATAATAATCTTTTCCCATTAACTTGGCGGCAGCAAGCCCCATTCCGCTGCCACCGCCAGTTATAACACAAATATTCTTCATTCTTCCTCTCCTTCAGCTACCATGAGCAATAAAATGTATAAATGAAACGAATCCTTTTATTCACCAGGATTAATGTTCACTGGCACTCATAACTTTGTTTATCATTTTCATAGCCAGAGAGGAACTCAATTTATATAACCCATTCATTACTTTGCAGTCTTTACCGATATAGGTACGAAGCTTTTGCTTCTCCATAGCCCTAATGATAAGTTCAGCTGCCTTTGCCGGTGATAAAACCATCTTAGATTTACTGCTTTCGCCTGACACTTTATAGGATATATTAGAATTCTTTTTGATATCAGTAGCAATACCACCGGGTATGACAACGGAAACTTTAACCTCAGTATCAACCAGCTCGGAGGATAACCCTTCTGTCAGAAGCTTTACAGCAGCTTTTGATGCACCATATATGCTTTGACCCGGTACCGGCAGGAAGCCTCCCATACTGGATACATTAACTATATGTGCTTCAGGGCGCTTTAGCAAGTGGGGTAAAAAAGCTTTTACCATGTAAAGGGTTCCATAAAAATTTATATTCAGGACCCTTTCAATACGGTCCATTTCCAATTCATTTAAGTAGACAAAGGGTTGAATTATTCCTGCATTGTTAATAATTCCATCTACCTTACCATGGTCTTTTATTACATTTTCAGCAAATGCAAAAACTGCTGCTTTATCAGATATATCAACCACATAAGTAAATAATCTTTTACCCTCACCCCCCGCGAGCTTAACGGTCTCCTTTAGAGCCACCTCATTTATATCAACGGCATAAACAACTGCCCCCTTCTTAAGAAGCTGCAATACCAATTCCCTTCCTACTCCATTGCCTCCACCGGTTACTACAATGCTTTTTCCTTGTGTTCTCATACTCATTCTCCTCCTTAAACTTTTTTCTGATTAATATTTTTTTATAACTATATTTTTATTAATTTCCTCAAGCATTTTGTTACTACTGCTTTTTTGATTCCTTTCATGCCTTTTCATGTCCTCGCGGAGAGCCTGTTCTTCCTTAAGTCGCTCTTTATTGCCTCCTCAACAGATTCATCCTCTTATGTAAGATAGTTATCCACGAAGTTATCAGACATTTTATGAAAACCGCCGACTATACCCTGTTCAATTTTTTTATAACCTTCGACAACACCGCATTCTATCTTTTTGTATCCGTAAATTACATTTTCTTCAATTCTCTTGTTCACTTGAATCAGCTTAGCTTTTGCCATAATAATACCTCCTTACTTCTCATATTTTGTAATGCTTCCTGATGATGCTAAAGTATATCAAAGTATTGTTTCTGTTTTGCTTCTGTTTTGTTTGAATAATATTAATTACTCCAGCGCTCCACCTACAAGACTTTATATGAAACAGGCCATCCTACCCTATACACCCTCTACTACCGATATTCATTTACTCGTATTAAAAAGGACATATAACCGTTGCTATCAGGTTATATGTCCTTTTGCTTTTATTGTTGCTTTTATTATTGCCTTTATTGTTGCTTTTATTGTTGCTTTCATTGTTACTTTCACTATTTTTTATTCCAGTCATGTAACAGTTTATTGCCTTTCTCACATATCTCATAGATTTGATCTTTCGTTTCTTCGATGAGGGGATTAACTTTTTCTGCCCGTTCTCTTTTCACTTTTTTATATATGAAATAAGGTAATATCCAGCCTGCAAATGCAGGTACCGCAAGAAAAACGCACAACACAATTCTTGGTGGATCGGCTGTAACGGCAAATACGGAACCTGCCATAAAAGCTGTACCGATAAAAGCTACAATCAATGCATACATGGTTGCTTTGGAGGTTATGGAATTTTCCAGCTGCTCAATATCCTTCATGCAAAATTCAAAGTTACGCTGCAACCTGGTTAGTTCCATCTTATTTATTATCTTACGGTCTCTCTTTAACCGCAGAACAATATTTGAATGGTGATTTGTGGTTCTCATTGTAAGCGTATGTGTTACATTCTTATCCACTATCCAACCAAAATTTTCATAAATATCAATGAGAAAGGATACCTTATCTGCATTTGTTATAACTTCCTTATATTCATAGCCTATAAAGGCATGGTTGCTTTTTACAATCTCGGTCATAGGTAGATATCCTCCTGTAAGCTTTCTTCTTCCACCTTATCCGAAAGAAACACTGGCAAGGTAACCGTAAAGGAGGTTCCTCTACCGGGGATACTGTTAACCTTAATCGTACCTTCATGTAATTGCAGCACACGTAAGGTTAATGCGAGCCCCAGACCATTTCCTTCTTTGGAGTGTGATGTATCCCCCTGATAGAATTTATCAAATATATGTTTCATGCTGTCTTCATTCATACCACATCCGGTATCCGTTACTGTTACAAGAATACTGTCCTCTAAAGAGCTCTGCTTCAAGGAAATTGCACCTCCCGGTTCCGTAAATTTAATAGCATTAGACAAAAGATTATTCCATACTAATTCCAGCAGTGTTTCATCGGCAAGGATAATCGCCCGGTCTTCTAAGTCCGCATCAAATTCAATGTTCTTCTGTTCCAACACCTCAACAAATTGTATTACAGACTCACTCAATTGTCTGCATATATCATATTCAAAGACCTCTGGTTTTATCTTTTGATTTTCAAGCTTATTAAGTTTTAAGATGTTTGTTATCAGATTTGACAATCGTTTTGCCGCTTCTTCTATTGATTTGGCATACTCTAAGCACTGTACCTCTGAAGCCGATTCTTTTTGAAGGAGCTCCGCGTAATTCTGTATAACAGCAATTGGCGTCTTTATCTCGTGGGAAACATTTGAGATAAAATCAGTTTTCAGGGTCTCGATACTTCCAAGCTCTTCTACCATTTTATTAAAGTCAAGAAACATATAATCCAGATAATCCATCTTATCTGCTGTATGCAGCGGCGGTACATATACTGAAAAATCCCCGTTTGCCACCTGATTGGTCGCTTTGGCAAAGGCCTTCATGGGTTTCTCATAACGATAGTTGATCTGCCTCAGAGTCAGATAGGTAAAGACCGATGCACAAAGAAACCAAAAACCAATTATTAGCACCCTATGAATCGCTGAGATATTCTGATAATCCAAATACTCTCCCAAGATAAAAAACTGTGCCGTTGTTATTAAATAAAAAAATAACAGTGTGGGAAAAAATACAAATAAAACATTTAAGAAATTCCTTCTTTTACGAACAGGCCTGCTTTCCTGGTTCATGATAACACCGCCTTGTAGCCAATCCCCCGGACTGTCACAATTTTAAACCCATCGCAAGTGGAGAACTTATCCCTTAGTTTGGTCACATAAACGTCCACTGCCCTAAGGCTTGTATCTGTATCGATTCCCCAGAATTCATCCATTAGCTGTGCTCTTGAAAAGGTCTTCTTGGGATAGGACAGCAGCTTATATAAGATATTGAATTCTCTGGTAGTAACTGTAACTTCTTCCTCTCCTATGGTTGCCGTTACAGCATCTGCATCCAAGATCAGATTTCCAATGATTAATCTTCTCTCCATTTCAATATTTGCCCTGCGAAGAAGTGCTCTTAATCGCAGCACCAGCTCGTCCAGTACAATAGGCTTGACCATATAGTCATCTATTCCAAGCTGAAAACCCTTTTGTTTAGAAGGAAGATCGTCTTTGGCAGACATAAATAATATGGGTATTGTTTGGTTAACCCGACGTACAGTTCTTGCAAACTCAAACCCGTCTATTTCCGGCATCATAATATCAGACACGATTAGTTCATATATAGTATTATACATTTCTTCATAAGCCGTGTTGGCATTCAAGCAGCCTTTTGCCTGAAAACCACTGTCGTTTAGATACGTACATACAATTCTGTTTAATTCTGCATCATCTTCTACCACCAATATATTAATCATAACTTTCCTCCTTTTAAAGATGCAAGCTGTTATTCTTTGCACTTTCTATTTCTTTATTTTTTAGCATTCTCACCCTGTATAACATAGAAAAACCAATGAAAGCTGCTACTGTACCCATTAGAATTCCGATTAAGCCATTGGCATTTGAGATTTCTACAGGATCTGCTTCATTACCAGTGAAAGATAATAAAGCAGTCTGCGTTAATACCAATGCTATGAATGAAGCAGATAGATTTATCATTTTAATTGCATGTAAAAGTAGAGTATTATTATACCTGGTTACTATTACTCCTCGAATGTTCAGTCCAACTTCTGTAAAAGTAACTGCAGCGATTCCCAAAGCAGCAATCATGTGGTAGGAGGCTGTCATCGGGCTATAAAACAACCGAACAGAATACAGGATATAAAGTAGGCTTGAACATATAAGTACCGTGCTGGAGTAAATAAAGTACTGATATTGTTTATTTATATCACTGGCTTTTCTGATTCCGGTTAAGGCTATACTTTTTGCAACAATCATTCCAATTGAATAAAATGCATTTGCACAAGCAAAAAAAGACAAGGACAATATTCCCATAAACAGTTTGCCTGCCACAATAAAAAAACTGACAGTTATGGCTGCACCAGTTAAATGCAGGGAACGGCTTATGTTGCTTCCGTACTGGGTTTTGAAGAAAACATTTGTCTCTTTGACATATTGGATTAGATTTAATTTCTTTTTATCCTTCATGGTACGCTCCGTATATATAATATCATAAAAACAGGCAAAGGCCTTCTATTTTATTCAACTGAAAAATATCTTATCTGGTTATTCAAAGTTTCCGCATAATCCTTAAGTTGAGAAGCGGAAACAGCAATTTCACCTATATTCTGATTTAAACCGGTAACCGATGCTTTGGTCTCATTGGTAGAATAAACGCTTACCTCGGATATCATTCGCAAGGCTTCAATGGCTTCTGTTATCTTGTCTTTTGCCGCATCACAAATTTGTGTTTGTGTTTTGATTTCCAGAATTCCCTGTAGGTTGACTCCAATTCCAGCATTCACTTTCATAAAATGGCCCTGAGTCTCAAGCAGTTTTACTTTCTGTTTATCAACATCTGTCAACACCTCCTTCATAATAACTAACATTTTACCGGATTCTGTTGAGAGGTCTCTTATGATAGCGTCGATTTCCTTAGCAGAGGCACTTGATTGATTAGCCAATAGGCTGATTTCTTCAGCAACTACAGAAAATCCTTTGCCATGTTCTCCTGCTCTGGCTGCTTCTATGCTGGCGTTTAGGGCAAGCAGAACCGTCTGTTTGGCTATGGAAGTTATCATCTGAATGACATCATTGATTCGCACAGAAGCGGTATAGGTTAAATGCACTTGCTGGTTTATCCTCTCAATTGCATTATTGGTTCTTTGATTGGATTTATCAAGATCCTCCATGATTTCGCTGGATTTATTTCCATCCTCTTTCATTTTAGCTGAGGTCTCCTCCAAAAGCTCCACACTGCTCACGATATTACTTATCATAAGTCCAATTCTTTCGATATGCTCAGAGGCTTCCTTCATATCAATATTTTGATTTTTTGCATCCTTGGAAATCATTTCTACTGCCGTTTCAATTTGACCAGTTACTGAATTGGCTTCTACCACCATTCTTTCCATAACCTCCTCGGAGCTTAACAGTTTATGGGATACTTCCTGAATATCAGTCATAGTACCCTTTAATTTATCTCTTAAACCCATCAGGGATTCAGCCATTGAGCCGATCTCATCCCGGCGTTTTCTCATTTTATCATCAATATCAAAATCCAGTCTGCCTTCAGCTACCTGCATAATACATTCCTCCGCAATACGGATAGGTTTCACGATACTGTGTGCAACATAGAGCAGCTGAACAATTCCAATCAGGAGCACAAAGGCAATGGTATTGGATACGAGCATTGGGTCAACTCCCCTGAGGGACAATATTGAAATGGATGTAGACATCATTACTAATGGGCAGAGTCCTGTTGCGATTATTTGACTTCTGATACTTTTTTCTACTCTTTTGATTTTCTTTTTATTCTGCTGCTTTTCTATTTTCATAAATGAAAAGCTCCTTTCTCTTTGGTTCAGTAATTATTTGTTAGATAAGTTTAATCCCTGGATATTTGTATTGTGTTTCTAAATTGTTTCTAAATTGTTAATGTGTCTATTTCAAATGATTATAGTTTCAATAGCTTTGTACAGATTTCAGACATAAAAATAAGGTCACGGTTGGTTTTACCGTGACCTTGTAGTCCTACTATTGTGATATTTCCCGCTTCACATTTGTTAGATTTATGTTCATCTAAAAAATCAATAATCTTCCACATATCTGGCAACAGAGTTGCCGCACTTAGCACACTTCCCTTGAAGTACAATGCCATGTGTATCATTTACAACTGCATAATCCACAATAGATGTTAACTTGCAATTACTGCAAAACACATTGTTCAAAAGTATCTTCTTCCAATCTTCTGGTATCTCCCTCCACTTCTTAATAGCTTTCATATCTGATACCGTTTCTATCTGATTAGCTTTGTCATCCTCCACATACTCCAAAAACAATTTCTTTTCAAAGCCACCTCGCGCTATATATTTCTCCTGACGTTTTACTTCTAACTCATCGATTGTATATCCACGGGTATTACAAATAGTATATAACACTTCCAGCACATCTGCCATTTCCTCAATACTCTTATCTTCCTGATACTCTTTCACTTCTTCCAAGAGCTTTTTATCAAGAGCTGTGAGATAAGCTTTATCAGAAAGTGTCTTAAATTTAGCTTTGTGTCCATCCTTTTCAATCATTTCAGGAATTCTATCTCTTACTAGTTTATTGTATTTTTTCAAGTGTATGCACCTCCCTTCCTGGTGTCCCCATTCCACCCGTTTTAAACCTTTTGATTCGAATTCATCCAAAGTACATATTTTGAAAATCAAAACTAATAATCTTTCTGCAGCCCTCACTAAATCTCGTAAACAAACGGCATCTCATCCAAATCATAAGGCGTTACCTGATAAACATAATAATTCAACCAATTCGTATACAAAGCATTGGCATGAGATCTCCAGGTGAGTTCTGGCCTTACATACGTCAACCCATCTGTGTAATAATTCTCCGGCAAATCAATATCCAGACCTTTATCGACATCTCTTTTGTACTCTTTATCAAGAGTAGTCCGGTCATATTCAGGGTGGCCGGTTACAAACACCTGTCTTCCGTCCTTTGCAATCACAATAAACACTCCGGCTTCCTTGGATTCTGCCAATACAGTTAGTTCCGGCTTCTTGAGTATCTCTTCTTTAGAGACAGTTGTATATCTGGAGTGTGGTGCATAAAATACGTCATCAAAGCCTCTAATTAAAGGTATTTTACGATTTAAGACATGATGCTTATAGACACCGAAAAGCTTTTCCTCCAATGAAATCTTAGGTATCCCATAATGATAATAAAGACCAGCCTGGGCTCCCCAACAGATGTGAAAGGTAGAAGTCACATTTGTCTTTGACCATTCCATTATAGTCTTAAGCTCCTCCCAATAAGTAACCTCCTCGAATTTCATCTGCTCAACTGGTGCTCCTGTTATAATCAGTCCATCAAATTTCAAATGCTTGATATCATCAAAAGTAAGATAGAATTGATCCAGATGGCTGGATGCGGTATTTTTACCAACATAAGTTCCTGTTGATAAAAAAGTGATATCCACCTGAAGAGGTGTGTTGGACAGACTTCTTAAAATTTGAACCTCTGTATCTTCCTTTAAGGGCATGAGATTCAATATCGCTATACGTAAAGGACGAATATCCTGATGTACAGCTCTTCCCTCATCCATAATAAATATATTTTCATCTTGCAGCACTTTTTTAGCCGGTAGTTCACTCTGAACCTTAATTGGCATGTTATCACCTACTCCTCTTTCTTTTAACTTCGTTACGGTCACTATTGGGTTACGTAAGCAGTTTGGTTCTGCTAGATATTATTCAATTTTATATTTCTATATTTACTAAATTCCTAATTATATTCCTTGCTGCTCCTGCCTAAGGACACAAAAAAAGCTCCCCTCCCTTACTTATAATTTCAAGGACGACAGCATATGCTTCGTGTTACCACCTTAATTTATCTATATCTCACAATATAGACCTTAGCGAGTACGGAAACTTGTCGATACTCTGGTGCTGTAATGGGCACTCCCATCGTAGCCTATACAAATACTGTAGTCGGTACGCGGCTCCAAGACCATTTTGGGCAATGTATTCTGTGCTTATTCTCACCATATAAAGCTCTCTGTATCTTTATCCATTGCTTACTTTTCTTTTCACAGCCTTTATTATTTTAACTTAATATACTATATTATTACTATAAAGTCAATATTCTAAATTTATACCAAGTGTAACACTAAATTTATATTAAGGGCACTGATTTCTATAAGTTCAGTTAATCAATATCAAATTATCAAATTTTTATATATGATTTCATACAGTGTATTATATTATATCATATATAGCCTATGATGTATAACCTCTGTTCATACAATCTTTTATTATACACATGGCAATTACCGTATTTTTTCTTATCCATATATTAAATTGACCTTAATTCTACTCTACAACTCTTTGATCACTCCTCAAAACTCTTCTTTCAGCTCTTCCCTTGCTCCTTCAACAGGTGCTTCTTTCCTTCTTTCCTTCGGTGCCCCCACCTTTAGTAAAGCTTTCCTGGTGGATAACATAACCCCTTCCAGGCATAAGAGTAATCCGGTAGCTATTAATATTCCTTCCAGGGCAATTGCATCTGCCAAAGGGCCGAATATCAGCATACTAAGCGGCATTAAAGCACTACTGATCATGCCGAAAACTCCAAATACTCTTCCCAGGTACTCTTCTTCCACATTAACCTGCAGCATTACAGTAGAAACTGTATTGAAAAAAGGCATCACAAAACCAAACACCCCCATCAGGAACAGATATATCCAGAAAACATTTACAAACCCAAAGGCAAACGTACATATTCCCATTACCACACTGGATAAGGTCATTGTATATATTTTATTCTTAAATCCCTCCCATTGAGTCATTAATATTCCTCCTGCCATCATCCCAATAGAGAAGGTCATTTCAATCCCTGTAAGCCTCCATACTTCCTCACCGAAATTTCTGGTAACCTGTAATGGCGTTAAAAAAGCAACCGGAGCTGCCAGGAACATAAAAAATCCGCTGAACACAAAGAATTCCCTTACAAACTCATGTTTTCTTACATATTTGAGTCCCAGAAGCATGTCTTCTTTATAAGAGACCTTTTGTAGTTCCCTTGCTCCCTTCTTATAAGGTACCTTTAAAAATAACAGCAATATTGTAACAGCAAGTGCAGCAGTAATTACATCAATAAAGAAGATAGGTGTAATTCCAGCCTCATTTAACAAAGCTCCGCTCAACATAGGAGAAATCAGCATTATCATTGACTGAATGGTTCCATTTGTAGCATTTACCTTCTGTAACTTATCCTCCGGTACTAACTGGGGCAAATAAGCATTGATTGCCGGTGCCTGAATGCCTGACCCCACCGCTCTGATTGCTGATACTAAAAATATCATCCAAAAGGCATCATATCCCATCAAAAACACAACAGCCAATATCAGAGTGGATACTGCAATAAGACTGTCAGAAAGCATAATCAGTATTTTTCGGTTATAACGATCGGCCCATACTCCGGTAAAGGGCGATAGAAAAAAGGTGGGGAGAAAACCGCAAATAATAGATATGGTCATCATTATTCCAGATTTGGTATTTAGCGTAATGTACCAGGTTATCGCATATTGTACCAGGGAAGAACCAAATAGGGATAACGTCTGGCTAGCCAAAAATATTGAAACATTTCTTTTCCAGGTATTTTCCATTAATTGTCCTCGCAGAAGCATTCCTTTCTATTATTTATTCATATTGCGTCTAGTCTCTTGGGTAAGTTTGCTTAAATAAATTGAATATTATGAGACTAAACAAGATTCGCATCAACTTTAAAATATCATTAGGTTTGACATCTTTAATTATAATTATCTCTAGTTCAAATATCTTTACATCAAGAAATCATTAGGTTTGATATTCTTAGTTCCAAATGTCTTTAGGTTTATATAACTTTAGATTCTATATCTTTAGTTCCAAATATCTCTAGCTCTAAATATCCTTAGATTCATATATCTTTAATTCCCAATATTTTAATTCCCAATATTTTTAATTCCAAATATCTCTCGTTCTAAATATAAATCTTTAGCTTCATATATCTCTAGTCTTAGCATTAACACAGTGAAAGTTCTAATAAAACTACAATATATTAATGTAGTAACAGAATACACAAAGAACGTATGTTTGTCAATAAAAAAATACAAAACCAGCAAATCACTTTGAAGTGTCACCAGTTTTGTATTTATTAAACTTTTATATCTCTTCCAAATACATTTCGCTACAAACTAATAGTTTGTATTCTAATCAAACTAAAGTGATGTTAGCATCTAATTAGTACAAAACAAAATGAGACAATCCCTTGAAATAATGTATAATAACAAGAGGAGGAACTCATTATGCCAAGAAAATCAAAACAACACACTAAGCAGTTCAAGTTGGATGCTATCAACTATCGCAAGGAACATCCTGATCTTACACAGGTTGAATGTGCCAAGAATCTCGGAATTGGTATAAGTACCTTAGCCAAATGGGAGGCTCAGTTCCGTGACCATGATGGTGACATTCCCGTTAGAGGTTCCGGTAACTACGAATCAGATGAACAAAAGGAAATCGCTCGTCTCAAACGTGAGCTCCGTGACGCTCAGGATGCACTTGATGTGTTAAAAAAAGCCATCGGCATTCTGGGGAAAGATTGACAGAAGCTATCTATACCGAAGTTTCTGCCAAGGTAGAGGCATCTAAAGTCACAAAACGCCGAGTCTCTACTTCCGGAATGCTGAAATTTTTAGGCGTGTCTCGCTCTGGATATCATGCTTTTCTGAACCGAAAAGTCTCTTCCACCAAGCAACGTAAAGAGGCTGTCAAAAAGGAAATCCAGAAGATTTATGATAGTTCAAAACAGAATTACGGCGCTCCTAAAATCACCAAGGAACTTCGCAAATCTGGGGAAACCATTGCCCAGCGCACAGTAGGTAAATACATGCGTGAAATGGGTATCAAAGCTCAGTGGATTAGACCTTGGACCACTACAACCAGAGACTCTGATTTCAGTGATGAACTTCACAACATTCTTGATGAACAGTTTAATCCAGAACGCCCTAATGCTGTCTGGTGTACCGATATCACTTACATTTGGACACAGGACGGATTTGTCTATCTCAACTGCGTTATGGACTTATTTGCGAGAAAGATTATTGCCTGGACTCTTTCTGATACTATGGAAGTGTGTTCCGTTATCGAAACAATCAATAAAGCAAAAGCTTGTCGAGACACCGATTTTCCTTTGATTATACACTCAGACCGTGGTAGCCAGTATGTTTCTAATGCCTGGCGAGAAGCCACTGTAAATATGCAACGAAGTTATTCTCATACTGGCTATCCTTACGACAATGCCTGTATTGAATCTTTCCATTCTCTCATCAAACGAGAATGGTTGAACCGGTTTAGTATTCATAACTACAACCATGCATATAAGCTTGTTTTTGAATATATTGAAGCCTTTTATAACACCGTCAGAATACACAGCTATTGTGATTATTTGTCTCCAGACGAATATGAAAAACTGTATGAGAGGGCTAAGTCTCTGCCTGCTGCTTAACATGCAGAACTTCTCATTTTAATTTGTACTAAATCTTGACATAGGACCAAAGTTAGGTAAAGATACTCCTACTCTACCATCTTCATTAAATCCGCTTCCGTTATAACCGGAATTTCAAGCTCTTTCGCTTTTTTATTCTTAGAAGAATTAGAGAGATTATCATTATTTATAAGATAATCCGTCTTAGCGGTTACGGAGCCTGTAACTTTAGCCCCTCGTTCCTCCAGAAAATCTTTTAAGGCATTACGATTTTCGAACTGTTCCAGTGAACCCGTTATTACAAAGGTCTTACCTGTGAAGACAGAATGCGTGTTTTCCGTTTCCTGAATTTCAAAGGTTATCTCTTTTAATATATCCTCAATCATATGAGCATTGCTTTCTTTTCTCATAAATTCTACGAAAGCGGTGGCAATTACTCCGCCAACTCCGTTTATTTCTGTCAGTCTTTCCGTATCTGCTGCCTGTATAGCGGCAAAATCAAACTGGTACTCACGGCAAATAAGCTTGGCAGTTGATAGTCCGATTCCTGGTATTCCAAGACTATACAGGAATCTAGGAACTGTTGTATTCCGTGCTTTATCTATGGAGTTTAATAAGTTCTGATAGGATTTTATTCCAAAACCTTCCATCTCCGTTATAATGTCTTTGTGCTGCTCCAAATGGAAAAGGTCAACAACTTCATGAATGATACCGGTATTCAAGAACTTTTCAATGGTTGCTTCTGAAAGTCCTTCAATATTCATGGCATCCCGGCTTACGAAGTGGGTGAGCGATTTGATCTTTTTGGCCAGGCAATCCTCATTGCTGCAAAAAAGTACCTTTACATCATTTTCTTCTCTGATTCTGGTTTCTTCTCCGCATACCGGACATTTATCCGGTACTATCACGTTTCCGCTCTGGGTTACATTCTCTGCCACCTGGGGAATTATCATATTGGCTTTATATACTTTTATGGTATCACCAAGTCCAAGTTTAAGTCCTTCCATAATACTGATGTTATGGAGACTTGCTCGGCTTACAGTTGTTCCTTCCAGTTCTACCGGGTCAAATACTGCAATTGGGTTAATTAAACCTGTTCTTGATGCACTCCATTCTATCTCCCGAAGAATAGTCTCTCTGATCTCGTCTCTCCATTTAAACGCAATGGAGTCCCTGGGAAATTTGGAGGTAGCACCTAAGGAATATCCATAAGCTATATCGTCAAATGTCAATACCAGCCCATCCGAAGGAACATCCATCGTGGGAATCTGTGCTGAAAACCAAGCTACCGTTTCTTCCAGATTCTCTGCTGTTACCATCTTACTCTCAACAATATCAAAACCCAGACTTTGCAGCCATTGCATCTGTTTTTCCCTGGAATTTTCGTACAAATTAGTATCCTCTGCCTTTACCAGAGAAAAGCCATAATAACGGACATTGCGTTTGGCTGTTATCTCATTATTTAATTGTCTGACACTACCACTGCAAAGATTTCTTGGATTTTTATACTTCGCTTCCGCTTCCGGTATTTGTGCGTTTACTTTCTCAAAATCGGAATAACGTATAACTGCCTCACCTCTTAATACCAATTCACCTGTGTAAGGAATAGAGTGAGGTAAATTCTTAAAGACTTTGGCATTATTGGTGACAACCTCTCCAATTTCACCGTTCCCCCTGGTAACTGCCTGAAAAAGCTTACCTTCTCTGTAGGTAAGCACAATGGTCAGTCCATCCATTTTCCATGATAATAAACCCTTCTGATTCCCAAGCCAAGCTTTTAAGGTATCCGTTTCCTTGGTCTTGTCAAGGGATAGCATTTGGGATTCATGCCTTATCTTAGGCAGCTCGCTTAATACCTCATACCCAACTTTGATTGTCGGGCTGTTTGATAGTATTGTCTGTGTTTCCTGTTCCAGTTCAAGCAACTCATTATAGAGCTTATCATATTCGTAATTACTCATGATTTCGCGGTCTTCCTGCTCATATACCCTTCCGGCTTCGTTAAGCAGGACAACCAATTCCTTTTGCCTGTCCAGTTTTTCTTTCATACTCATATATATGCCCTTCCGACTACATTTCGTTATACAGACTAATTATTATCGCCCTTTGTTATAGCTTCCTCTTCTACCTGAGGAGCCGTTTTTTCGTTCCGTTGCTTTTTCGTAGTGATTCCTTGCTACAGCCTTCGGATAGGAATATTCTGATGCGATGCTCTTCTGTCCCATAGACTTGTTAGAACCAGATTGTTTTGTTGATTTACCGTTTTTAGAAGCGGAGGAAAATGAGTTTTTAGTAGGGTTACTAGTATTTACCCTTTCTTTATAGTTGTCCTTCTGATAAACTTTTTTGCCCTCACCCTTCTTTTCACCCTTGTGGTTTACGTTGTAATCCTTCTTATCATCTGAAGTGAAATCCTTATGAGGCTCCTTACCAAATTCTTTCTTATAATCTTTTTTGTATTCCTTTTTATATTCTTTCGTATCTGCTTTTTTATAGTCCTTGTTTTCATTTTTTCTGGAATTTTTATTTTCTTCTTTTCCGAAGTTTTTGCTTTCTACTCTTCTGTAATCTTTACTTTCTTCTATTCCAAAGTTTTTGCTTTCTCTTCTGTAATCTTTATTTTCTTCTTTTCCAAAGTTTTTGCTTTCTCTTCTGTAATCTTTATTTTTTTCTTTTCTAAAGTTTTTGCTTTCTCTTCTGTAATCTTTATTTTCTTCTTTTCCAAAGTTTTTGATTTCTACTCTTCTTCTGTGATCTTTATTTTCTTCTTTTCCAAAGTTTTTGTTTTCTACTCTTCTGTAATCTTTATTTTCTTCTTTTCTGAAATTTTTATTTTCTGAAGCTTTATTATCTTCTTTTCGAAGTCCTTTACTGTCTTTCTTTTTATCAGTTTTCTTCAGTTCCTTATCTGCACGTCTCTTATATTCTGATTTATTGCTTTCTTTCGTACTCGTTTTGTTACCCGATTTATAGTCTTTATTATCTTTCGTGTCTTTTCTGGTATCGTTTTTCATTACTGTTCCAGCAACGTTATTCCGTTCATTTCTGGCTTCTTTTGCACTATCGTAATTTGATTCTGCTGTATTAACAGAATCCCTGATAGCTTCTGTAAGACCAGTAATTTCCTTTTCTGTTACATTACGGTATCCGCCTGTTTGGAGGTATCCTAAATGTATATTCATAACGCGAATTCTTTTCAGTGTCTGAACTCTAAAGCCTAAATATTCACACATACGTCTTATCTGGCGGTTTAAGCCCTGGGTTAAAATAATCTGAAAGGTATATTTATCCAGCGCTTTAATGACACAAGGCCTGGTTACCGTATCCAGAATCGGTACTCCTTCTGCCATTTGCTTTAAAAAATCCGCTGTCAAAGGTTTATCAACTGTTACTACATACTCCTTCTCATGATTATTACCGCCTCGTAGAATTTTGTTAACGATGCTACCGTCGTTTGTAAGCAACAGCAGTCCTTCTGAGTCTTTATCCAGTCTTCCGATGGGATATATTCTTTTATCAAATTTCAGAAAATCTATGACATTATCTTTTTCACGCCTGTCAGTCGTGCATACAATTCCTCTTGGTTTATTCAAAGCAATCAGAACTAATTTTTCTTCTCTTTTAACAGGCTTCCCATGAAGAGATATTGTTTGATCTTTCGTTATTTTCATACCTAACTCGGCCTTAACTCCATCCACCGTCACATGGCCTTCTTCAATAAGTCTGTCCGCCTCTCGTCTTGAACAGGCTCCTGAGTCACTTAGGAACCGATTTAATCTGATACTATCTGTGCTATCGGAATACTCTTCCGTCTGTAGTAATTTTTTTGTTCTTTTTGCCATTGTGGCTCCTAACTAATCTTATATTATTATTTATACATGCTCTTTTTCTTCCATTATTATGATGGAAATATGCTAATTTATTATATCAGTACATGGAAAAAAGTACAAGCACATAAAAATAACAGCGAAGCCATAAATGTCTTGCATTTACGCAATCTTCACTGTTATCAGTCATTATAATTAATATTGTTTTCTTAAAAATATTTAGTGTCTTTATTGATACTTTTATTTATTCATTAGAGGATACATTCTTAGCGGAATCTTCAAGTTTCGTATAAAAGGCTGCTAAAGATTCATCTTTTTTACGAACCTTCTCAAATTTAGTATCAACAGTATCAATCATCTCTGCTACATCCTGTGCTTCTCTTAAAGTCTTAAGATATTCCGTTGTTTCAGCACTATTCTTGCTGAGGTTTATATACAATTTACCATCGTCATTGGTCTTAACATAGTATTCAATCATTCCAGGTGCTGCAGTATCGATTCCAGAGAATTTCAAATCATAATAAACATACACTGCATAGGAACCTTCCTCAGGTCCTGTCTTGATATAAGATTCAATATTTTCATATTTATCAATATACTTTGCTTTTCTGTTAATATCCTTAATATCTATTAAGTCAGTATTATCTACCAGATCTTTAAAATCTTCAACTTTGCCGCCTAATTTTGCATTCAGATATTTTTTAATTAATGTATTGAGCTCTTTGTTCGTACTTTTCTCAAGAGGATTGTTAGCCACAAATAATACGTCAGACTCTGCCTCAGAATTATCTGTTACAGCAGGAGTAGGTGAAAGATCTTCACCGGGAAGTAGTGAAGCTGCGGAAACTGCTGCTTTCGCTGATATATCAGCAGAAGTGCTGTCTGCAACATTAGCAGCTTCCAATTTATCTGCTGTAAGACTTTCTATTTTATTTTCTACGCCGGTAGATTTATCCTGTTCCTGTCTTGTGATTGAAAATGTTATCATTCCAATGCCCATTGTACATACAGTTACCATGGCTATAATCTTTTTATATCGAAGTTTCATTATAATCTCCTTTAAAGTGAACCAATCAATAGTACTAATTAACTAAGTACCATAATAGCAGACATTTAAGAAAATTGCAATACTTTAATTTCATCTTTTGTAACATATTTAATAATTACGTAACATTTGATGGTATAATTTAGCATTTTCTCAATTTTTCAAAAAATTTAAAAAATTGCTTGCTCTTATACAATATTTATTGTAAAATATGGTTATGCATCTATAGCTCAGTGGATAGAGCAGAAGCTTCCGAAGCTTCGTGTCGGGGGTTCGAGTCCCTTTAGGTGCATTTTTTGTTGCCTTTTTTTGAGTTCAAATCCTTAATTGCCTTAAAGTTTATTCTTATTTCTCATTCTCCTATTACTTGATTAATCCGCTCCTACTCTTCCTCCTCTACTTCCCATTCCTCCTCCCAGTTCATAATTTTTGATATATACTCACTATTCGTATTAATAAATTTTGTTGCAAAGTGGTCAGCATCTTTTTCAACATCTTTTGTGAAATTATTTCTTTGCTGCCAGACATGTCTCATTTCATGGGCCAATGAGTGTAATGAATACAGCTGTTTACTCTGATAATCCATTCCATCATCCGTTTGGCTAAATACAAAAATCATTATAATTCCTGATCTTTCAAGATATATTCCTTCCACCTTGCCACACCATATTGTTATATCGAGGAGTATACTGCACCTGTCAGCAGCATGAAATCTTCTTATATAATGTAATATGTCTTTTCTATTTTCACAAATTATTAACTCCCTTGGTAATGCTTTTAAAGCCATTCTTTTTATAATATTGCTTAATTGGTCGTTCGAATAATAAGTTCCTTTATTTTTTATATTCATTCTAATACGTATAATCCAATTATCCTCTTTATGAGGTTATTGGATTATTCCTTTCTCCCAACCTTTTGTTGGGGTAATTCTATTACTCCGTTATAATTATTAAGCACTATGGATTTGTATCTATTTTTTTACAGCTTGACTGTTTCGAGGTGACTCAGACCACAGCTTTTCGTCTTCACTGGTAATTAGTTACCTCGAATTAATTTTATCCATGCACACACACCTTTATATTCAACTTTTTCTCTCTGACCATTTTCATTATATTTAAATTATTCTTATTAATAATAGCCTTAATGCTATCCTATCCTTCATAAAGTAAATTTGCAATGAATTAGTTTAAAATCAAGGAAAAAGACACCCATTCCGTCTGGAAGAATGAGTGTCCTTTAAGTTACTTTATGTAAGCTGCTTCTCTATTATTTCTGTCTCTTTTACAGATGATATCTTTTTCTTTACTGCCGGAACAATATAATTTATTTCTTTACTGACATCCGCTCTGAAGGTATCCATGCTTTTCTTGTGCCTGGGAAACCATTGCATAACATCGGCATGATTTGATCCATAACCAAGAGAATATACCTCACAATGACAAAGGATATCTTTTATAGGATCAAGTTCCAGCTCCTTGCTTAACATGGCAAATAACTGTACCGCATTGTTATATACCTTGGTAAAATACGCTTTATTGGCGTTCACATCATAATTGACCATTGTTCCGCCATTATATGTGTGCCCCTTTGGTTCACACAGTTCTATACCAATCGTGCAATTATTGTAAGTGCCTTTTAATCCTGACCCGACATGCCATCCCTTATAGTTCCAGGGTAATGTCTGAACAATTCGGTCAGCTTCAATAAAACCATGAACCGATACCATAGCGCTGTTAGTGTTCATTTTATTAAAGATAACATTTGAATCAGGCTGTGCTACGCCCAGGGAATGCAGCACCAGCTTTTTAACAGTAATGGTTACAGGTGATGAATAACATCGGTTCCTGGTCATGTATTTTTGGATGATATCCACTATTTATCAGCTTCTTTCTCGGTAAGATTCCTGACAGCTTCAAATGCGCCGGTGCTTGCCAAGCCACTGGCCAATCCTCCCAAAAGGATTTCAGGGGTAAACTCCCAGCCATTAACCCAGACATTCAAAGTAACACCCAATACAGCCATTATAAGAGGTATGTATTTGTTTGGAATAAAATCCAGGCTATGTTTAATGATATAACCTACTGCCAGGCAAATTGCCATTACTAATACTACTACATACTGCAATAAATCTCCCATAATCCGTCCTCTCCTTTTCTTGTTGGCAATTCCTCAAGTTCCTCATAACGATGTGCTATTGTCCGTTCCTGTTTCATATGCCGAATCCCTATACTATTAAACTATATAGACAGCTTGTAGTATCTTAACTCCATATTACCATATATTTACTTTTATTGCAAAATAAAAAGAGGAGTTTCCCTCCTCTTTTTACTACTGCATTCTGATATCGAATCATTATTACTTTTTAGAACTTAACAAAAATTTATTTTATGATTTACCAGCTTTTTCAGCTTCCTTTACTAATCTCGCATAACATTCTTTACATAATGCTCTGTATTTTTCATTACCTCCGATATCTATCTGTTCTCCTTTGGTCATTACTCTGCCGCTCTGATCAAACCGTGCATTGATGGTGGCTTTTTTTCCGCATTTACATACCGTCTTAATCTCTTGTATGCTCTCTGAAAGTTCTACCAGACGTTTGCTGCCCGGAAATAAATGCTGGGTAAAGTCGATTAATAGTCCAAAACACATAACCGGGATTCGAAAAGAAATCTGATAGAGCTCATTAACCTGTTCTTCACTTAAGAACTGTGCTTCATCAACCATGACCACGTCAATTTTGTCCGGGTCGTAGCAGGAATATACGGAACTTTCGCTTCCAAGAGTTATACATTTGCTTTGAATGCCAACTCTTGATTTAATAATATCCTGGCCATCTCTATCATCAACTTGAGGTTTTAGAAGTAATACACGGAATCCCTGTTCCTCATAATTATGTTTGATCATTAATAAATTAGCAGATTTACTACTGTTCATACATCCGTATTTAAAATATAACTTTGACATCATTCCTCCTGCTTTTTCCAGCTCTTTTATAAATTAAGCACTATGTAATATAAAACCTTTCACCCATTATATATGTTCTTTTTTTATATTTCAAGTAAACTGGTCAGACTCTCTTTGAATTTTGAACAAGCCTAAAGGTATTAAAGCAAGTGTCTTTTAGCTTCATTACTATAATTACTTTCGCCATACATATTTAGTTTTCGAAAAAAAGTATCTCCAAGCACTTAATAATGGCTGGAGATACGATTTATTCTATACGATACAGCTATTGGAACATATCATTTTTAGAAACAACCGGCAGCTTGACATAAATATTTAGCTGGCTGTCCGAGCTGTCACAGGTTGCAAGCATTACCTCTTTGATGTCCTTAATCCCCTGGGCGCTAAGTTGTTTCTCCAGCCAGATTTCGTTTTTCCCTGCCCATTGCAGATTGTTTTTTAGTATTTTTCCGTCTATTATTACATTCGACATAGGAAAACTCTGTTCCGGATTAAGATTTAGGTCTTCGGCAGTTACAGGTTTATTCTTTGCCATAGGAAGTATACTTAACTTACCATTTGACTCCAGTATTGCAGTATGAATTTCACTCAGGTCGAAATAACCGTTAACCCGGCACATGGCCAGAAATTCATCCACGTCAATTTTTGCTTTCAGCATATTTTTATTATAGAGCTTCCCGTTCTGATACATTATCAGAGAATGCCCTTCAAAAAACCTTCGCAGAGTAATCGATTTACAGGTTAATAAGGATATAACAAAACATACTGCTCCATAGATAACCATTGCTAATAACGGTCTTCTAAAGTCATCCTCCAGGGATGTTGCCATTTCTGCTGCAATGGAACCTATCGTTATACTGGTTATATAATCAAACATACTCAACTCGGACATTTCCCTGTCACCCATAAGTTTCGTTAGTATAAAAAGTACCGCAGCAGAACTTAAAGATAATACTGCTATTTTTATTAAGTCCATCTATTTGCTCCTCCTTAGGAATAAAACACTTATATTCTCAATAAACTTAGGATGCACAAATATATGGGAATTATGAAAATTTCACTACAATTTTCACATTGAAGTTATTTCAAATATAAAACTTATGCTTTTATGATCCTCTGCTCGTCAGCCGAATAATAATAAACGCTGTCAGACAAGAAATCTTCTTCCGCCACCTGTGTTAGATTCACCTCTTTAACCATTTGTGCAAGTTCCTCTTTCCCAATAAATCCGTCATCTTTCATAACTATGATTTCATGAATACTGCTTGGAAGGATAAAGAGATTGCTGTTCAGTTCTCCTGCCAAAACAGAAATTACATCTTTGTACAGCAAGCAGCTGGCCCCATTGATACCAGTGTTATTCGAAACGACATACATAGGATTTACATCCTCCTCCGTTGCCAAGGAAAAACCACGAAAAATTTCCTCCATTGTTCTGATGGATGCAGGAAAAATCCGAGGAGTATTATCTTTGGCAACCTCTGTCAGTTTTTTAATATTAATCCCCCAAAGTTCCAGATGATGATTTGTTATCCTTAACGAACTGATATAATCCATTTTATTCTGAACCAGGCAATGGAAAGTAATAGTCAGATCCAGAAAGGGCAGAAAGGGTATATCACTTAATATAATCTCATTTTTCTGATAGTTGACCAACCGGAAGAATATATTATCTCTAATCTTATCAAAATCCTCCAGCATTTCCGCCTCCGGCAGATTATTCTGGGCAGCTTGCCTGTAAGCCTGTATAAACTCCACTGCAATCGTCTCAAGTTCCATGTTTTTTATGTATTTCTTGTAATACCTCTCCAGGTAAATGCTATGCGTTACCCGTTCCTCCTTTTTCCTGACTACAATACCTTCTCTTGAACCTCCATTATTTTTGGTAACAGTGTGAAGATATAATTCAAATTCTTCACCTAGCTGTGAGCTTACAAGTTCTTTCAGTTGTACTGCAAATGAACTGAAATCTAACTTTTTCAGATTTCTCGGCATATAACTCTCCTTTATTTGTTTTATTAATAAACAGCAAAGGAAGCTGAACTTTCCTGAGCCGTTTCTTGCATTATAGGTCAGTATTGTCTGGGTATTGCGGAAATGAAATGTGATAGCATTAGAAGTAATGAGAAGTTTTTAGACTGATTTAGCAAATTACTGAAATTACATTGCTTTTGTGTTTATTCCTTTTGATAATTTTAAGTTTGATGATTTCGTTTACTTTTAATTAATTATATTACGTTTCATGATTTAACATTTGATGATTTCATTGAGTTATTTAATAGGATGATACTTACAGGATGATAACTATAGATAAAAAGATTACTCCCAGATAGTTAAACTTGACTTATTAAGTATGATAACAGATAACCAGAAACTGTTCAAGAAAATCATGGAAATAATTCTTCACAAAATTCCTCTCACTTTTTCGTCAGATTTACTTTACTCACGCTTTCAATACTGCCGCTTAAAGCAATACAGACCTGTGCCGGCAAATAAAACATCCACATAGCTACTTCTGCGAATTGATATAGTTTATGAAAAATTTCCTGATCTATGGCAATAAAACCTTCCAGATTATAGATACCTACATTAATATCGCAAAAAATAAATAAAAACATTCCCAGTGAGAAGATAATTGATTTTGAACTTTTGCATTTGTTCATATGAATAAAGGACCTTATAACATTGTGAAGTATGGTAACAAAATAAAAACTTGCCACATAAAGCAGCAGCTTATCAGATAATTCTGTATTCTCATTCATAATACCTAATAGCTTTAATATAGTTAAAGCCCCTGCCCACAGTAATAAATTTAATAAAGATCGATAGATTAAAACTGCCCCTCTATCCAAATACCACAGTCTTAGGAGATAGATAAGCTGCACTATTGAAAATGAAAGCATGCCAAACGTAAAACTGTTAGTAAAAAGTAAAAAATAATCTGATAAGCCGGTGAAAAACAGAGCAGCAGCAAGGATTAGTGTATCTTTTTCTTGAAGCAGTATAAAAACAATTACTGAATATAATAAACACAACAGCACTGAACTGTATTTTAGCCAAGTAATCGTAGTAATCTTTAAAGAGCCGTTTATATCTCCTGTCATAAAACTTACATAGATAGTTAACTCTGTTAGTACATAAAAAAATGTCAAATATAATAGCATCGATTTCTTATTACTCATTGTTCTTCCTCTTTTAACTATTAAGTCTATCGTAGTATCCTCTTGATTTTAATTCATAATTCATTTTCTAAATAATACGTAATTTGTTGCACTTCCAATTTTATCGTATATGCTTCATTCCCAAAGAACAATTACATTAATTTACAGAATGCAATAGAATTAATCTCAATAATACCCCTATTGCAAGGATCTGTCTTACTCCCTTTCATATTACACTCATTCATTCTTGATTATAACTGATATGGAAGTATTGTACACCACATATTTAAGTTATTACTAGATAGAATAAAATTTATTTAAATAAACAATAGACAGGTAATACAAAAGAACTGTTATAATGCGGATGGAGTGTTGAAAAAAGAAGCTCAAAATTGGATGTGACATTTTTACAAGTACTTCTAGGATAGAGGAATAAAGGAGGTACTAAGCTAAAAATCTATCCCTCTAAAGGAAAGAATACGCTGATCCAATAGCAAAGAATACATTTATTCTCGAGGGCAGAATGATTTTATCTAACAGCAATGAATACATTTATTCTTGAGGAAAGAATAGGTTTATCCAACAGCAATGGATAAATTTATCCTTAAAGGAAGAATGGATTTAACTTAACTCACTCTATACTTTGTGTACCTTTTCATGTATAATATTCCCATATGACTATCAGCCATTCTCCTTATTGCATGAGACAAACAAACTACATAAATTCTATCTATTTAGGAGGCATTATGATACAGGTTAAAAATGTAACAAAAAAATATGGTAAAACCATTGCCAGCAATGATATCAGCCTGGAAGCCGGTGATAGAGAGATCACTGTGCTGCTCGGTGCCAACGGCGCCGGTAAATCTACCTTGATAAAGAGTATCTGTGGACTCTTGCGTTTCGATGGTACTATTATGATTAATGGTTATGACAACCATAGTATAGAAGCGAAAAGAGAATTAGGTTATGTACCGGAACTTCCGGCTATGTACCCGATGCTTACCGTTGAGGAACATCTTCAATTCATAGCCAGGGCATATCGCCTAAAAAATTGGGAGGACTATGCAGAAGAACTCTTAACTCGTTTTGAGCTGGCAGATAAACGTACCAAATTAGGACAGGAACTGTCAAAAGGAATGCAGCAAAAGGTCAGTATCTGCTGTGCTCTCCTACCCAATCCCAAGGCAATTGTTTTTGATGAACCATTTGTTGGGTTAGACCCACATGCTATAAGAGAATTAAAATCAATTATTACTGAATTGAAGGCCGAAGGGAATTCCATTATCATAAGCACACATATGATTGACAGCATGGAAGAGACTTGGGATACAACACATATCATGAAAGATGGAAGGATCATGGAGAGCAAAAGACGAAAAGATCTGGACAGTCAGAGCAGTCTGGAAGCCTTGTTCTTTTCCATAACCGAAGGCAAATAAATTAAGAACACAGATAGGAGTAATTGTGAACAGTATAATTTTTTTAATAACAAGAACTTTAAAAAATAAATTTAAAAATATGCTACGGAAACCATCTATGGTTATCTTATACCTTTTTATTCTCCTGTTCTTTGGGTATTCCATAGTGCTTACCGTTTTAACCACTCCTGCACTTCCAACAGAAGCCAAACCCCAGTGGTTGCTTGTATTTTTTACCGTTTATCTGATGTTTTTCTACTTTGGAGGTATTTCAAAGGGATTATCCTCTGGCAGCAGTTTCTTTGAAATGAGTGATGTAAATCTGCTCTTTGGTGCACCTGTTAATCCAAAGCAAATCCTTGGTTACGGTATATTATCACAGGCTGGAAAAAGTCTTATAGGAGGATTATTCTTACTGCTGCAAGGTACTACCTTTGCCTCCTTAGGTCTGAATACAATCCATTTGTTCCTTTTCTTTGTTGCATATGTATTGGCACTTTTAATCTGTGAATTTATGTCTCTGGCAATATACATGATAACGAATCAGCAAGAACGTCGTAAAAAGATAGTTAAAATTATAGCAATATTACCGATAGCAGTATTGGCTGTTGAATACATTAGAAAATATTTAGAATTAGGGGATTATAAAGAAACTCTCTTTTATATTATTGAGAAAGGTAGTTTAAAGCTGCTTCCAATAGTGGGCTGGATTACAGAAAGCCTTCGTACCTATCTGGCAGGGAATATGGCAGGTGCAGGTTTTAATCTCTTACTCACTTTGCTTCTTGGTATCTTTTTTATAGCTGTAATTATCTTATATAATTCCGATTATTATGAGGATGTATTAGTGGCTACCGAAACCTCCTTTGAGAAGAAAAGAGCACTTACAGAAGGCAACATCAACGCTGTTGGAAAGACTCCAAAGAAAATTAATAAGGGAAATAAACGTCTTGCCGGTTTTGGTGCACAGGCAATATTATATAAGCATCTTTTAGAGTCCTCGAGAAATAATCGACTTTCTTTATTGGATGGCAGTTCATTATTTATGATCGCAGGTGCAAATATAGCTGCCTATTTTAACAAAGAAAGCATGACCATGCTGATCATTTTGGCGGTTTCCTTTTATCTGCAATGTTTTCTCATCGGTACCGGTCGGGGTTTAAAGGAACTCTACACTCACTACATCTACTTAATACCGGAATCCTCCTTTCGTAAAATTATCTGGAGTAACGGTGAAATCATATTAAAACATATACTAGAGAGTTTCCTTATGTTTCTGCCTGCACTTATTTTTACAAACTGGAATCCTGTAATTGCTTTGCTATGTGCCATAGCACGCAGCTGTTTTTCAATTTACCTGATTGCTGCCAATATGTTTTCTCAGCGAATCTTTCAGAATATTATTAGCCAGGGACTTTTATTGTTTATCTATCTTTTCTTTATTATGTTTACAATGGTACCTGGATTTATTGCTTTCGTAATTGCATACACGGTAAACGCCTTAGGTATTGGACTTATTCTGTTAAGTTTATGGGAAATTATTCTTGCAGCACTATTTTTCTTTTTCAGCCGGGGGGTACTCCATGCTTCCGATATGCCTACCATGCAAAAGAAGAATTGATAATAATAAGAGATCTGGATTTTATCAATAGAGATCAGTAAACTTCAACATGAAAACAATACATGCTCCACTTCATGGCATATATTTGGGTTTTCAAATATATATCATGAAGTGGAGCATGTTTATTGTTGCTTTATTTATTGCTAATAAGAAACGCTTCAGCTTGATTCACTGGCAAAGCTTCGCTGTATAAGAATCCCTGAGCCCTGTTACATCTTGCACTTTTTAGGAATTCCTCCTGTTCACTGCTCTCCAGACCTTCAGCTGTAACTGTAAGATTCATACTTTGTACCAGTGCTATGGTTGACTCTATAATACTCTTATTAAATTCATCGGTAAAGAGGGTGTCCAAAAAGCTCTTATCCATCTTTATGCTGCTGATGGGATACAGCTTTAGATAATTCATGGAGGAATATCCGGTACCAAAGTCATCCAGCGCAAAGGAAATACCCAGTTCACTTAAGGCTTCAATAACTGATTTTGCATGTTCACTTTCCTGCAGAGCAACTGATTCGGTAATTTCCAGTTCAACATTTGCAGGATTTACTCCAGTCTGCTCAATCACTTCTTTTACTTTGGAATAGAAATCATTATCCTTTAACTGTCTGACAGACACATTAATACTCATGGTCAAATCGTTATAACCTTTATCCTGCCATTCCTTTAACTGTTTTAAAGCTTCTTCCATAACAATAATACCAATTGGTACAATCAGACCTGTTTCTTCTGATAGGGATATGAATTCAGAGGGTTTTAATATTCCCTTTTCAGAATGATCCCATCTTACCAATGCTTCAAAACCAGTTACCTTGTCTGTGTTAAGGTCAATCTGAGGCTGATAGTATACGATAAATTCACGTTTTTCTATAGCGCGTCTCAATTCCGATTGATTTTGTATTTTCTCCATTAGCCTCTCATTCATAGCAGGCTTAAAATATGCAAAGGTGTTCTTACCGGTAACTTTTGCTGAATACATGGCAGAATCGGCATTTTTAAGCAGCACCTGGGTGGTCTTTCCATCTTTTGGCGCCATTGCAATACCGATACTAACAGTAACAAAATATTCTTTTAAGGATAATACAAAGGGGTATTCAAATACTTTAAGAATCTTCTTTAGTTTATCTTCGTATTCACCGATATCTGTAAAATTTTGTGACAGTATGATAAATTCATCACTTCCAAGTCTCGCCAGAAAATCGTTCTCATCGATGGACTGTTTGAGCCTGTGGGTTATGTCTATTAAGAGCTCATCCCCATAGGAATGTCCGAGATTATCGGTAATCTGCTTGAAATCATCCACATCGATATACATTAATGCTACCACTTCTTCATTTCTCAGTGTTAACATAACATTATCTAAAAGTTCCGTAAGTGCATAACGGTTCGGCAGCTGGGTCAGTAAATCTGAATAGGCTAATTTCTTGAGTTTTTCATTATTTTTTCTTAGTTCTTCGTTTTTGGTCTGCAATTGGTTCTTGTTATTAACGGCTTCTTCAAAGGAAATTTCGAGAGTACCAAATTCTTCTTCCAAATACTTCTTCTGTCCGTCCAGTGTTTTGAAAGCTTTACTCTTTCTATTATGGATGATTGCAAATACGATTAGGAGAAGTACACATACACCAGTTGAAATAAATATCATATTACCTGTTATGTAAGGTAATACATATACTTTCTCCCCTCCCTGTATCTCGAGACTAATCATATCAATTAACATTCTTGTACCCCAATTTTCTTGGGCTCTCCTTCTATATTGAGCCTGTTTTACAACATATTATACCAACAAACAGCTCTTATAGCAATCTTTTTTTACTTTTTGCACAGTTTGCACAATCAATCAAGGCCTAATTTTAAGCTTATCGGACTGTCCGGACATTTTTGCATCAGAAACTCTGAAAGCTTACAGCATAATAACGACTGAACATATAAAGATAAATCAACACAGTAAATTGCAACACTTCTTTCCTCTAAGTTTAAAACAGAAAAGGTTCTAAAAAATGTTGACATTTTTCAGAACCTCGGTTCTATACTGTTATTACTATTTATTACTTAAATATTCATCCATTGCTTTTGCCGCTTTCTTACCGGCACCCATGGCAAGAATAACCGTTGCCGCACCAATAACTGCATCTCCACCAGCAAATACACCTTCTTTTGTTGTCTTTCCGGTTTCTTCATCTGCTACGATACAATTATATTTATTCAGGTCAAGGCCTTCTGTTGTTGATGAAATCAAAGGATTAGGACTTGTGCCCAGGGACATGATTACGGTATCTACCGGCAGCTCAAATTCAGAATCCTTTTTGGGTACAGGTCTTCTTCTGCCAGATGCATCCGGCTCTAAAAGCTCCATTTCTTCACACTTCATTCCCTTGACCCAGCCATTTTCATCCACAAGGATTTCTGTAGGATTCGTAAGGAATTTAAAGATAATACCTTCTTCCTTGGCATGATGTACTTCTTCTACTCTGGCAGGGAGTTCTTCTTCACTTCTTCTATAGATAATATAAACCTCTGCTCCAAGTCTTAATGCTGTTCTGGCAGCATCCATTGCTACATTTCCGCCGCCCACTACTGCCACTCTCTGACCTGCAGCAATAGGTGTATCATATCCGGCCTCAAAAGCCTTCATAAGATTGTTTCTGGTGAGGTATTCATTGGCAGAAAATACGCCATTTGCATTCTCACCAGGAATTCCCATGAATTTTGGAAGCCCTGCTCCTGATCCGATAAATACAGCCTCAAAGCCTTCCTCTTCCATCAATTCGTCGATAGTGGTAGATTTTCCGATAACTACATTGGTTTCAATCTTAACACCAAGTGCTTTGACATTTTCAATTTCGCTCTTAACAACTGTCTCTTTTGGCAAACGGAATTCAGGAATACCATAAACCAATACACCACCAGCTTCATGAAGTGCTTCAAAGATAGTTACGTCATAACCTGCTTTGGCAAGATCCCCTGCACAGGTTAATCCGGCAGGTCCGGAGCCGATTACCGCCACTTTTTTATTCTTCTGCTCTGTAGGCATTTCAGGTTTGATTCCCTTTTCTCTTGCCCAGTCAGCTACATAACGCTCTAATTTACCAATGGAGATGGGTTCTCCTTTAATACCTCTGATGCATCTTTCTTCACATTGGGATTCCTGAGGACATACACGTCCACAGACAGCAGGCAGAGCAGAATAATTGCTTATAACTTTGTAAGCTTCCTCTACATTGCCTTTCTCAACCTGGTTAATAAAGCCCGGAATATCAATACTCACAGGACATCCACCAATACATTTGGCATTTTTGCATTTTAAACATCTGAGGGCTTCTTCTTTCGCCTCAGCATCGTTATATCCTAAACAAACTTCTTTGAAGTTATGTGCTCTTTCTTTGGCATCCTGCTCTCTTACAGGTGTCTTCTTCAATACGTCCATCTTTTAGCTCCTATCTGTCTGCGGGGTCATCACTGCAGCCACAGCCGCCCCCTTTGTGGGTTGCTCCTTCTTTTTCCTTTAAGATAGCTCTGCCTTCCACAGTCTTATACATCTGCTGTCTCTTCATGGATTCATCAAAATCCACTAGATGTCCATCAAATTCAGGTCCATCTACACAGGCAAATTTAACCTTGCCACCAACAGTCAGTCTGCAGGCACCACACATACCGGTTCCGTCTACCATTATGGGATTCATACTTACAATAGTAGGAATACCAATCTCTTTGGTCAGTATACAGACAAATTTCATCATGATTACAGGTCCGATAGCAATAACCAGATCATAGTGTTTACCCTGATTATTCACAAGGTCTTTTATACAGTCATTGACATTTCCTTTAAAACCGTAGGAGCCGTCATCGGTTGTCACATAAACATTCTTTGCAACTTTCTTCATCTCATCTTCCAGAATTATAAGGTCTTTGTTTCTGGCTCCGATAACGCAGTCTACATCATATCCCTGTTCTTTCATCCATTTAACCTGAGGATAAACAGGGGCTGTACCAACACCACCTGCAACAAAAAGAATGCTTTTCTTACGAAGTTCAGCTTCGGGTTCGTCGATCAGTTCGGATTTTCTTCCCAAAGGACCTGCAAAATCCCTGAACTCATCCCCTACTTCATACTCAGCCATACGCTTGGTTGAAGAACCTAAAGCCTGAAATACAATGGTAACGCTTCCAATTTCACGATCATAGTCGCATATGGTCAAAGGAATACGTTCACCCTTCTCATCCATCTTAACAATTACAAACTGCCCTGGATAACAAGATTTCGCAACTCTTTTCGCCTCTATATCCATTAAGTAAATATTCGGTGCCAGGGTTTCCTTTTTCAATATTTTGTACATTACCTATTCCTCCTACTGAGCTTCTCCGTACAAGAAAATTCCTGCATTTTTATTTCATCCGCTATGAGAACGTAATACGTTAACTTGCTATAAAGTATTAAACAAAATATCTCTTTGCCATAGTCAATACAATATGTACAGCTAAACCTCACAAAGAAAATTTAGATTAATTGATATAGTTGCAATCTTTATATTTCGTTAAACATATACATTTAACATAACATCCTATGTTAAATAATTATCAATCTCTACACAGCAGTTTGCTCTAGTAAAATACATTATAGATTATCTGCTCAAAAAAATCCACCCCTTTCCTTTAATTGCAGTCAAATGGTCATTTTTATATAATTTTGAAAATCTCTCAGTTATTTTGTCGTTATATTATACAATTTTCCTATTAGTCACAAACTAATCGTTATATTTTTATCAATCAAAGTTTTATCCTCCTAACAATCATTCTATTAATTTCTAAATTTAATGTGAATATAAGGGTTATTCTTTATCTCAAATTATAAATACTAGATGTTTTACACAAAATAAGGTATAATAAAAATCGGGGAAAACAGCCAGCTGTTCTAAAAACAGTCGCAGGCTGCGAAAAGTTATTATGAAAGAAAAGCGTTACTACAGTATTTCATTTGGAGGTGTGTGAAGCGCACTGTTTGATACTCTATAAATAACGCTTTTTCAATATCTTGATATTTAAGTGCGTTCGTGCGCACAGATGGGAGCTTATATGTATAACATTTTAGTTTGTGATGATGATAAAGAAATTGTTGATGCCATACAGATCTATCTTAGTGCTGAAGGCTATAATATTATAAAAGCTTATAACGGAATTCAGGCCTTGGAAACGATAGAAGCCTCAGAAATCCACCTGGTTCTTCTGGATATCATGATGCCTGAGATGGACGGTATCCGGGTTACGATGAAATTACGGGAAAATAACAGCACTCTCCCTATTATATTACTAACTGCCAAATCCGAAGACAGTGATAAGGTGTTAGGTCTAAATGTCGGTGCCGATGACTATATCACCAAACCATTTAATCCACTTGAGCTTATAGCCAGGGTGAAATCTGCCCTGCGAAGATACACAAAGCTTGGCAGCATCGTATCAGAGGAACAGAATATCTATTCCTCCGGCGGTCTGGTAGTAAATGATGACAGAAAGGAAGTCTATGTCGACGGAGAGCTGATCAAGCTTACTCCGATAGAATATAACCTGTTAAAACTCCTGGTTAAGAATAAAGGGAGAGTTTTCTCTATCAATGAAATCTACGAAATCATATGGAATGAGCCTTCTTATGGTGCGGATAACATCGTGGCTGTGCATATACGCCATATCAGGGAAAAGATTGAAATCAATCCAAAGGAACCCAAATACTTAAAGGTAGCCTGGGGTATCGGATACAAGGTAGAGAAATACTAATCTTATTTTAGAAAGGCTGCGGTACTTTATGAATAGAATTAAAGGTTCAATGTATATAAAAATATTGATACATATCGTCCTGTTTCTGTCCGGTCTTACCCTGACCATTGGGACTTATCATATTTTTAAATATCTTGATTCCTATACTACAAATACTTCTGACTTTAAAGAGACTTCTGAATTCCAGAACAAATATCTGAAATATGTAGAGCGGGTTGCCGTATATGTTGACTACAGAGAAAAGGGCTACTCCGGAAGTATTGGGTTTGATCCATCTTCAACAGATATCTCCTCTCTTTTTGAAAAAGAAGTGGTCAATCCAAAATCGAAAAAGAAGAATACGAACAATAAAAGCGAACAGGAACAGTTCGATTATTATAATGCCATACTCAATCAAACCAACAGTAATTTTCTGTATTATGTAAAAAACGTAAAGACTGGAGCCGTTTATACTTCTGCAGCGCTGGAAAACAAAGTTTATAAGACCAATGAAGAAGGTAAGGATAAAATGACCCAGAAGGAATATCTGGAGCATGTAAAAAAGACAAACAATGCCTACCTGATCATTAATACAGAAACAGAAAAATATGCCACCAATGTAAACCGTAATTATCAGTCTTTAAATGATGAAAATTTAACCTGGGTAATGGACTACATCCGGGGGGTTGTCATAAACAGCGAGGACGAAACAGAAACCAATCGGGGCGAATATATTATTTGTACAACCATTGTTAATAACTTTCCAAACAAAGCGGATGAATTCGGTACGATGTACCATCATTTTAATACCCTTTATCGAAATTATACGAATTCGCTGCATCCCGTTCCCATATCCTTTGCATTGCTTCTGGTCTTTTTTATTTTAATTGTCTTTTTTGCCGGACATTCAAATAAATCCGATCAGGTTACACTTATAGGCTTTGACCGTGTTAGGACCGAGACCGGACTGCTACTTATTGTCAGTGGTATAACTCTGCTCTATTTCCTGGATATTAAATTATGCCGCTATCTGCTGCACGATTTTGGTCTTGACTATTCCATACTGCTTGGAATTGGTTATACGATTCTTTATCCTTTTAGTTTATTTGGCTTCCTGAGTCTGGTTCGAAGATTCAAAAAGAATGTATTTTTTACCAATTCTTATCTTAACCTCTTTGGTATGAAGCTGCGTTATTTTATTCGGGAATTTATAGCCGGCAGAAGTATTACCTTCCGGTTTGCCGCTTTGATTCTATTTTTTATCACGCTGGAAGTAACAGGTTTTATTATTTACAGATATAAGCTGACCCCTTGGCCAGTACCGCTTTTCCTGACAGTCAGCATCTTCGGTTATTTATTCCTCTTCTATGGCCTGATGAAGCAGGTAATTGATTTTAAGATAATCAGCCGCGAGACAAAGAAGCTGGCAGATGGTAATCTAAAGCACAAAATACCTGTGGACAAGATGCATGAACCTTCACTCTCTCTTGCTATCGATATTAATAATATCAGCGAAGGCTTTTCAGCTGCCGTAGAGGAAAAGGTTAAGAGCGAAAGACTTAAAACAGAACTTATTGCAAATGTTTCCCATGATATTAAAACACCTCTTACTTCCATTATAAATTATGTAGATCTCTTAAAAAAAGAAAATCTGCAAAATGAAACTGCAGCAGGATACCTGGAAGTATTATCCGGTAAGACCTGGCGTTTAAAGACTCTTATTGAAGATCTGGTGGAAGCCTCCAAAGCCTCCTCCGGCGTACTGGTATTGAACCTGGAATGCTTAAATTTTGTTGAACTTGTCCGTCAGTCATTGGGTGAATTTGAAGATAAATTCTCCGACCATAATATTGAGCCTGTCCTCACCGTAACCCAGGAACCCATCTATATCATGGCGGATGGAAGAAGTACCTATCGTATTATAGAAAACATTTTTTCCAATGTAGTCAAATATGCTTTAAGTGGAACGAGAGCTTATATTAACATCTTTACCGAAGATGACATGGCTGTTGTATCGGTGAAGAATATTTCCGCCGCCAAATTAAACATCAGCTCAGAAGAACTAATGGAGCGTTTTGTCAGAGGAGATTCTTCCAGAAATACAGAAGGCAGCGGTCTTGGATTATCCATTTCCAAGAGTCTTGCAGCCATTCAGGAAGGAACCTTTGACATAGAGTTGGATGGGGACCTGTTTAATGCAGTCCTTCGTTTTAAAAAGCAGGACCGCTATACCAGTGAGACCAGAATAACAAAAGAAAGTGACATCTTACCTTAAGAGTCACTTTCTTTTATTTGCGAAACTTCTTATCCCTTTGTCCTCAGGATGACTTCCTGTTTATCTCACAATATCACTTAGCTCAAGTATTTAATACCTCAAGATTAAGTTCTGACAAATCTTTTGTCAATGCTAATACATTATTCTTATATCTGTCATCAAAAGTAACTTCCTTGCCAAACCAATCCGGCAGTTTGAATTTTCCCGCTTCTTTTTCAGATTTAAATTCTACTTCAGCAAAGATTAAGCCTTCTAACTCCCCTTCGAATATGTCAAGCTCACAGGTAAGTCCTGCTTCCAGTGGAATCAAGTACCGTTTCTTGGTTATAAGCCTTAAATCCGTTTTCTCTCTCAAATGATAATATGCCTCTTTTGTCAGAGGAAGCTCAACTTCTTCACATACCAATGCAACGCTATCTTCTTTCGTTACATTCAGCCGTGATTTGTAAGTCATATAATAATCCTCGTTGCTTCTGCGAATTCGGATTACCGGATTGGTACACAGATATCCCTGTTCAATATTTTTAACCGGAAAATAGTATAAGTCTTCCGGTAATTTGTTCAATAAAAATTTTCTCTCCGTTTCCATTAAGCTCCTTCCAGGTTACAGTATCTTTTGTCCATTTATAATAAGCTGGAATCTTAGGTTTAGTTTTTGTGCAGCTTTTTTACACAGTACCATACGATCTAAGAATATTTCAAAATAATCCATTACAGAAGAAAACTCTGTATCAATGGTCAGGTTCAGGGTAAGCTTGGTCTTATCCTCATTTATTACCGTTTCTGCTTCCTTAACCGCATAATTAACTCTGTCATGAATATCAAAGCTTGCAAGATCACGGTTTCTGACTCTGGTGTAACGCACATCTGTCTTATCCGCAAGTATCAGGGCCGCCGCCACCTCATTAACGGGAAAGGCAGTACTTTCATCGTGGTTGCCAATGGCTGAGATTATCACTGCGATATCTTCTGCCTCCACACCCTGTCTGTCCAGAATACGAAAGGCCATAACTGCTCCGCTCTGAGCATGGTCTACCCGGTTTACCACATTACCGATATCATGCATATAAGCTGCTATCTGAGCCAGTTCAATGGTTCTCTCCGGATATCCTAAAGTTGATAGAATATATTTCGCTTTTTCAGCTACTATCCCCACATGGGCAAAGCTATGCTCTGTGTATCCCAGAGCCCCTAAGGCTTCATCCGCTTTCTGAATATATGTTCTGATTTGAGGTATTTTCTTAATTTCACGATAAGTTATCACTCTATTCTATTGCCTCCTGTTATCCAACTATATAATATCCTTCCAGTATGAAAATATACAATACACCCAACTGTAGCGATATAATCACTGATAATATCAATTTAAAAGGATAACTCCATTGTAACACTGTCATACTTAAGTTTGGTAAAGCAAATGTAAATTTTATCACCTTACATCACCTGATCACCCTACTTCCATATTGTATCAGATAATATCCATCTTGAAAAGAATTTACCAGTTCTGCATTTATTATTTTACTTGAAAATGCAAAAAAAATATGTATAATTTATTAAGTGACTTTTAGTTGAGATTGCACAAAATCTTAACTGAATGATTGATAAATAATTTATTATCGCGAGGAGTACTTATGAGTATTTTAAATGTTGAGAATCTTACTCACGGATTTGGTGACAGGGCCATATTTAATAATGTATCTTTCCGCCTGTTAAAAGGGGAACATATCGGGTTGGTTGGTGCCAATGGGGAAGGAAAATCTACCTTCATGAACATTGTTACCGGAAAACTTATGCCGGATGAAGGCAATATTCAGTGGGCCAAAAATGTCAGAGTGGGGTATCTTGATCAGCATTCCGTTCTGGACAAAGGCATGACCATCCGAGGAGTCTTAAAATCTGCATTTTCCTATCTCTTCGAATTAGAGAAGAAAATGAATGATCTATGTAATTTAATGGCTGATGCGGATTCGGACAGCCTTATGAATATTATGGAGGAATTTGGTACCATACAGGAAACCCTTGACAATAATAATTTCTATATTATAGATTCCAAGGTAGAAGAAATTGGCCGTGCACTTGGTCTTGATGCAATCGGCCTTGATAAAGATGTAACCGAATTAAGCGGTGGTCAGAGAACTAAGGTGTTATTGGGTAAGCTGTTATTAGAGAAACCGGATATTCTCTTATTGGACGAGCCTACCAACTACCTGGATACCGTGCATATTGAATGGCTGAAGCGTTACTTAAATGAGTATGATAATGCCTTTATCCTTATCTCTCATGATATACCATTCTTAAACAGTGTTATTAATATAATTTATCATATGGAAAATGCCGAGCTGAACCGTTATGTGGGAGACTATGATAAATTCCTGGAAGTATATGAAGTCAAAAAAGCCCAGCTTGAAAGCGCCTATAAAAGACAGCAGCAGGAAATCAACGAACTGCAGGACTTTGTTGCAAGAAATAAAGCCAGGGTCTCTACCAGGAACATGGCCATGTCCAGGCAGAAAAAGCTGGATAAGATGGATGTTATCGAACTCGCAAAAGAGAAGCCCAAGCCTGAATTTTATTTTAGGGAAGCCAGAGCGGCGGGAAGATTCATTTTCCAGACAGAGCATCTTGTAATCGGGTACGATGAGCCCTTATCCAAACCTCTGACCCTGACCATGGAACGCGGTGATAAAGTAGTCTTAAAGGGCGCTAACGGTATCGGTAAAACTACTTTATTAAAAAGTATCATTGGACTGATACCTCCTCTTGAAGGAAAGGTATCCTTAGGTGATTATCTTTACAAAGGTTATTTTGAGCAGGAAATGACAGGTGCTAAGAATAATACCTGTATCGAAGAGTTATGGAAGGAATTTCCTTCCTATTCTCAGTATGAAGTACGTTCAGCATTGGCAAAATGCGGCTTAACAACAAAACACATCGAGAGTATGGTTCGCGTTCTTAGCGGCGGCGAGCAAGCCAAGGTTAGATTATGCAAACTGATCAATCAGGAGACCAATCTTCTGCTATTGGATGAGCCTACAAACCATTTGGATGTAGAAGCCAAAGAGGAACTGAAACGAGCGTTGAAGGAATATGGCGGCAGTATCTTGCTTATATGCCATGAGCCAGAATTCTATGAAGATTTTGCTACGAAGGTATGGGATTGCTCCAACTGGTCTACCAAAATTTAAATAAATGAAAACCGGGTTGTATGGAGTATTATCCATATAATCCGGTTTCTTTCTATCAATGCAGCCTGTTTCATTTCATAATAAGCGGCCTGTTAAACATCATTAATGCTTAAGGAAGAATGTCATTACCAAAGCCTGACAACCAGAAATAACAAAATATTTGAAATAATACCTCTCCCTGTTATATAATAAAGCAAATAGAGAATTGTAAATTTTTGTGGCACAATGGTAAGTTCTGTGACACAAAGAAAGTTCTATACTATACATGATGAGGAGGATTTTTATGAAGAACCCCTATGAAATATGCCCTACTTTTGAAACAGAAAGTTTTATTTTAAGACTCGTTTCAGAAGAAGATTCCGAAGATCTACTTAAATGTTATTCTGATAGTAAGGCACAAAAATTTTTTAACTCTGACAGATGTACAGGTGATTTTTGTATTTACACAATTGAGGATATGTTACAATGCACTAAAGCTTGGCTTTGGGCATATTCCCAGCAAGAATTTATACGCTTTGCAATTATAGATAAATCATTATCTAAAGCTATTGGAACAGTAGAAATGTTTGGTTATGCGGGAAAATATAAAATTAAAACGGGAATACTCCGAGTTGATGTTTCTTCTGAATACGAAAAAACGGATTACTTAAACGAAATATTTAGCGTTTGTAACGAGAACTTTTTTGATTTGTTTGAGGTTGATACGATTGCAACTAAGGCAATACCTCAAGCTGTTGAAAGGCGGAATACATTATTAAAAATTGACTTTTGTGAAGGCAATTCATATGAAGGAGAGCACTATTTTTTGCGTTCAAAATAAACCTAATCTAGAGTAAACTTAATACATAATGTTCTTAAGATGTGAATTAATAAAATTATTAACAAAGTCCCTTAAAAATTGCATATTATCAACATGGTTCTGAAACATAGCCTTATTTTTAAATAGGATGGATATTTTTCTGAACCTAATAATTCAATACGGTTCAAAATAAAAAAGGGCTTTCTATGATAATCTAAAGCAATCATAGAAAGCCTATAAAATATGAATACATATCCTTTATAACTTTGTTAACCTACTAAAATCTGTTTACATTAAAAATCCTTAAAAAACTTATCAAATTTAAGCTTCTTAAAAAGACTAAACTGTTTATCCTATCATCTTATCTGTCTGGATATTATTTCAAGCTCATAGCGGACTTCGTCGTTTCTCTACTTGAATCCAGTATATTTGTCTTCTTGTCACCATTAAAAACATAAAATTTACTGCAAATATAATTTAGAATAATCACAACAACAGCCAGTCCTGCTTTTACTGCCATGTTGTTAAAATGAAGCAGACTGACAAAAAGCAGCAGACCTCCCTCCTCTACTCCCAATGAGAATAGTCTGGCCAGAAAAAATTTCACCATCTTAACAGACTCATCCCTTATACTGCTTCGTTTATCACGAAATACCCATCCGGCATTTACATAGTAAGCAAAGGTTACAGCAATAATCCAGGCAATTATATTAGCAATCAGATGATTTATTACTGCACCATAACATAAAAGATAGTATGTCACCATATTAACTGCGGTGGTCATAACACCGGCGATCGCATATACAACCATTTCACGGTTCAGCAATTTTTTTATCAACTTCTCTACGTTGTTCTTCATTCTGGAGAACTCCTTTATCTTAAAATATAGCTCTTATTTCAATACATTAAACAGGTTCAATTACTAGCTTGTCCATTTCAGTATACCTTATAATACCTTTAATGTACATAAATAATTATCTGCCATATCTGTCATTCTCCAACATGTGTCAACAAACTTAGAAATCTGTAAACATTTTCAGAGACAAAAAGCGGCACATGCCGATAAAAGCTTGAAAACAGCTTTACAGAAAACTTCCTGGTGTCCCGTTGAAGCGGCTCCTCTTTCCAAGGTGATACTTTGGCTGCCTTTAAATATTCTGCCTGCATTGGATGGGTACAGTTTTCTTCCCAGGGTCTTCCCACCAAACCGGTAGTAAAGTGAATTATAGCAGGATTTCTCTTAGCCTCGTCAAGTTCTTCCTGCGTATAAAAGCTGTCTAAAAAATAGATACGTTTTATAGTCTTTGCTGTAAAGGAGTAAATATTTGCGGTAGCATTAAATCGTGGTGAGACAATACGTTTCCTATTCCTGCAGACTCCATTAATCGTTCCCTGATCATGATGGGGAACATTCCCATTATGTTTTCTAATGAAATCAATAAACTTTTTTTCCAGACCTTCCTTACGCCAGCTGTTCAGATTAATCAGAATAGTTCCTGCATTCACGTAATATTCATCAGGTCTCATACCAATCTTTTTTAAAAAGAAGCTGTCCACGGTATCACGAACACCGGCAACCAGATAACCTTCCAGATCCACAGTCCAGAAATCCATCAGCTTATCTCGAATTATGGTATCACAATCCAGATAAAGAATTCTGTCATAGCTATCAGGAATTATAGAAGAAAGAAACAGTCTTGCATAGGAGGCAATGGATATCTTTCTGGGTCCCATATTAAGCTCTAGTCCGGCAACTGCTGCTGCCATGGACATAAAATGAATTTCTCTTTTAAATTCCTTCGCAATAGACCGAAGCTTTTCTTTATTTGGATCTTTCATCCCACAGTCTAATATAAATACTACGATTTCTTTAAAGTCTTTATTGGATTGAAACATTGACAGCATGGAAATGCCCAGAAATTTCGCATAGTGATCATCGGCTGCATAAGCAACACATAATTTTTGATTAAGTTCCATCGTTCTATCCTCCCTGTAACCAATTGTATACTACTCAGCGTTCCACCCATTTGCCTTTATCTCATCAACATAATCAGCCAGATAATCGACCTTCAGATTATAGGGGCTATAAGTATTCTGTTCCAGAATATAAGCTACATAAATATCATCTTCATAGTAAATCTTAAAATTCCTGGGATATATCTGCGATATTTTCTGTGCCCAGTAAAATGCCTGTGACTCTATAACCGCACGTTGAAAATAATAATCCTGAGCATCTCCAAAAAACGTAAAATCCATTGCCGCATATTTTATATTCACATTAACCGGTCCGTAGGTATAATCCTGTAATACCTTTTTTTCAATGAAAAAGAATACATATTCAGTGGGAAAGGTAAATTCCTCACTATTCCCATTGACCATATCAATAAATTCCGATAACTCCGTATGGTAGCCATAATCCAGAATATCATAGTATTCATCTGTAGGCGAAACAATTGTATAGGTATTTCTTTCGTAAGATTTCTTAATATGACGCAGCAGATACTCTGATTCGTTATAATATGCCTGGTTCACATCAAAAAAGGAATGATACCAGCCCATCTCTACAATCATGATGGCTGCAACTCCGCAAAAAACAGCAGAAATCCCCTTTAAGGTAAATTGATAATGCCGGTTTTTCCAAAAACCAAGAATTCGGAAAGCAAAGTCAACCGGCAGCATAAAAATAAGACCGATAAAGGGTTCCGCAAAGGTTGAGGCTCTGGCTGCGGCAATTAGTTCAATAAATCCCAACTCTTCTGCTGCTCCGACAATACATAACACTATCATATTAAGTATGATTGCTATGTACACATGCCCCACGTTTCTGGTCTTTTTTCTGAATAGCATAATAACCGCACAGAGAAAACCGCTGAATATGCAAAAAAACATGAACTGTGTAGCACTGGCTCCAAACATTGCAAGGAGTCCGAAGTTGAACATTGCCTGATAGAAATACCGCACGATCTCAACAAACGTCATAGCGGAATAATTCACATGGGGTTTTTTATCCTTACCATCGATTTCTTCCGCAGCAGTATCTGAACCGTTTTCTCCTGTTGTATTATTTCCCTTACCCTGTGCTTCTTCTAACCTCTGCTGATAATCCGAACCTTTCCCATTCCATTCCTCATCAGCAATAACACTTGTTGCCCATGCCATGGATTCCTGAAAAGGTATCCCTTTCGCCAGACAAGCAGCAAAGGGCATTACTGCGATGACAGCTCCCATAATTCCACTGAATAAAAGCGGTATAAAATACTGTTTTTTTAATACCCTTGGAAGAAAGGCAATTCCCGTTGCTAATACCAGAAAAACAGCTGCGATGGCAGTATAAAAATGATATGCAATAACAAGTGCTACGCATAAAATCAAAAGGCAGGCATCGGAATCGATATACCGTCTGTTGATATATGCGTTTATGCGAAAGAACCTGCGTATCCGTGAGTCTTTTTCCAGTATGAGCTTCTGTCTGTCCTTGCGCAGATAGCGTATCATAAAATAAGCCACACCGATTACCGTGTACATTCCTGCCTCCTGAGGCAGAGAGGCAGCATAACGGCCCTGATTCAGCATAAAACTGATAAAGAGAACCACTGTTACGGGAGTATATTTACCATAAAAGATCTCCTTTGCCAATAAATATAAACCGATCATCATCAGCACGGTCTGATAAGCCCCGGCATATAACAGAATTTCTCTCAGATTCAAATCAAAGATTATTCGGATGATATACACCATGGCATGCATACCAAAGGGATAGATACCATCAGAAAATAAAGTTCCATGCTCCAAGTCATATATCCAGGATTGATGTATGGGGATATCTGAAAACTGATAGCAATGATAACGTAAGACGTTATATGTCAGAAACCAGATATTATATATTACCAGGGATATTAATAGTCCTGCTTCCAGCCAGTTCTTTCTTAAGGTTCTAAAGAGCTGCATCTGAAGGATCGTTCTTTTTAAGGCTTTTAACAGTGCTTTAAACTCCTGTACCATAAACCGGATAAGCCTTTCCTCTTTGTAGGCATTCCAGAGAGCATCCGTTCCTTCCTTACAATGTTGAAAGAATCTCTTATCGGAATAATTCCATATAATCAGGAGATAAACCAGCAGATTACCAGCAATTATGGTATAGCGGTTACAGATATCTAAAAAACCAAGGAGCAATACCAGATTAATCTGTAAGGCAGCTTGAGTCAGCACGCAGAACCAAAACCGGTAGCCATAACTTTTATTTCTAAGATATTTCCTCCAGACAAAGAGCGGTATCAGAAAATCCCTTATGATACAGCTGAATAATACCAGCAGCATAGATAATACATAGGCACTCGTATCAACTATCATTTTTCAAGCTTCACCTCTTTTCCCGTCTGTATACTATATACTCATATTTTAGTTTTATCCTCTTAACGCTAAAAATAATCTGAATATGCAAGCTACTGCTTAAAACTCTTTATAAGGTCTCCGACACTTTGGTACTCTTTTTTTAGTCCGATTAAATATATTCCAGAGCTAACAAGGTAAACTGCCCCACCAACGAATACTTGCAGCAGCAGCTTAGGAAAAGGCTCTATTGACAGAGCGGTTAGCGGATAAATGGCTGCAAACTCCAGCAAACCACAAAGCATAAAGGGCAGCAGTGCTTGAAACAGCTGGCGGAATTTATATACATCCCTTATATGGATTAGCTGATAGGCACATACCATAAGCTCAGCCCCAAAGGTACCTATAACAGCACCGGAAGCACCATAGAAAGGTATTAAAATCAAATTCAGAACAATATTTGTAACTGCTCCCAGGGATACTGACCATATATAGACATGCTCTCTGCGAAATGGGATCAGATACTGGGTCTGTACTACATTCACCACACTCATTGGAATCATGACCATAGCCAGCTCCATGGTTAGCAGGATAGTCGGTGTATACTCCTCACCAAAAAACCATGGTACGAAACTGGGGGCGACACCTGCTATCCCAAAGCAAAGAGCACAGCATATAAAACTGTTGAATCGGATGGAATTACGCATCTTCTGCACCCCTTCTTCTCTCCGGTTGTTCGCTACCAGATTAGATATTCTGGGAAGCATAACCGTGTCCAGTGCAGATAAGATACCTTTTGGAAGATTGATGATATTCTCCGCAAAGGCATAGAAAGCCACCACCGTAGTGCTCTTAACTATAATTCCAAGCATTATCTTGTCCAGCCAGTTATAAATACTCAATGCAAAAAGCGGAATAAACAGCTTAACATTGGGTACGATATGACAGGTGATATCTTCCCGCCTAAGGGGAACCACTTTAACCTGCCGAAACATAAAAGGCAGCAGCTGAACCTGCTCAAATAGAAAGCAGGCGGACATAACACCCGTATAAATCCACAAATCCTTTTCTGAATGAACAAAAGCATAAACACCAACTATGATCAGTGTTCTGGACACCAGACTCCTGATTGTTGTTATACGGAATTTTTCCATACCGTAGAAGAACCAGCTGACGTCAAACAATATGGACGCTACATAGATTAGCTGCATAAAGTATACCCTGCGGTCTTCTTCAAAAACCGTAAATACCAGAAGTATAAATATAAGAATTGAAACTACGGAGGTAAACAATTGCAGGATATAAATCCCCCAGAATACCCGGCTTCTCTCCTCTATATTATCTCTGCAGGCAGCAATACTCCGGTTGCCGTAATTATCAAGCCCAAGCTTGCCAAACATAATGAAATAACAGGCAATTGTACTTGAAAAGGTGTAAATACCTACCTGTTCCGCTCCCAATACCCGGGCTACATATGGCGTAACTACCAGGGGAAGTATGCAGATGGACAGACGGTATATAACATTGTATACATAATTTTTTTTAATATCAGAACCCATGCTTTTATCCCTCAACTCCCATGTACACCGCATCTGCTCCAGATATGGCACTGTGACAGCCTGTGAATTATATTTTCTATAATTCTCACTGCCACTCGGAAGCGGACTCTCTGTCTTCATTCTCTTGTATCCGAACCTCTGTGTGTTTATCAAAGGCTGTAGGTGAAATGGCTATATCTCCTGTTAATATTATTGCTCTTTCAAGAGCATTGCATTTAGCAAATGCCTGATGATTTATGGAAATTACTTTTTTGGGTATTTTAACCAGCTTAAGACTGGCACAGCCATAGAAGGTACGTTCATATATACGTTCAATCTGATTTGGCAATTGAAAATATGCTAAGGCTTCGCAGCCTGTGAACACTCCGCTTCCCATATATTTCAGAGTATCAATATGGGGAAAGGCGGCTGTTTCCAGACGTTTACAATATGCAAAAGCATAGCTGTCTACTGTTACTACTTTTCCTGTCAGCAGGATTTTCTGAAGCTTGACACATCCCATAAATGCACCGGTCTCCACAATTTCCAGCATACTGTCAGCTCCAAACTCCACTGCCAGGAGACTGGAACAGCCAGCAAAGGTATACCTGTGAAGCTTTACAATTGCCGAAGGAAATATTTTTGTTGATTTCTCAGTGCCGCCATGCATATAAGTAAACTGTAATTGCCTTAAGGCACTGCATTCAGCGAAAGCTCCTTGCCCAATACTTACAAGACCAGCGGTCAGACTTATGGTTTCCAGGGAACTGCAGCCGGCAAAGGCGTATGCACCGATTTTACCAAGCCTGCTTCCTTCTTTTAATGTAACATGACGCAGCTTCTTGCAATTCTGAAAGGCATGTGCCTGTATTTCCAATACAGTATTGGGAATCTCAACCGAAACCAGCTGATGGCAGCCATAAAACATGCTTTTCTTAATAACTGTTACATATTCCGGAATTACGATACTCGTAAGTTTACGATCAAATACAAAATCAAGAGACTTCTTCTCATTATAACGCCTGGCAGAGGTAAATTGAATCGGTATCTCTTCCTCTTCTTCTTTTTTTCCTATTGCTTCAACCACTTTTAAGGCTTTTATTTTCCCAAGCTTACCTTTTCGAATAAGGTTAATATCCCTTGTAAGGAACCTCTCACTAAAAAATAGAGAGCCAGTCCTCCTTAACCACTTAAGTACATATTTCAAGAGTTTGCCAAGGGCCTGAAACAGTAAATAGAACATACTGCCAGGTGTCTTTAAGCAATACATGATAATATAACCGAAATAATTCAGCCAAAGGAAATTTGTTTTTGCCAGATGGATCATTCGTAAGTAGAAAATCTGTGTCATTTGTTTATTTACCAGAAAAAAATCCATATATTTATACAGAATCTTCTGACCGTCCCTGAAGTTATTTAAGTCATACAATTCTTCCTCCGGCGTTATGGCGCACTCACAAAGGGGTACCGGCGTAACCATTACCTTATAATTCTTTGTAAGCCGAAGAAGCATATCACCGTCGCAAAAATTCTCAAATTCTCCATCAAAACCTCCTGCCTCCCTTACTGCCTGCGTCCGGTAAATTACCTGGGCTGACATTTTGGCAGGATTGTCAAGTACCCATTTATCGGAGTTAAAGGCTGTATTTCCAAGCAGTGGTTCCACTACTATGTGCTGCTTTCTTTTATCAATAAGTACACCATCGCTACAGGAAGCGGCTACATTGGCATTACTTTTAAGCTGCTCTATTTGCAGAAAGGCTTTGTTAGAATCCCAGGCATCGTTACTTCTTAGAAATGCAATATATTCTCCCTCTGCTTTATAAAGGATATAATTTCTTATTTCTGCCAAGGAAAGGAACTGATCCATTTGCAGATATTCTACACCGGCATACGCTGCCAGATCTTCCTGTAGACCAAGGCTGTATATACTATTGGGTTCATTGGCATCCACCACCTGAATTTTAATGGGTGAATATATCTGATTCAGAATACTATTTAATGCATGCAAGATACTGAGGGAAGTATTCCTTCTGGCTATGATCACAACATTCAATACTGCATTTTCCAACTTTAAGACCATACCTTTCTCATGACCGGTTTCCTTTTCCAAAACACAGATTTCCTAAGCTGTATATACCTCTATGATCCGGTGCCGAAAAGGTATTGGCCAGCTTTATGGCCTGTTCGGAACGAGGGTCATATACGCTTAATCCCAGAACATAGGTATTCTGGTTCCATTCCTCCGTAGATAATATACCTGTAAGTTCTACTTTTTCACCGGGTATCCATCTGCTGGTATCTGTATCAACCGGATACTCATAGACCGTCGTATAGGAGGCAGTTCGAACAATAAGCTTCACCTCAAATCGGTGATAACATGGAGCAAATCCCACATTGCGAATTTTTAAAATTGTCTTCAGACATCCGGTCTTATCGCCTGCCAGGGAAACATTTACTTCCTCTATGCGGAATCTGTACCCAATATGAGCTTCAATAAATTCATAAGCCGACTTTTTCTTCCATAAGGTGCCCTCAGATACTGAGAGACTTCTTTTCCATTTATCAAGCACTTTCTCATCATATTCACTATGCAGATAAGAAACTCTCATCTTTTTGAGAGTCTCTATTGCCGGCAGCACATCATTATAAGGACACTCATTGATAACTTCACCGCCATTAGGAACATATCTGTTTAGTTTGTATTGGAATTCAAGCTCATCCTCTCTTACCCATTTATCACCATAAGCTTTGGAATCCAAAGCACGAATGCTTCCGTAAGTTCCAAAGTCTGCCTCTGATGCCATCATTCCATCATTATAGAGAGAGAATCTGGCCTTTTGGATACCGCTAAAGGCTGTATCGCTGTCAAGTGGCTGGTATGTCTGAAATATCATACGCCAGAAGCTGGGGCACCGCAATGCAATGTAGGTTTTTTCACCGGAACATTCATAGAGCTGCTTTGCCAGACGTGTCATATTCCTCTCGCTAAGATAACGGGAACTGTGCATCTCCCCCCAGCTACCTATAAAAAGCCCCTGCAAAATATAGATGAAATCTGTAAAACTTATAAGAATAGGTGAAAGCTGATGCATATGCTCCAAAATTACAGCGATGTCTTTGGGTTCATTTAATACACCTTTTCCCTCAAGGTCGTAAACAAAACGTACAATCATCTGCTTTTTATGTTTACTGAAGTGCTCAAAAATTCTCTTTATTATGTTTAATGCCTCCTCTGATAAGAATTCTTCATTATAAGGAAGCAGATTTATTTCCACAAGACACAGCTGTTGGTTTGTATCTGGAAGAACCTTTTCTATAGGAATTCCATCAGGCTGGAGCTGATCACAATCAGCTATGAACCGATATATTCTGTACATTCCGCAATAGGGATTGTTCAGAGTTTCTGCCTTTTCCGTTCCAGGTAGAGGCAGAAACTTAAATTTTTTATCAATACCTTTTCTCAGCATAAGAAGACCTCTCATGACAATTTCTGTAATCCACTTTTGACCCTTTTTACAACGGTCCAGATACTAAGCGGCATTATCAGCATGTATATCATTTGTTTGAACAGGCCTGTATGCATACTTACGCCTGCTGTTCTTTCATGCATTACAGATGCTGTCTCCTCAACCTTAAAGCCCAATAAGAGCATCTGAATTATCATATTGGCATCGGGATAGAAATAATCAAAATTTCCATATTTCGAATAATATGTAAATGTTCTCTTATTTAAACCCTGCAATCCTGAGGTGGGGTCAGTAATCGTTTTACCGGTTATTGTTTTGATGAGCCAGGAAAACATACCGAGGGATATTTTCTTGATACCCGATATCTTAAAGGATTGGCTGCCTTCCACAAAACGGGAACCAATCACGATATCCGGCAGGCTGCCTTCAGCATCCGGGGTCGTCAGGCATTGATAAATGTGGGAAATATTCGAGATGTTATGCTGGCCATCTGCATCTATCTGTATGACATATTCATAGCCGCGGCGAACGGCGTATTTATAACCCACCTGCAGGGCAGAACCATAACCCAGATTAAATACATGGGTAACCACAGAAACACTGTAGGTCTTGGCAATAAATCCGGTCTGGTCTTTGGAAGCATCGTTGACTACCAGGATATCCGCAAAGCTCCTTATCTCCGGTTTACAAAGATTATTAAATAAAGCTGCCATATTAGCTTCTTCGTTAAATGCAGGAACAACGATCAATACTTTATTCATCTTCTCTTCTCCTCGTTCATTATCGCAAGCATGAATTCCAGATCCTCAGGATAATCAAGCTGTTTCTCCAATACATGCTTTGCATATTCTTTCTGTAATTCAGGTTCCTTTAGGATTCTCTTAAGTTCATATACCAGCTTTTCTACACTCAGCTCTACCAGAATACCATCATAGCCTGATTCAATTTGTTCCCTGTTACCGGTACAATCAGAGGCTACAATTGTCTTACCAAGTATCTGCGCTTCTTCAATGGCAATACTCTTTCCTTCAAAGCGGGTCGCGTGAACATAAATATCCGCCTGGTTTATATATGGGTAAGGATTGTCTTTTGCTCCCATCAGGATAAAGTATTCCTCTACACCATACTTCTTAGTCAGCATCTCAAGATTTCTTCTTTCCGCTCCTTCTCCGATTATATACCAGCGTACATTATGCCCCTCTTCCCTAAGTTTTGCCAATACTTCAATGGCAATATCATAACCCTTCTGATAATGGAGCCGGCCAACGGTCACGAAACGTATTCCCGGAAAGCCATCTGTAAAACCAGTCCCGTCAACTGCCTTTTCCCGGATATTCTGCTGATCTAAAAGATTTCGAAATAACCTGACTTTCTCTCTGTATTGAGGATAAACACAGCAGAATTTTTCTCCCACTTCCTTGGATACAACAAATATATTATCCATCCCGCTATAGCAATCTTTATCCATGAGAGGTGTATAACCAGCTTTCTGGTAATCGATATGAATAAAGGCTGCTTTATGTTTCGCATTGACCTTATCGGCCAGGTAATATACCGCAGCACCTTCGATATAAGCCACTGCCAGATCGTATTCTTCTTCTGAGACTGGCCTTCCGTCTGCCAGAAGCCTCCATAACAGCTTGTCATACTGAAGTTTTCTCCCGGAAGCTTTCTGTTCTCTTATATTTTTTATCATATATCCGATTGCTTTCAAGCCTGTGAGTCTATAGAAAAAAGAAAATAGTATCTCTCTGGCTATTGTAATCCGGCCCCTAAAGGAATTCAAAGAGCCGTTATTAACACCTTTATTAATAATTCTCACATTTTCAGGTACTCTCGTAAACAGTTCTCCGCAGGGAATGATAGCATAAAGAGATAATTCATACGCTTTTAAGGCGTCCAGTTTTTTTAACAGCTCAATCAAAGCTGTTTCAGCTCCGGCCCGTCCCATGGTATTAATGACAAACAAGAGTTTTTTCTTCATGTCAAATCATTCTCCCCAGTGGATTTTTCATTGTTCCCAGGTATCTCTTTCATTAGAATATCTTTCAAATGACTATTTTCCTCATTCAGCAGTGAGACCTGCATGGCAAGTTCCTGAACTCTGGCGGATAATTCCGCATTGGTTCTGTAACAACTGAAGATTCCATAGGTTGCTAGAATGATAGCAATAGCAAATATGATGGAAGGCGGGTATTCTACTGAAAAGCTGTCAGATATGAAATAAACCAGCTGTGGGAATACGCCGAACAAAATAATGATTAGCCCTCCCATTATCCAGAATAGACTTTGACGTTCCGTCATCTTGCGGACTATATTGGCTTTTCTTGCCATATAGATCAGCGCTAAACCTGAAAAACAAATTAAAATCCGTAATAAAACTGACATATGATTCCTCCGTTGTCTTAATTATGCTTTTGTATATTAATACCTCTTTCTAACTCTTGCTTTCTATCATTACCTTTGACAATTTAACGGTTAATTATTACAAAGTTCCTTGTTATAACTTTTACAGTCGTATAATAATGCATTATTTCTGCGAGTGCAGCAAACCTGTTTTATGGTATCACTTACCTTACTTTTTATAAGCATTATATACGACTGCATCGGGCATATCATCATATACCTGTCGTAAGACCGTACCCCGGCAGAAGACATGACTATCCAGATTCTTCTCAATCCAGCGCAGTCTAAAATAAGAAAAGGTAAAAGCCAGGAAGGCAGCAGTAGTGAATCCGACCCCATACCAGAGAGCCGATAAATTCGCAGCTATAATAGACCCTGCCAGTGTAACCCCGGCAAAAATAACGCCATTAAGAACAGCACCTTTTAAATCATCAAAATAATAAAGGAACAACAACTCTGAATACATGAGAAAGGATATGAAATAACCAACCGCCAGCTGGGGATATATTTCCATAATCATTCCCGCAAACCCCATAATCGGAAGTATGACAATCGCAATCAAATAAACAATAACAGATACAATAAACTGAATATGGGCAAGTGACAATAACTGTGAGGAAAGCCCTCTGAACATCCTCTTTTTCGCTTTTTCAATGCTGTCTAATTTACCGCCGATAACCGCTTCGGTGTATTCCTTATATCTGTCATGAAAGTGCATCTCTACTCTGGAAATGAACAATACACTGGCAGATATATTCGTAAACATGGCAAGGCAGGAAGCCATATCGTAGGACTGATTACAGATATAGGTGTTGCGTACCACCAGGTTAGAAGGTGTTGTCCAAAATACGAAATTGTGAACAAAAAGTCCCAGGGTATACAAGAAGTTAGAAGCAATAAGCTGCCAGAACTTTCTATAGTACTGCAATACGCCTTTGTAATTATAGCTGTTAGTCGGAAAATACCTCAAGACATTGGAAAGCTCCAGGGCAGCAATCAGCAGGAAACCGATAGCTATCGCCAGTAACATACTGTAAGTAACAGAAAACTGAAGCAGAAATCTGAATAGCACAGACAGCAGAAACGTAAGAACCATACAGCAGACGAAATAAAGTGTAATCTTCTTATACTGCTTTAGGATTGAATTATATACCATGGTGGAGAACGTCAGAGTTAAGCCCAAATATGCCATATAAGTGGTAAATACATAATAAATCTCTACCTGTCCCACAATTGCTTCATAGATATAAAAGGGTATTGCCAGCAGAGATGAGAGCGTCAGATTAGAAAGAATTCCAACATAGATACATGGTCTTATATCCTCATACCGCTGTTCATAGATCCTGTCTGTCTGATATTTTGATAATACCGAATTAAAGGGAGCGGAGGTTAACAGGGAGAAGATAAATATATAAAGGATACTGGTTGAAAAGGTCTCCCTTTCCAGATATCCCACCTCATCAAAGCCCAATACCCTGTACATGGCAAACAGGCATCCAATGACCACCAGCATAGGAGCAATCGTATAGACAAAACTAAAACCAATGCCATAAAGGGATGACGTCAGTGTATGTTTATCAAATATTTTATTTAGCTGAACACCAATACCTGCCATATTTGAATTACCTCTTTATCCAAACCATTCATTTTTATAGTAATCATTTTATCTAGTAATCATTTTATCTTTCAAGAACAAAGGCCTTTTCCGTATAAGTGACACCACTCATTTCAGCCAGAGTCTTATATATTCTTTTGTAGTTTTCTTCCATGTATACGCTTCTATATTTCGCCATAAGACGGTTATATCCATTCTGTCCCATCTTTTTCGCCAACGAAGGATTCTCGGCAAGCTTTAAAATAGCAGCGGTTATTTCGGAAATATTCATAATGGATACAACGATTCCTGCATCACCAAAAGAATCCTTCTCCCCATATATCAGGCCATGGCAGTTACCAACATTGGTAGCAATACAGGGCTTTTTAGCAGCAAATCCCTCCAAAATGGTTAGGGGTTGTCCCTCACTGATACTGGTCAGAATTGTCATATCCATTTTACCGATATAATCGGTTGTTTTAATACTACCGGTGAATACTATATTTTCTGCATTCAAAGCTCTCACCAGCTCATGACAATCAGCTGCATATTCTGCATCTTCGTCATCTGGACCCATAATCCACAATTTTAATCTTGGCTGCTTTTCATGGGCATAATAGAAAGCATTAATCATTGTCTTGACATCCTTTATCGGAGTTACACGAAGAATGGCTCCTACATTTATATACGGATCATCAGGCTCTTTTATTGGTATATTTTCAAAATTTTTTACTTCTATTCCATTTGGTGTTATAAGCGCCTTATCTTCCGGACAGCCCAGCTGTATCTGCAGGGAATGTGCCTGTTCAAAAAGTGAAGTGACCAAATCTGCAAAATAATAAGCGCACTTTGACATCTTGCGAAACTGTTCTATCCAGATAGTTTTATAGATTCCCTGCACCCATTTGGCCTTTATTATCTCTTCCTCCCGTTCTCTGGTGTAAATCCCATGTTCACTGATGAGCAGTTTAGCACCCGAATAAAGAGACAAGGCCTTACTGCCAATAATTCCTGCATATCCGGTAGATACGCAATGATAGATATCTGCCTTGGGAGGCATGCATTTCAGTGCAAAAAACAACGGAAGATAGATAGACCTCATGGTCCATAAAAAGTCAGAAAAAGTAATATCAGAAAACCGAAGTGTATAATATTCCTTGGTTATATCAAGGAACTGCGGGCTCATTAGCAGATGGTTAATGGAAATATTCTTCCGGTTGAACATATGAAATACTGTCATCCAGTCAATGTTTTTTCCAATAATCAGGCTCTTTAGTGCTTCTTCTTCCTTTTTCTTAAGCTTTACCGGTTTCTTACCATAATTATATTTTCCTATCCAGTCCACATCCTGCAAATAAACTTCATGGACCTCTGTTAAATTGTCCGGCAGCTGATATGCGAATTTACCGCTGATACTCCGGTCTGCTATAATTGTTATCAGATTGAATTCTATATTGGGAAACAATTTAATTATGCTGTGAATCCAGCTGGATACACCACCAACAAGATAAGGATAACAGCCTTCTGCTATCAAACATACCTTCATTTAAGCCTGCACCTCCTTCCTGACATTTTTTCCTTCACTGTTTTGCACCGCTAAAGCCGCTATGATTTTTGCTATACCATACTTACCTGTCGGTGTTTAACAGTTATAATCACATTGCCTTTAACCGTTATAAAGAGTAAATCATTTCATTTTATTATAATTCGCTTCACTGAACACTTTATGAATTTCCACGTATTATTCGACACATCCAAATGCTTTCTACTTCGGATTACTTGGAAGTGTTTTATTATTCCGGGGTTTTTTCAGTACATTTTCTTCAAACATATGAATCGTTACATCAGCCGCCTCCGCTTTGATAAGGTATGCTGTATCGGAAATCGCCAGAGCAGTTGCGTTATCAACATGATCTATGCGTCTGTTATTTGTTCGGAGGATAAAATAAGCTTCTTCCTGGAAATGATCGATTTGTATGGCAATATCATTGATATTGTATTCCAGTGTATAATCCAACGCCAGAAAGCGTCTTGCACGGTTTTCCATCTCACCTACCGTTACCATATCAAAAGCTTTGTAATCGCTAAAATAAGTATTGCCTTTTGACCATTTTAAACTCAGATTATTCCATTCATCTGAGCTGTCCTCCGGATAAAAGACCCGTGTCATATCTACTTTCATATTACACATGCCAAGTATATTTTCTATACTGCTCATCCGCAGGTCATCCATGGTTTCATGCTCATACCCGTTTAAATTGAATTTTACGGAGAGTACCTTATCTTTTAAGAATTCCAAGATATTTTCACCCTCTCCATAATCAGACATCACAAGGCTTATATCCTTATAAAAATCACTATTGAGGCTATCTTTTAGTTCTTCACTGCTAATGTCTGCAGAAAATAGTGCAGTAAAGATATAATCCGGAAGATTGTTCTTAAAGAAATCCTCATTTTCTGCCATTATATCCTTACTATCCTTTTCTGATACCTGTCCTAAGGAAAGTCCCATATTACCAGGAAGCTTGCCGATTTCCCGAAGATAAAAGTCAATATAGTCGTTCTTTGGTCCAGTCTGATCCAGATAATCCAATTGAGTCGCAGCGAAAAAACTATAGGAACCACCATAGTTCTTTAATATCTGTACCACATTCGGCCATAGAAGATCTCTGGCTACTCCTTCGGAATCTCTGCTGTAGAGCTGCTGCATCGCCTCCTGGTTCTCATTGGAAAAGTACGGATAGCTGATCAAGGAAATGGTCTGGGCATTCACCACCGGATAAACATAATACTCCCCCAGATGTGCCATAAAACCGGTCAGTACGCCAAGCATTGTCATTCCATCAAAAATTTCAGAATTTACTGCACATACAAAAGATTTGCTGGTTGTGGTCCGCCATAGCAGCGGTGGTAAATCCTTATCTTCAATACCAAGTTCTTCCTGATTCTCTAAAAGCCCTACAGAATAAACCTCATAACCTGCTGCCAGAGAATAATAGGGGATACTTACCTCTGTATCATCCAGTTGGCCAAAATAATCATCTTTTCGGTAGATCCTTTCTTTATTGATCATAAAATCAGGAAATATCTTTATCCCATCTGCAGTAACCGTTTCTGAAATACTATCCCTGATACCATAAAAAGCCGCCAGTCTTCTGTTAGAATTTAAAAGCTGGTAATCAGGCAGTCTTGTAAAGATCATGGTGTTACCCAACTCTGCATAAGAATACAGAGTATTGGTATCACTGGCTGTTATCTCATAGTCGCCAAACAGTACCACTTCAAACTCTGCTAATTCAGTGGTATTCGGTAAGGTATAAAAGACCTTATACAGATATTTGTTATATACGCACCACTGGATAAGCATCTTTGATGTGGTATCCTCTATCCCTCCTGACAGAATAGAGACTTGCAGTTTCTTATCCGGATTAAGTACTGTTCTGCCTTCTCCTGACAGTCCTGTATTGATAGAATCCAGGTTAAGGGAATCAGCGGTTACCGTATCTACAGCATTAATAGCAACCCTCTCTTCTGCCTGAGGGTTGGTGGAGGTATCTGATAGAATATTAGAAGATACCCCGGCAAACATGAACATTCCAAATACCATTAACATTAATATAAGAATTGTGAAGTAATTTCGCCTAGAAACCATTGTCCCTTTTCTTTCTACCTTATCCGTTCTTTCCGCCATATAAGCGGAACAGGTTCATAATTTCTTCATCTGCTATGATGCTCGTCTCTCTTAATTCATTCAGGCAAGTTAAGAAAGCGGCTCTGTTTTGCTGTTCAAAATACAGATGCAGATAAGCCTTATAAGTCTCAAGCATCCCCGGTCTGTATTTACCGGCTCTGGTAACCCATTTATCTGCCATATTATAGTCTTTGACAGAAATAAAAAAATCAGTCATCCACAAATAATGAGCGGCAGTCATATACCAGAGGTTATGTGTAAATAGATTCTCTGCAACATTGTCCATAATATAGATATAAGATTTCTGCTCTATATCATTCATAATTTTCATATTAAGAATTTCATGTATATAGTCAAGTGTAAGCAGATTCATTTCAACATCCTCCGGATGCTTCTGCATTTGATCAATCATATTCTGAGCCGTGGTACGGCATTCCGACAGGGCATCCAGTATAATAGAAGCCGCATAGTGGGAAGTTTCGGTATCACTGCTGTTCATTGCAACTGCTATGCTGGATACGGTTTTCTTTGCGTTGTTTCTCAGAGTATCAAGAAGGAGTCTTCGAAGGCTTGCCGTATCAGAGACTGCCATAGCATCCTGTATCGGTACGTAATTCATCTCCGTTTCACTGTCTGGCGGCAATATAAGTTTCTCTCTGTTCTGGTTGAAGCTTATATCGCTCATATCAACATTTTTCTTTCTGTTTAAGTATTTAAAGAATTGGCCAAGCAATATATAGATAAGGCCAAAAAGCGGTACAATGAACAGAAACCAGGATAACATGAACGCAGTGCTTTTCTGTCCCTTTTTTTGAAAGAAGGCTGCGATAAAGATGATAAATGCCAGGATAGAGTTCCCTGTTAAAATTATCAGAACAGGCCAAAGTCCTGCTGTATTCATACTGTTCTCATAGCTCCTTTTCCAAATAGGTTTTAATATTCTTCTCTTCCAGACGTTTTCTTACATAGACCGATTCTGTCTCATTGGTATTTGTAAGAAGGATTGCCAGACTTCCGTCTGCCATTGCGCCAATATAATCCGTTTCTCTAAGCAGAGGTTTGATCGTATCGCTAAGCTCTTTCAGAGGCTTACTTCCCGCATGAACATAGAACTCACATAGATCCGCATAACCCTTCCTGGCGGCCTGCTTATAAATCTCCAGCATTTCGTGGTAAGCGGATTCCTGCAGAATAGCCGTATCCGAAATATAACGGCGGTAAGCCAGAGCATCCAGATAGTCGGCGTCCCGAACGACTACCGAATAAACCAATGCTCCGACAATCGTAAGAAGATTTGCCTGATATAAGGTCATCTGTTCATAAGGTATCTCCCACAGGAATATAACAATTCTCATATTCTCCTTTTCATCAAATAACGCACTGGCCATCATTGGCAGATTACTGTCTAATGTGCGATTTATATATACCTGCTTTTCTTTCAATACATCAAAGATCACATGGTATGTTCCCATAGAAACTGATTTTCCAAGAGAACGTGCTTTCTCACTGGAGGCAGTAGCAAGGCGGCAATAAGAAGTATTTGATACCAGATATATTGATACATTGGGTGTATTCATGATTTCTGACAGTGTATCCAAAGCGGCAAACAGTACTTCACCTGTAGCAGCCTTATCGAGTCTTGAGGTTATATCATAGATACGGCCGATACTTTCCGTGCTGCTGATGATTTTTTCAGCATAATAGTTCTTGATCTTTATATTACTGGAATTGATTATGGTTATATCATTCAGCCGCTCTGACATAAAATCTATCTGCTCGTTTTTATCAGCTTCCATATCCCGAAACTTATCCTTTAAATGTCCCACTGTAAGCCCTACAACAAAAATTTGCGCGATCCAGATGTAAGTATTGATATCTATTAATAAGGAAAAGCCGGAAGTTGAATATAACTGCCGGTAACAATAACCTATAACACTGAGCAGCGATGCTAAAATAGCCTGCTGCCTGCCGTGAATCACTGCAAATAAAAGTACATAAAGTAAATAGAAATTAATCCCGCCGAAATAATCATTTCCTACCGTTTGATTGTTCAGAATAAAAAAAGGTATAAAAAATACCAGGCTTTCTAAGAAAGGAAAAGCTTTTTTTAGTACCCTGAGTACACGATGCCCTAACCCCTTGCCCTGATATTTCTCATCACTATGCAAAAACAAATTCTTATGTCTGTTCATGTACATAATAATCTGTGGAATTATGTCCTTATAGCTGTTTCTGATTTCCAGCGGAAACTCTTCAAGAAATCTGCTGTTTGACAGAATAAGCCTGCTCTTAAGGCCAACTGTCTGATCTACAATATCAATCTGGTTCGATAGCTTTTCCTGTATCAGTCTGGCTATGATATCCTCTGTCACTTCTTCCAGAGACGAGATATGATAAATAACATGCTTTCTCTCTGGTGCGTTTACTAGAAGAAATAAGCCTTCTACTGCATCCTTTACAAACAAAGCCGACAGCCCTTTCTTGGCATTAACCTGTAAACGCCCTGAAACCAGAGCTTTTAGGCACATCCCCGAATAAATATCTCTGCAGGCTTTACGATCTGCAGGTATACCATACATACCGGCTAATCTAATTACACTTACTTCCATTTGCGTGGTCTGTTTAAAATGCATTGCCAGATTCTCACCCTGTGATATTGTCATCCCTTTCACACTGTTGGGTGAGGTTTGTAAATCCTCCTTGATATCAATGATATATTCATCCTCAAAAACTTTTTCGGAGGATATATAAATGAAATGTCTTGTACCAAGCATTGCCGCGCTCATCAAGAGATTGCTGAGACCTGTCACATAGTTTAAGGAGTCCTCCACCGCACTCTCGTCTTCCCATTTATAATAAGGGTCATAGGCACCTGTAAAAAGGATAACATCCGGGCGGCTGCTGTTAATAAGCGTTCTTACGCTGTCGCTATCGTATTTAAACACATATTGTTCGAACACATGAGCAGGCTTAATAAGCTTTTTATTACAGATTAATGTATAAATACGCCAATTTTCTTTATAAAACTTATTTATCAGTTCGTTGGTAAACGAACCGTAACTTCCTACAATTAGGATGCTGCTCATATTAATATTTTCACTCCTGTAAAAGAATACTTCAATTTCATCCTGAACCTAACTATAATATAAATATTCTCTGATTTCAAGCCTAATTGACTATTTACAAATACAATTTTTCATGATTTTTTAAGTAAAAAGTCTTTACTTATCATATTATGTCGCATGAACCGGACATACGTTCTTTACGGAATATTATTTTCTGGATTTACAGAATGATATGTTAACTTTTATCTTCCAATGTAGTTTATGGAATTTTTTGTCTTTGGTTGACAAATATTATAACTTACGATAAGATTATAAACGTAATCGATGAAGCGAAAAAATAGTTTGTTTATAAATATATCAATATAACTGATAGATGTTTTAATTGTAGATGTTATAATTGTAACCCAATTAAACCAATCTAATTTAGCGGAGGGATAATTGTTATGAAAAAAGGCTTATTTGGTTATAGCGTATCTGAGGTTGATGTAATGTTAAATACTCTTCGTGAAGAAAACGAGAGCTTGAACGGTACTATCACAACATTAAAAACACAGGTTAAGAATAACGAGACCAATGGTGCGAAAGCCAATCTCTTAGAAGCTGATGTAAAGAAACTTGAAGAAGAACTCAAACAGCTAAACGATGAAAAGGACGAGCTTTTATCCCAGACAGCTTCACTCTCACAGGAAGTAACGGACTATACCCAGAAATATTCTGAATTAAAAGAGCAGCTTACTCTTTTACAGCAGCAGAATGATACCTTAAATGCACATATCTCTGAACTACAGCTGCAAAATGCTGATGCAAGCAGTCTAGTGGATTATTCCTTTATGGAAAGTTTACAGTCGCAGCTAGAGAAAGAGAAAGAAAACAAAGCTTTACTGGAAAGAGCTCTTGCTGATAAGTCTTATGAATTGATTGCTGCATCCGAAGAGCTGGATAAAGCAAGGACTGAAATCGAGCAGCTAAAGGAGGAGCTTGTAATATCAACTGCCTCCCTTGAGGAACAGGCCGCAGCGAATATCACAGAATCCAGGGAGCAGAATCTGAAGCACTCTTCTGCTGTTACCTTACAGGCTTATAAGGATATGACGAGAATGCGAAAAGAAGTTATGGATTATATGCACCATCAGATGAGAGAATTTTATAAGCTGGTAAATGAAAACAGTGTCAGAATGAATGAGCTTATGGAACAGCGCCAGAATGAGTACAGCAAAATGGTCCGTGAATTCTTTAAGAATGCAACTGAATTCCATGCAAATCTATCGGATAATGACGATATCTACAGCAAAATGACCGAATATGACTTTAACCTTGATAAGCTCTCCAATAGTATGAACGTGATCATGAATCAATTTGTGGAGGGGTCCGGTGCTTATGGGAAGGAAGCAGAGGCAGAACTTCCTGATCAGCCTGCAACTGCTGCTGAAGTAACTCTTTTAAACAATAAAGAGGTAAAACCTTTTGTCTTTAAAGAAATTCGCAGAGTAAATCCATAAATTCCTGGTGATTGCAGCATGGCCTTTCACTTGACTTCGAACTACTCATCATAAGCTATAAAATAGATAAAAGTGCTGTTTCCAGACTATTATATACGTTTGGAAACAGCACCTTTCTTTTTTACTTTATATCATTAATATGGATCCCGGTATTCTTTATCAAAATATTCTCTTAATTTCTTTAATGCCTTCTTCTCAATTCTAGAAACATAAGATCTGGAAATACCTATTTTACTGGCTATCTCCCTTTGTGTAATCTCTTCCTGTGAATTCAATCCGTACCGCATCTCAATAATCTGCCGCTCTCTTTTATTCAGAACCTTATTTACCAACTCATACAGACGCTTAACATTACCTTGCAATTCTATTTCTTCGATAATGTCTGATTCAGAGCTCTCAATAATATCCAGAAGATTGATTTCATGCCCTTCCTTATCGGAACCTATAGGTTCATACAGATAAACTTCTTTCGCCTGTCGTTTACCGCTCCTTAACATCATCAGAAGCTCATTATCTATACACCTAGAAGCATAGGTGGCTAGCCGTATTCCTTTATCCGGGTCAAAGGTATCGATTGCTTTTATTAAACCAATTGTGCCAATGGATATTAAGTCATCTATTTCTCTATCCGCCGAATTGTATTTTTTTACAATATGTGCTACCAGACGGAGATTACGTTCAATCAGGATATCCCTTGCTTCTTTGCTTCCTTCCATACAACGGCAAAGGATTTCCGTTTCTTCCTTGGCGCTCAGTGGCTTTGGAAAAGATTTCACTGCAAAAGCACCTCAATAATAGGGGTTTATAATTAATCTATGCCTCTTACTGTTATTAAGTGCCTTTCCTAAAAAAGAATTAAATTATAATTTATAGAAATTTATCATTTGCCTGTACTTTTTATCTTCTGTTACCATTCAGCCTGCCATCCTTCTCAAAATGAAAATATTCACTATTCTTATATTCTTTGGGTGAAATACCTACAACCTTTTTAAAGATTCTTGAGAAATAATACTGGTCCTTGTAGCCTAATTTAAGAGCCACTTCATAGATATACGAATCTGTGGCACGAAGGAGTTTGCAAGCCTCCTTCATCTTAAGCTGAATATAAAAGTCCATTGGCGAATGGCTGGTATGTTTCTTAAATACCGCATTCAGATAGCTCTTTGAAAGATTAAACGCTTCCACAATCTGCTCCAGGGATAATTCTTCATTCATATGCTGGTACATATATTTAATGACGTCAGTTACATGTCTGTTCTGGTCCAGGGCCGTATGCTGTTTTTCCCGGTTATATGCCTCAGCCAGTATTAAGGATAGCACTTGTGAAATATATATAAAGTTACCAAGTGTATAATTTCCCTCCAATACACGGAACAATAGTTCAAACAGAAACAGCATACGATTACCGGCATGATTGGAGCCAAACTTTATTGTAATACATTCCTCCAGAGGGTAATAGGTGATATCCTCCCCTTTAAAATGCACCCAAAGAATACTCCAGGGCCTGTCCGGACAAGCATAATATTTATGTCCTTTGAGCCTTGGAATACAAAATGCCTCATTATCTTTAAGACTATATTCTTTTCCCTCTATTTCTATTATTCCGCTGCCTTCCATACAGTACATAAAAATGTACTCTTCTATTCCATCCTTCCTTTCCCTGTAATGATGTTCTGCCTGGGGGAAATAACCTACATCCGTTAGGTATAGTCTTCTAATCTGAGGATGCTCCGTATAATCCTTAAAGGCTTCTGTCGGAATCACGATCATTCGCTCTCCTTTGAAGCCGTCTTTCTTTTTATCATCAAATATGCTCATATCGTAAACATAGCATATTGGTGGAATATTGTCCATCTTTTATTACGATATGCCATTTATAGAGTCTCAATTTTGAGGTAGAATCAAAACATGATATTATCATCAAACCCTTATAATAATAGGAAGGAGTATTACATGAATTCAATAAATAAAGTTAAGCTCTGGGAAGAGATCCTAATCATACCTACTTACAAAGTACATCCCCCAGAGAAAAGTCCTCTATTCCTTGAAAGAAGAGCCTATCAGGGAAGTACCGGTAAGGTATATCCTCTGCCAGTAACAGAAAAAATCTCAGATGTGAAAGAAGAAGTTAGTTATAAAGCTGTATTTCTTGAAAATGAGTACTTAAAAATTATGATTCTGCCGGAGCTCGGAGGCAGAATACAGCGTGCTTATGATAAAACCAACGGATATGATTTTGTCTATTACAATCACGTGATCAAGCCGGCACTGGTCGGTCTTACCGGTCCTTGGATCTCCGGCGGTATCGAGTTTAACTGGCCGCAGCACCACAGGCCCTCTACTTATTCACCGGTAGACTATTCTCTTTGTGAGAACCAGGACGGCTCTTCTACGGTTTTTATCAGCGAAATTGATAAAATGTATGGTACCAAGGGAATGGCCGCTATTACACTCTATCCCGAAAAAGCATACATCGAAATAAAAGGACAGCTCTACAATCCTACTGATCTGCCGCAAACCTTTCTTTGGTGGGCTAATCCTGCCGTGCCTGTTAACGATGATACTTACTCCGTATTCCCTCCCGATGTGAATGCAGTAATGGATCATGGAAAACGTGCTGTATCAACCTTCCCTATAGCAACAGGTGAATATTATAAATGTGACTATTCTGCCGGCGTGGATATATCACGTTACAAAAATGTCAAAGTACCTACTTCCTATATGGCTGCCCATTCTGACTACGACTTTATCGGTAATTATGACGAGAAAAGAGAAGCTGGTCTGCTTCATGTAGCTGATCATCATTTTTCTCCCGGCAAGAAGCAGTGGACTTGGGGAAATGGTGATTTTGGAAGAACCTGGGATAATAATCTCACCGACAGTGACGGACCTTATATTGAATTAATGACTGGTGTATTTACAGACAACCAGCCTGATTTTACCTGGCTGAAACCTCACGAGGAAAAAACCTTTGTCCAGTATTTTATGCCTTATAAAGGTGTAGGCAGGGTTGGCAATGCAACCAAAGATGCTGCAGTAAGCCTGGAACAAGGCCAGGAGGGTACGGCAATCTTAAAAGTATATGTCAGCGGTATTTACAATCAATCCTCTGTTAAAGTGACGGTCGGCGACCAGATATTATCAGAGACCACGGCCAATCTCACACCGGAGAAATGTCTTACAGTAGTGTTTACAGCACCCCAAAAGCTATCAGACTGTAGTATCACTGTCAACTGCGATAATAAAACCCTGGTAAGTTATAAGTTGTATGAAAAAGAATTAAAACCCATTCCGGAAGCAGCTGAACCCATGAAAGCGCCTGCTGATATGAAATCTCTTGAAGAGTTATATCTGGCCGCTTCTCATCTGGAACAATACCGTCATGCCACTTATGATCCTGCCGATTACTATCTGGAAGGTTTAAGACGCGATACTACGGATATCAGAATAAATAACGGATATGGCCTTCTCTTATATAAACGGGGTTTTCTAAAAGAAAGTATCCCTTACTTCGAAGCAGCCATCAAGAAACAGACCTGGAAGAATCCTAACCCTTATTCCGGGGAGTGCTATTTCAACCTGGGTCTTGCCCTCGCAGCAGTAGACAAAGAAGATCTGGCATATGATGCCTTTTATAAATCCACCTGGAGCGCTGAAACCATGAGTGCAGGTTTCTACTGGCTTTCCTGCCTTTCTGCCAGAAAAGCCTGTTACGAAGAAGCTCTGGAATTTGCAGAAAAATCCATGCTTCATAACTGGCATAATATGAAAAGTAGAAATCTGAAAGCAGCACTGCTTCGTAAACTCTCCAGAGAGAATAAAATATTCCTGGAAGAAAGTCTTGTGATAGATCCCTTATATATGGGTTGTATTTTTGAGAAAGCCCTGCAGGATAACTCTCTCGCTTTCTTTATAGAGAGAATGCGTCAGGAAGCGCACAATTACCTAACCCTTTCTCTTGATTACATCAATGCGGGCTTATATGAAGATGCGGTAATACTATTATCCTTATGCCAGGACAATAATCCTCTTTTATTCAGCTATCAAGGTTATGCCAAATATAAACTGGGCTTAACAAAAGAAGCTGCTGCCTTCTATGAAAGAGCGGAGGGCTGCCCCGGAGACTACTGCTTCCCTAACCGGATTGAAGAAATTAAAATTTTAGAACATGGAATCCAATTACTAAAAACTGCTCCAATGGCACATTTTTACCTGGGAAATCTCCTTTATGATAAAAAACAGTATGAACAGGCTGTTTATCACTGGGAAACCGCTGTTACTCAAAAAGACTCTCTGTCCATGGCATACCGAAACCTGGCTATTGCTTACTTTAACAAAGAAAAAGATAATCAAAAGGCATTGAAAGCCATGAATAAAGCTCTTAGTCTTGATCGTAAATATCCGAGATTTCTCCTGGAATATGACCAATTGGCAGCAAAAGCAAATATACCGGTAAAGGAACGTCTGAAAATGCTGGAATCAGATCTTTCCGTGACCAAATCCCGTGATGATCTATATCTGCGCTATATCACACTGCTTAATTGTACCGGACAATACGAGGAGGCTATTAAAGCATTGACTTCCCATCGTTTCCATCCCTGGGAAGGTGGAGAAGGAAAGGTCAGCTCCCAGTACCGGTATGCTTTGATTCAATCTGCTGTCAGTTTAATAAATTCAAATAAACCGGAGGACGCCTTGCCTTTATTAACTGCTTCTCTTAATTATCCTGAGAATTTGGGAGAAGGTAAATTGCCCAATGTAGCGGACAATGAAGCTCATTATTATTTAGGTGTGTCCTATCGTAAACTGGGAAGGGAGGAAGAGGCAAAGAAATATTTCGAGCTTGCAGCAACAGGACCAACAGAACCGGGAAGTGTGCTGTACTATAACGATCAGCCATCTGATTTTATTTTCTACCAGGGACTGGCAAATAAAGCCCTCCAAAGGGAAAATGCTGCCTTAAAAGCATATCACCAGTTGATAATTTACGGCGAGAAACACTTATTTGATAAAGTGTCCTATGATTTCTTTGCCGTGTCACTGCCGGAAATCGAAGTGTTCCAGGATAATATACAGTTACGAAACATCCAGTACTGTAATTATCTGCGTGCTTTAGGTAATTTAGGACTTGGTAATAAGACAGAAGCTGCACTTCTGTTACAGGATATCCTGGTGAAACAAGATGATTATCAGGGTGCTATTTGTCATAATAAATTAGTATAACAATAATTAGTCTAACTGAGATTGTCAGGCTTTCTTTCGTACAATGCTTTAAGATAAACTATCTGTCTGCTGCCATAAATCTCTTATCTCTTCTGGAGCACCGTTCATCTTATGGACATTAACCTTGAAAGCCTGACAAGAAATCATCAGTAATATTCTTTTTGATCTGCAACTAAGTCTTTAAACAATTTTAGCAAGCTCACGTAATGTTCTTGAGGAATTGGTTACTTCATCTGTTACGGAAGTGATTTCTTCTGTGGAGGCTGCCTGGGATTCAGCTATAATATTGGAGTTATGGATCTGCTGTTCGATTTTTTCAATATAGTTCTTAATTTCACTTAAAGTAGCAGATACTTTCTTGGCAGAATCAGAGCTTGATTGTGCCAGCTTTCTGACTTCATCTGCTACTACACTGAATCCTCTGCCGGCTTCTCCGGCTCTTGCTGCTTCAATAGCGGCATTTAATGCCAGGAGATTAGACTGAGAAGCAATATTTTGAATTGTAGACAGGATCATATCGGTATCATTAATTTTTTGTTTTGCTGCTTTCGTCGTATCAACTACCTCTGAAATGGTTCCTTTAAGCTGCACGGAACCAGAAGCAATTTCTTCGATACTAGAATTAATCTGCTGTAAAGAATTAAATATTATCTCTGTTGAATTCTGCAATTCAGAACGTTTCTCCAGGCTCTTAGCTATCCCTACAGCACCAAGCACTTTACCAGCTTCATCAAGAATGGGATAGCAGATTGCCTGAAACACTATTCCCAAGGCTTCTTTTGGAACTATCTGGGAGATCACATTTTTGTTTCTCATTGCCAGACGTAAAGGATCCTCTTGTTGAATTACATCTCCAACCTGTAATTGTAAGGGTAATATGGGATTGGGCCAATATGCCAGAAATTTCTCATTATCTGTTATAGAAACTGCTATATCTTCTTGTACCAGATCCTTTAATAACGGCAGTACATCAAAATACGATTTCATAATATTATCACTCATGTTATTCTCCTTCTTTCATATCATTGCATTACATAAAACGTAAGCGTTTCATAATACTTTCTGCATTCATAATACTTTCTGCATTCATAATACTTTCTGCTATTAGAATCCCCAATTTATGCTATATCATTATTCCAGTAACACACCTTACTTATTTCAGCATATTACGACATGAGACCTCATGTCAATAGGACAAATTAATTGCAAACAAAAACAGGCAGAAAATTTGTACTCATTCTCTGCCTGCAAAATATAGAATTATATCTAAAAAAGATAATTTCTAGGATAACCTCATCTTGAAATCCTCATAACCAAACTCCTTAATGAGCTGAGTGCCTTTATCCGGGCTCCACAATGCAATGGAGGGAAGTCCCATTCCGTTAAAGGTATTATTTTTAACCATAGTATAATGCCCCATATCACAAAAAACCAATGTATCCCCTACTTGCAGCGGTTCCTTAAAGGAATATTCACCAATCACATCGCCGGAAAGGCAGGTTGGGCCCCCAAGACGGTATGTATAAGCATATTCTCCGGGTTTTCCGGCACCTATTACCTCCGGTCTGTAGGGCATTTCCAGTACATCGGGCATATGGCAGGCTGCAGAAGTATCCAGAATAGCCAGGTCCATTCCATTCTTTAAAGTATCCAGGACTCTGGCAACCAGAAAACCGGTATTTAAAGCCACTGCTTCACCAGGCTCTAAATAAACTTCCACGTTGTATTTATTCTTAATAAAAAGAATGCTCTCAATCAGTATATCCAGATCATAATCTTTTCTGGTTATGTGGTGTCCGCCTCCGAAATTAATCCACTTCATTCCTGCTATATAAGAGCCGAACTTCTCATCTACTACCTGCAAGGTTCGTTTCAGCACATCGGAATTCTGCTCACACATTGTATGAAAATGCAACCCTTCTATTCCTTTTAGCTCCTCAGGTTCAAACTGCTCTAAGGTTACACCCATTCTGGAACCGGTAAAGCAAGGATTATACATATCTGTCTCAATTTCAGAATATTCCGGATTGATGCGGATTCCGCAGGAGATATGCCTGTCACTGCCTTCAACCAAAGCTCTGTACTTTTTCCATTGAGTAAAAGAATTAAATACAATATGGTCACTGAGTGAAATAATCTCCTCCATTTCATCTTCTCTGTAAGCGGGTGAAAAAATATGCACTTCACCCTCCATCTCTTCTCTTCCAAGCTTCGCCTCATAGAGCGAGCTGGCAGTGGTTCCCTGCAGATAATTTCCGATCAGGGGATAGACAGAAAACATGGAGAAGGCTTTTTGAGCGAGAAGTATCTTACAGCCGGTTTTATCAATTACATACTTCAAAGTTTCAAGATTTTTCTTCAGAAGAGTTTCATCCATTATATAAACCGGTGTTTTTAAGCTCTTCGGATCAAAGTTTAATACATCGGACATTATTCTACCCCTTTATACTGCCAAAGCAGTATTGCCATATCGAAACAGACGAAGAGTCGCCTGCATGGCATCCTTTCTTAAATATTCATTACGACTGGCACTGTGTTTTGGATAAATTTGTTAATATCAGTGCCGGATATATGCTTTTAGCACTGCAAAGGCTCAAGCCACAGAGGTTCTCCGCCAGGTAGCAGGCTTACATCATTGCAGAGTTTAACACAAGCTGTTATTTCACTATTGCAGGCGTTCAGCCAGTCTTTAATGCCAGTCCAAATTAGTATCCAATATTGCGTACAATACGCACGAAGCGGAACCTTACAACCGTTAAATGAGTTTTCAGTCAAAGCTACATGACTTAACAATGTACGAAGAAGTTCAAAATGAATTCCTGGGAATACATCTTGAACTTCTTTGAAAATACTGTTCATACCTCGTGTGCTGAACCTTTTATCGCCAACTGATTGTAAAGGTTACTGTGTATTAATCCACCAAATCAGGTGTATGTGTTTCTTTCCAGGGCAGTCCGCAGCGATTTAACTCCTCCATGAAAGGATCGGGATTGAACTCCTCAACATTGTATACACCAGGTTTCTTCCAGAGTCCCTTTAAGACCATCATGGCTCCTATCATTGCAGGTACACCGGTTGTATAAGAAATTGCCTGAGAACCGACTTCTTTGTAGCATTCCTCATGGTCACACACATTATATACATAATACTTCTTTTCTTTGCCGTCTTTTACACCCTGGTAAATGCAGCCGATATTGGTCTTTCCTTTCGTTCTGGGTCCTAAGGATGCAGGATCAGGAAGCACTGCTTTTAAGAACTGCAGGGGTACAATCTGTTTTCCTTCGAACTCAATCGGCTCGATTGAAGTCATACCTACGTTTTCCAGTACTCTTAAATGAGTCAGGTATCTTTCAGAGAAGGTCATCCAGAAACGGATTTTCTTAATTCCTTTTATATTAAGCGCAAGGGATTCCATTTCTTCATGATGTAACAAATACATATCCTTTTCGCCGATTTCAGGGAAATCATAAACACGCTTAATGGACATAGGCTCTGTTTCAATAAATTCTCCGTTTTCGAAATAGCTGCCGTTTGCAGTAACTTCACGAATATTGATTTCGGGATTAAAATTAGTAGCAAAAGGATATCCGTGGTCGCCTGCGTTAGCATCCAAAATATCTATCTGATGTATTTCATCAAACTCATGCTTCATGGCATAAGCGGAGAATACTCCCGTAACACCAGGGTCAAAGCCGCAGCCAAGTACAGCTGTAATACCGGCTTTCTCAAATCTTTCCCTGTAATCCCACTGCCATTTATATTCGAATTTTGCGGTATCCAGAGGCTCATAATTCGCTGTATCCAGATAATCAGTCTTTGTTGCCAGGCAGGCATCCATAATAGTGAGATCTTGATAAGGTAATGCTACGTTAATTACAATATCCGGCTTATAGCCTTCAATCAGCGCAATCAGTTCCTGTGTATTATCAGCATCTATCTGAGCCGTCGTAATTTTTGTAAACTGGTCTTTTCCGTAAAGGGGATTGCTTCCCTGTTCCTTCTCAATTTTTTCCTTGTAGGCATCACATTTGGAAACAGTTCTGCTTGCAAGAAGGATTTCTGTAAATACATCGGGGTTCTGGCAGCATTTGTGGATTACTACTCCGGCTACTCCACCGGCACCGATAATTAATGCTTTTGACATAATAGGCCCTCCTTTGTGTAGGTAAAATATATTGGCTAAATCAACTGATTTTATTTATATTAGTATGGATTATATGAGCTTAACTGCTTTTCGTCTAATGCTCTTTGTATCATTCATTTTTAAGTTATTGGTCAGACTCATTCAATTGCTCTTTAATATAATTCGGAATTGCAAAGGAACCCAAATGGAGTTCTGTATTATAATATCTGGTTTTTAACCCTAATTTATTCCATTCTTCCGCTTTTAAATCCTTCACCGGGTCATATTTCTTGGAAGCAAAACCAAAAAGCCAATGACCTGACGGATAGGTTGGTATATGAGCCTGGTAAATCCTGGCCACAGGAAAGGTATCATGAATTCTCTGATGAGCTCTTATCATGGACGCTGCATATGAAGAGTAATACATACTCTCATGCTGGTTAACAAGGATTCCGTCCTCCTTCAGGGCTCTGTAACAGTTCCCGTAGAATTCTTTGGTAAATAAACCTTCACCAGGTCCGAAGGGATCCGTTGAATCAACAATGATAAGGTCATACTCACCTTCTTTTCCCCTGACAAATTTAAGTCCATCTTCAAAAAATAAATGTACCTTAGGGTCTGTCAGTCCACAGGCTGTACGTGGAAGATATTCTTTACACAGCTTAACAACCTCTTCATCAATCTCCACCATATCAATGTGCTGAATTCCTTTATAACGAAGAAGCTCTCTTATCGTTCCTCCGTCTCCCGCACCGATTACCAGAACCTTCTTAATATCCGGGTTAACCGCCATAGGTACGTGTGTTATCATATCATGGTAAATAAACTCATCCTTTTCTGTCACCATAAGATAACCATCCAGGGTAAGAATCCTTCCAAACTCTTTGGACTCAAAAATATCAATTCGTTGAAAATCGCTTTGTAAGCTTACCAGCTGTTTATCGATTTTAATTGAGAAACGTGCTTCCTCTGTATGATTTTCCGTATACCAAAGTTCCATTTTTACTCCATTCCTGCACCTGCATATTGTGCGTCCACTACATTGATATTGTTAACTGCCATATCCTCTGTACCGGTTAGAAGGCAGCCCTTCTCTTTGGCATAAAGAATATAATCAACGATATCCCCCGTAATTCTTTCACCGGGTGCCAGGATAGGAATGCCAGGCGGATAACACATTACAAATTCTCCGCAGATCTTACCTACCGTTTTCTTAATGGGAAGAGGTGTCTTTTCACTGTAAAATGCCTGCTGAGGCGCAATTACCACATCCGGATTAATGTATTCATGATCGAACATTCCGGATTGATCTTCTTTGCCATAAAGTCTCTTAATCTCAGAAAGAGAAGCAATCAGCCGCTCTATTTCCATGGCACGATCGCCGGCAGAAATAATGGCCAGGAAATTGCTGATATCACCGAATTCAATCTGGATACCATATTCATCTCTTAAGAGGTCATAGACCTCAATACCGGCCAATCCCACATTTCTGGTGTGAACAGACAGCTTAGTGGGATCAAAATCAAAAATATAATTGTAATCAATCAATTCATTGCCAAAAGCATAATAACCTTCCAGCTTATTGATCTCAGTTCTTGCATATTCTGCATATTTTACGGTTTTTGCAAAAAGTTCCCTGCCATTCAGACTTAGATTTTTTCTTGCAATATCCAGTGATACCAATAAAAGATAAGAACCGCTGGTGGTCTGGGTCAGATTAAGCACCTGTCTTACATAGTGTGGATTCATACTTTCCCCACATAAGAGAAAAGAGCTCTGTGTCAAAGACCCTCCAGTTTTGTGCATACTGACTGCCGCCATATCAGCACCTGCTGCCATAGCAGAAACCGGCATATTATCACCAAAATAAAAGTGGGTTCCATGTGCCTCATCCACCAATACTTTGACCCCCTGCTCATGAGCAAAGGAAACGATTCCTCTAAGGTCGGAGCAGACACCGTAATAAGTTGGATTATTCACAAGAATTGCCTTGGCATCAGGATTCTCAGAAATTGCCTGCTTCACATCCTCTAAGGACATTCCAAGTGGTATTCCAAGTTCTTTATTTACACCAGGGTTTACGTAAACCGGTATTGCACCACATACAACCAGTGCATTTATGGCACTGCGATGAACGTTACGGGGCATAATTATCTTATCACCTGCTTTACACACAGACATAATCATTCCCTGTACCGCTGCAGTCGTACCGTTTACAATAAAAAAGGCGGCCTCTGCTCCAAAAGCATCGGCTGCTATCTGCTCTGCTTCACGAATTACAGAAGTAGGATGGCAAAGGTTGTCCAAAGGTTTCATGGAGTTCACATCCACCTTCATACAGCTCTCACCTAAAAATTCTGTCAGCTCCTTGTTTCCTCTTCCGCCTTTATGACCGGGAACATCAAAGGGTACTACCCTGTTCCCTTTATGCTTTTTCAAAGCTTCAAAAATAGGCGCTTTTTGCTGAAGGAGTAAATTCATGTCATTCCCTCCTTCACTAATATATATTCATACCGCTGAATATCTCTATCATCTCTTTGCGAAGGTTGCTGGTAATCTCAAGCCTGTGCTTGGGCGTCAACTCATACACATCCAGATTGAAAAGATAATTCTGCAGTTCAATTTCTTTAATGAGCATCTTTGTGTGAAAAATATTGGATTGATATACATTCACATCAATTGCGTCGTATTTGGTCAGTGTTACATCGTCAATATAATCCTGAATCGAAGTGATATCATGATCGATGTAGTATTTTTTGCCCTCAACATCCCTGGTAAAGCCCCTGACTCTATAATCAATGGTAATGATATCCGAGTCAAAACTACCAATCAGATAATCCAGCGCATTAAGCGGTGATATTTCGCCGCAGGTAGATACGTCAATATCTACACGAAAAGTGGATATGGAGTTATCAGGATGATACTCCGGAAACGTGTGGACTGTAACATGACTTTTATCCAGGTGTGCATGTACCGTATCTCTTAAATGATCCGTGTATTTACCCTGGTTGCATGATTCATCGATATGCTCTGAAGATAAATCTCCCTCTGCAATCAAAATATTTACGGATGCACCCTGAGGATCGTAATCCTGTTTCGAGATATTAAGTATATGTGCCCCAATCATCTCTGTTACATCACATAAGATTTTTGTTAATCTTTCGGAATTATATTGTTCATCAATGTATGCAATATAATCCTTTTGCTCTCTCTCACTTTTTGCATAGCAAACATCATAGATGTTGAAGCTAAGTGTTTTTGTGAGGTTGTTAAAGCCATACAAAGCCAGCTTTTTCTCCAACCCTAACATCACAACCTTTCTCTTACATAATCGGTTTACATTGTAGCATGTTTGAAAGCAAAAATCAATGTGATTTTCGATAAGGTTTTATAGAATACACGTAAAGTAGAATCTCGTATCCCCTCCACCTATAACTGACTTTTTCAGAACAGAAACTACACCTGTACGGATCTTGAAAAGAAGCACTTGTGTTCAGCCTCAGCAGCTTCCTTACAGAGTTGTACACAGGTATTGTCATCGAACAAACTACGGAAAATAAAAAAAGCCGATGCATAAGCAGGCTTTATCCAGTACATTTAGAATCCCTCTGTCTGTTATAAAAATAGCAGATAACACAGCAAACACAAGAAAGTAATACTTAAAAAATGACTAACGTTATACTTTTTTAATACCTTCCTGCATTTACTGTATACCTGGTAAAACTCTTATCTGTTCTTATTATCTCTTGATTTTCATAGAATAACCTGATATTTTCTTTTTAAGAGCTAATTTAATTAATATGATTCATAAAATTATCCCATATCCAACAAAAAAAGAAAGCGAGGTGATACTCAGTGCTTGGAATACTAATCGGTTTATGCTCCTTTTTACTGATCGGGCTGTTTCATCCCATTGTAATTAAGGCAGAATATTATTTTTCCAGGAGAATCTATCCTGTATTTATCCTGGCAGGCCTTTTGTTCCTGGCTGCTTCCTATTTTACTGCTCATACTTTTTTCTCTGCTATTTTCGGCGTAACCGGCTTTTCCTGCTTTTGGAGCATCAAAGAGCTGTTCGAGCAGGAGAAGCGAGTGGAGAAGGGCTGGTTTCCCAAAAATCCCAGGAGAAAATAGTTATGCTGCTTCCATTACTGAAGGAAAGCTCCATTTCTTTGAAGGATTTCTCTTAATTCGCTGATATCAACCTCTCTTACATCCATGTTTTCTTTCCTGGCTGCCAGCCTTGCAGCTGTTCCAGCTGCCTGTCCTGTCACCATACATACGGGCATTACTCTTATACTGCCCTGTATGATATGCTCGCAGGCTATCGTCCTGCCTGCCACGAGAAGATTTCCAAGGTTTTGGGGAATCAGGCTTCTGTAAGGAATGCCATGGGATTCACCGTCACCATATGCCTCCCAGCCTTCCTCCCCATTTTTCTCCCCTTTAAGAATGCTCTCTCGCTCTTCAGGACCGTGATGAACATCCAGGAAATAACAATTGCGTCCAATTTCATCCGGAAACGAGCGGCGTTCCTTATAGTCCGCTAAGGTGAGCTTATATTCCCCAATTATTCGCCTGGATTCCCTGATTCCCATTGAGAAAGCTGTGGCAGCCAGAAAAGAGCCTCCAAAAACTTCCGGAAGATATTCTTTTAACCCTTGATGATATTGGTACGCCAGCTGCCTGCCTTTTATCAGTGCTTTTGAAACGCTGAATGGCTCTGTTGCATCGACCTCCCATATATGTCCGGCATTAAAACCTATGGCACCTGGTCCGATGACGGAATTGCAGCAGTGGGGATCCGTTACCAGCGGATATTTTTCTGCTCTTGCAATCTCATAGGCTGCACAATCCGGGTTCTGCATATGCAGAAAAGGTGAGTTGCGATAATAATAATCATCTACATTCGTAATCATAAAGCAATGGGTGGACGGCTGTACTTTATGACTGCCCTCCTCACCAAACTCAAAATCCAAACCTGCCATAGCAGCAATATCGGCATCCCCGGTGCAATCAATGTACACCTTCCCTTTATACGCCGTAATTCCTGCTTTGTTGGCTGTTACCAGATACTCTATCCTTCCCTGAGCCTTAGGAGCTGCAATCACCTGTGAGGAAAATAGAACCGTCACACCGGCATCCACAACCATTTCATCATAGACTCTTTTCAGGACTTCCGGATCAATCGGCACCCAATCCAAGTCTCCTGCTCCAACATGCCTCATACCCGCCTTTGCTTTCTCGAATACCTCCAGGGCAATCCCCCGGTATACAACCTTTGTCCTGTCGGAAAAGGGGCACCAGGCAGGTACCAGTCCATTGGTACCCATCCCGCCTAAAGCAGTGGCAGCTTCCAGCAGCAATACACGGGCTCCTTCCCTGGCAGCTGCTATGGCAGCCGCACAACCAGAGGGCCCTCCGCCTGCTACAATTACTTCATATTGATCGTTTATGGGTATTTCCTGTGAAAATCTTATGTTCATAGCGCCTGCCTCCGTCTTCTAATCTGTCTTTTTAATACTTTTCATAAACTATCGTCATGATAGCAAGGAAGAAATGTTAAGCTTACAAAGCTGATCCTTATCATAGAGTCTGAAATCGCAGCCTCATCAGTTTTGTTTAAGACTAACACTATCTTCCTTCCATTGGGATTAAGAAAAGCAGGAGTCTTATTTTACTTATTTGTAACCGAACTCTTCACAATGAGCAAGCCATTGTTCTTTATAACTATCCTGTATTTTCTTTAGTCCGGCTGCGTCTGCCTGTTTTAAGAACTCACTGATGGATGCCTCCACATCTTCCACCAGACCTGCCTGGATCGGTGTCAGGTATTGGGCGATAACAGAATTTAAATTGGCTCTTTCAATTTCATAGGAGGAGTAATCTTCAATAAAACCTACCCTGAGGCTCTTTCCCTGCCATTTTGTTTTTGCTGCCGCTTCATCGTATGAGGTTATCATATCTTTGTAAGCCGTATCCTCTGTAGGTTTCATCTCTTTTTTAAACAGATGGTTTCTCAGATTCCAGGTATTCATATTTTCATAGCTAAAACCAGAATCCTTGATTTCCTCATAATACTCTCCTTCCACCAGATTCCAGTGTTTTCCCTGTATTCCATACTGAATCAAATCATTTGCCGTTTCGTCAGTCATTAAATAATCAAGTGCAATCAAGGCTCTGGCCGGATCTTTTGAGTTATGGGGAACAACTGTTGCATTCTGCAGAGGAGATGCGGGTGAAATGGTGTTGTTCACCAATCCGTAGGAAACATAACCCACTTCCCAATCCGGATGATTTTCCTTGGCAGCATTATAGGAGCCTATCCATTTATCCTGATTCATGCCACCTACAGAAGCTACAATCAGTCCTTCATCAAAGCTGTCCTCCTCTGTTTTAGACAGGGAACTCTTTGACCAAAAGCCCATATCCGCCCATTTTTTCAGTAATTTCATATCTTCTGTAAAGTCCGGTGATCTCCAGTAGTCAATTACTTCTGTAGGTGAATCATTTTCTGCCCTCAAACCGTAATTGGCAATGGCTTTACTATACTTTAGATCGAAGATGGAATTCATATAGAAAGCATCATTATAATTGTTCGCTACCGTTATTGGGGATAGAAGTCCCTGCTCTGGCTCATTCTGCTGTATTCCACTGATGTAGGCTTCAAAATTCTCCAGCGTATCCGGAACAGGCAGGTCATATTTTTTTCTTAAATCCTCACGGTATCTGATACCGGTGGCTGCATAGGTCTTCTGATCTGCCGGTACACTGTAAAGAGCACCATCTACTTTACACATATCAAGGATACTCGGATCTATAAGACTGGTGATATTTGGCGCATATTCCGGCAGCAGTTCATCAAGTTCATAAAAAGCACCGGTTTTTGCCAGAGTACTATAGCTGGTCCAATCGGCAGCATACATTAAATCGCATTGTTCACCGGAGGAAAGTACCAGATTATACTTCTGGGACCAGTCCGTCCAGGTTGTGAAACGAAATTCAATGGTAGTATTTATTTTCTCGGATAAATATTTATTCAATTCGTCTACTACGGTCTGATAATCCTTCCCTGGATCACCTACCAGATAAAACACCAGATTAGCCGGCTGTGAGAGGTCATACCTTACTTTAGGATCCTTGGATGTTTCTTTGTCCGGCTCTGTGTTGTTTTCTTCTTGCTTTACCTGACTGTTGTTTTCCCCTGCAGCAGTTTCCTTCTCTGCTACGTTTGCCGTATTATTTCCCTTGCAGCCGGTAAAGGACAGAATCATGCAAAAGATTAATACAATACTAATGACTTTTTTCATTGCTTTTCCTCCAATATATTATATTTTATATTAAGCACTTTCTGTGCATAATATCAACCCTTAACTGCACCAACGGTAATCCCGGATACAAAATATTTCTGCAGGAACGGATACAGCAGAATAATCGGTCCGGTCACGATTACGGTCATGGCCAATTTCGTTGACTCTGTGGGAATTTCCAGTACTACACCGGAAGTTAATGCCAGATCTCTGATTGCCTGAGCCCGGTTTAACAGATTATACAGATAGAACTGCAACATATATTTTGCGGTATCGTTAATAAATAACGAGGAGCTCAGCCAATTGTTCCAATAACCAAGGGCCAGAAACAGGCCGATGGTTGCAAGGGCAGGGCCAAGGACCGGCATAACAATCCTGGCAAATATGGTTACATGCCCTGCTCCGTCAATTTTAGCCGCCTCGGTCATTTCATCGGGAACGGAGCTCTTGATAAAGGTCCTCATTAGAATAATGTTATAGGAGGAAAGGATCCCCGGCAGCCAAAGGGCCGTTAAAGTACCGTGTAAATGAAGTATTTTGGATATTGTTATGTACCAGGGGATTAAACCCCCTCCAAAGATGGTGGTAAAATAAATCATAAAGGAAATTCTGTTTCTATATTTGAATTCCTTTCTGGATAAGACATATGCTGTTACTGTTGTTATCAATAAGCCTACCCCTGTACCAACAACTGTCACAAATATGGTTACCTTATATGCATTTAGAATATCTTTCGGATTTTCCAAAATCAGTTTATACGCATCCAAAGAAAACTTCTTTGGCAGCAGGCTGTAGCCCTCATGAATTATAGTGCTGTTCGCCGTAAGTGACCCCGACACAATCAATATAAACGGCAGTACGCATACGACTGCCAGTAATGTCAGAAATATATAAGCAATCACATCAAAGGCAATGGTATATCCTGACTTCTTTATCCTTCCTGTCTTTTTTCTCCTGTTTAATCTTATATCCACTGTGATTTTCCTTTCCTGTTCATTCTCTTTCACTCTTGTTCTTTCTGTCCCATGTTTTTATAGCGGTTCTTAGAACAAGGCATAATCTTCATTTTTACGCTTAACGATAAAATTGGTAACAACAATGGTGATAAAACCAAAGAGAGACTGGAAAAGACCTGCTGCCGTTCCCAAACCGTTGTTTAAAGGATTACTCATTGTTAAACGATACACATAGGTGTCAAATATGTCTGTGTAATTGTATAAGAGCCCATTATTTCCTACTGTCTGATAGAATAAGTCGAAATGGCCGCGCATGATATTTCCAAGGGAGAATAACACCAGTATAATAAAGGTAGTCTTTATTAACGGCAATGTAATAAATCTGATTTGCTGAAATACATTCGCTCCATCCACCTCTGCTGCTTCGTAATATGTACGATCGATTCCTAAAATGGCAGCCAGGTAGACAACGGAGCCATATCCTACCCCTTTCCACATTTCAAAGAATACAATGATAAAGGGCCAGTAACCGGGAGTATTATAGAAGTCGATTCGCTCTAATCCAATAGAAGTCAGAAAGGTATTAATTGCTCCGGTTTCGTAGGTCAATAAATTATATACAATAACGTTCAAGAGAACATAGGATACAAAATGAGGCATGAAGATAAGGGTCTGATTCAGTCTCTTAAACAATTTGTTGGTAACCTGGCTGATCAAGATCGCCGTAAATATTTTAAATATGTGTCCCAATACAATAAATACCAGATTGTAAAGAACCGTGTTTTTCACCAGCTTTGGCAGGTCTGCTTTCCAGATATATTCAAAGTTATTGAACATGACAAAGGGACTGGTCCATAAGCCATCCCGGAAATTAAATTTTTCAAAAGCAAAGTAGACACCGGCCATTGGAATATAGCTGTTTACCACAAAATATACAATTGCCGGCAAAAGCAGGACGAACAGAACCCAATTCTTTCTTACTTCCTTTAAAAATCCCGGTTCTTTGTATCTGGCACGCTCAGGTGCCTCCAACTGTTTAATTACCACAAATCCTGTGATTGAAAGTATCAGAAGCAGGTATATCAAAATCGATGGTGTAAATACATTTGCAAGTCCCAGGGCCTTATTGGAGTAGATAGCAAAAGAAATCACGCCCAAACATAAAAGAATATTGAAAGCCATGGCGTACTGTCCGGCTTCGTAGATTTTAATATTATTCGCTTCGCTGCTGTACCTTTGTGCTTTTAAGATGAATATACCATTTAGTAAGATCATTGCCACTGTCACAACAAATAAAGCCATGGCAAAAGCTCCCTGTGTACCAATTCCGCTTTTATGCACAAAAGAAAGCATTGTCAGCGTGCTATAGCTTGAACTCATCCCCTTCTCAGTCAGATCAAGCTTCTGTACGGTAAGAAGCTGCCCCTGATCCCGGATCACTATGGTTCTTACCAATACAAGCAAAAGTACTGTAACCAGAGATATTGCTGCTGTGCTCCAAATTCCAAACTGCTTTCCGTCGTATGATCTTTCCCTGTTTCCGCCTCTTGAAACAGCACTTTCTTTCATTATTTTTTTCATTTTTATATCCATTGCATACCACAGATTATCTGTGGTACAGCCACAAAAAATACAGGTTGAAAGAAACAATTGTGGCTTCCTTTCTGTAATCATTTTTCGATCAACCTTATCCCTCTGTCTTATCTGTATAAACTCTCTATCCTTAAACCACAGAGCTGATTTCTATCCTTTCCCTGCGAAACTTAAGGAACTGTCCTTATTTTCTTCGGAATTCATTTGGTGTTACTCCGTTTAACTTTTTAAATACCCGGTAAAAGTAAGTAGAGCCGTTAAATCCCACTTTTTCTGCAATCTCACCAACCGAAAAGGTACTTTCCGCAAGCAAAATTCTGGCATGTTCCATTCGTTTCTCCAGAAGAGTATCGTTAATGGTATTACCCGTATACTGTTTATAGATTCTGCACATATAAGCAGTAGACATTCCGATTTCTTCAGCCAGCATTTCAATGGACAAAAGAGGATTCCTGTACTCTTTCTCAATCAGCAGATGAATCTCTGTAATCGTCTGGCTCAGCTTATCCTTTCTTTTGTTCTCCATATCCTTTTGAATCTGCCAAAAAAGTTCTTTGAATTTCTCATTTCTTTCTTTTATGGTGTCACATTCCTGCAGAAGATTCATCAGGAGAACAGAACTGGAAAGCGAATGCATAGAGCTGTTCTTCTGAATTAGATTCACCGCACTTGTAATCATAAATATCAAACGGCTTATGACCATGTTATAAATAACAATGGGATAAGAATATGTCTCCGTGACAATTGAGAGATAAATTTCCTCCGCTTCCTTGGCTTTACCATGGGTCAGACATTCCATCAGTTGTTTTTCTTTACTTTCCGGAAATTCATAATTCTGGACATCTTTGATCTTTATATGATTGTAGTGCACAATACTGCCCTTATCCCAGAAGATGCTTCTGGACAATGCTTCTTCAATCTGCTCGTACTGATAAAAAAGTTTATCCGGGTCTTCCGTAACCTCACTGACCGCAACAGAGATTGTAATCTGAAAGTATTCCTGGACCAGTCTTTGGGTATGCTGCAGGTATTCCTCCAGTTTGCCCGTCGTATCTTCTCCCTCCCAGACGGTAAACAGAAGATTTTTATCCAGGCTCATATTAAGGCAATAGGTATTGGTACCGTTTTGCATTAACTCGTTCAGAATGTTTACAGCTGCAAATTTATAGGCATTTATCAGCTGAGAATTAGCGGTTTCCAGTAAATATTGATAATCATCCACCTTTATACAGATAAGTACCAGCCTTTGCTCCTTTGCCATGGACAACCCTAATAGAGATAACAGGTCTGTTCCGTTCTTACGCAGACCTCCGTCTTCCAGACCGTTATTTTCCAGCAGCTCCTTCAGCCTCATGCTTTTTGTCAAAGATTCTGCCTGGCGTTTTTCCCGAAGGAGGGTATTCATGTCTTTTGACATGACGCGAATGGGATTTGCTAACCTCCAGGACCAGACAAACGCAGCAAGCAACCCAACACCAGCTATCATAAGTGTTATGATTATGATTACCGATTGAAGCTTCTTTACCTGGGATAACAGATCATTATAATTAATGATACTGATATTTCTCCATCCAAATTTATCCTTATCTGTAAATATTACCACCGATCTGGTGTTATTTATTTCTGTAAGATAATACCCGGATTTCTTTTTTGAAAGAACATTATTATAATCCAGCTGCTCCTCTACATTATCAAGAACCCTGAAATTATCCGAATTCGAATAGATTACTTTACCGCTGCCATCCACTACTAAAGATACGGTTCCTGGATAGTCCGTTTGATTTACCGGAAATAAATACTCTGATTCCAGATTCAGCATAATAACATTTCTCTTCTTACTTTTCTGAAAGATATCGTACATAATATACGTATAAACGCATTTCATGGTCTGCTGATTGACCTGATAATATCTTGGTACCATGATAAAAGGGATATAATCCGTACAGTTTTCTATCATGGCAGCCGCAGTGATATCATAAAAATCCGCATTGGTGTAATAATCTGCTTTCCAAGGTCTGATAAGCTCATTTTCATTCGATACATTATAGATTCTGTCATTCTTTCCATTATAGACATAGATAGAATCTACATTTGGTATTGTCACAAGAAAATGCCTCAGCTGCAAAAAAGCAGCACTCTCATCGATGGAACTGACCGCTTCATAGGTTAGCAGCTTCGTAACAGAAATATCGTTGTATATCTGATACAAGGTATTCAAAGCGATATTCGCAAGCTGTAATCTCTGTTCTTCCTCACTCTCCATTTTTTCAAGATTGATCTCATATTCATGCTTCATTAATATGGACTGGAAATTCACATAGAGAATCGATGATGTTATAAAAATAGCAATTACAACACTTACAATAACGGAAACCGATACTTTCAAATAAACTTTACTTTCCTGCATTCTTCTCTCTCACACCCCCTCCAGGCCTATCAAGCTGGTACTGCCTTTCGTAAATACCGCTTCCTGTCATTACCTGATATTTACACTGAGGCAAAGCGAAGAAAGAAGGAGAAGCGATCCGAACGCCTATGGCCTACAGGAAATTTTAGTGTAAATATTGGTGCAGCGTTAAGTGAAATTTACGCAAGGTAGAACTAGCCTCATAATAGTCTAATTTCAAAATCCTGTATACTTTCAAATCTTGTTTTTCATCTCTTTTTATCGCTTTTGCATATGAACAATTTTGATATAACTATATTATTTTGCGATTTTTAGCAAATTTGTTGGTATCCTTATGAGCAGAAGGCGGATACTGGTAAAAAATTCTTTGCTTTGTCATTGCAATACCGTTGTAAGTCCCCTCCCATAAAAGCCGAACAAAGACAAATTGCACAAGTTCCGTTACATAAAAAGAGGCTGCTGACCTAAGGCAGCAACCTCTAAAACTACTAATTTTTTCTATATTCCTTTGGTGTCACACCATTTTCTTTTTTAAATACCCGATAAAAATAGGTAGAATTTGAGTATCCGACCCGCCCGGCGACCTCATTTACGGAAAGCTGTGTTTCAAGCAACAGCTCTCTGGCCTTTTTCATGCGAAGGAAACCAAGTCTGTCTGTAATGGTCGTCCCTGTATACAGTTTATAAAGTCTGCACATATAAGCTGTGGATATTCCAATGGAATCTGCCAAATAATCAAGAGAAAAAGAGGCTTCCATATATTCCTGCTCAAGCCTCTCCTTTATTTTTATCACCAGAAGCTCCTGTTTATCACTTTTTCTTTTCTCCAGCTCACTTTGTATGCGGTCGAATAAATCAGAGAATTTCTTATTCCGTACTGTTATGGTATCTGTTTCCTGTATTAGATTGGATAACACAAAATATCCTGAGAAGGAAGAAGCGTTTCCATTTTTCTTAAGGTTGGAAATGACTTTGTCTATGGCAAATACCAACCGACTGATTACCATATTGTAGATAATGATTGGATATTGATAGGTGTCTTCTATTATCTCTTCATAATTTTTCTTCGCTTCTGCTGCTTTGCCAGACATAAGATTTTCCAACAGCTGTTTTTCTTTCTGTTCCGGATACTCATAATGAGCATCACTTTTCACTTCCATATCTGCCGCAAATACAACATATTCAGGACCGAAAAATATACTTCTGGTCAAAGTCTCCTCTACCTGTTCAAAAAGCTCATACAAGCTCTCTGAATCTGCTTCCGGTCTGCTGACTAAAACAGAGATGCTGATATCATAATAATTTCTGACACAGGCTTGCATCTTTCGGATATATTCCTTTAAGTTTTCTGCGGTCAGCTTGTCCTCCCATTGTAAGAATAACAAGTTTTTATCATTCCAGATATCCAGGTGAAATACTTTTGTACTTTCTCCCAACAGCTCACTTAATATATTGGAGGCTGCAAACAAATAGGTCTTTATCCCTTCCACTCCCTGGGTTTCCAGATGCATCTGATAATTATCCGGACACATATATAAAATTACTATTTCTTTTGCTGCTGAGCATTCCATCTCCAGGAGGGATAGGAATTCCTGTCCGGTTATCTTATTGCCTCTACTGTCCCAGCCCCCGTTTTCCAAGAGTTCTGCTATTTTTCTGCTTTTTGCAGCCTTATGAAGCCTTAGGTTCTCCCGCCGCAATGTTTTCACATCTATGGACATACTCTTTATCGGGATGCTCAGCCGTCTGGAAAAGATATGTGCAGTAAGCATACCCATTGCCGCAATCATTACTGTTATTAATATACTGATTGCCTGCATTCTGTTAACCTGAGCCAATAACATTCCATATGATATGATACTGATATATCGCCAATTATGTTTATCTGTACTGGTAAACATCACCACGGATCTTACCCCGCCAATATCTGTTATATAATAACCAGAGTTCCTTTCCTTCATAACTCCCCCCGAATCAAAGCTATTCTGCAATTCCTCTGTCACCATAAATTGTTCGGAATTTGAATATACTACCTTATGGTTTTGATCTATTACCAGTTTTATGTTATCTGATTGGTCATCAAATCCCTGGAATAGATATTCTTTATTCAGATTTAAAAGAACTGCATCTCTATCCTTGTTTTTGACCGAAGTTTTATACATGACATAGCTGTATACGCATTTGAAGCTATCCCCATTCAAAGGATAAAATCTTGGAATCGGGAGAAATGGCAGATACTTATCACTGTTATTCAGTATTTCCACTGCTGATCTGTCATAGAATTTATCGTCTTTTTTATCGTAATCCGGATTCCAGGCTTTCATCAGCGCCGACTCGTTTGTCACGTTATAAATTCGATTGTTGTTTTTATTATACACATAGATGGAATCAATATCCGGTACGGAAGTGAGGTAATAGCGCAGTTGAAGAAAAGCTGCACTCTCATCAATCGAAGAGATATCATCATATACAAATAGTTTCATTACCGATACGTCGTTCATTATCTGATATGCCGTGCTTAAAGCAAGATTGGATAATTTTGCAATCCTCGTTTTCTCTGTCTCCATGTTCTGGAGCCTTGCTTTGTATTCGTGTTTCATAAGAATGGACTGAAAATTCACATAAAGAATTGTCGAAGTCAGCAAAACTGCAATTACGACACAAAAAATCATGGTTAAATATAATTTCAAATGAATCCGGTCTTTTCTGTTATCCATCTTATTATCATCCTTCTCTGTCCTTTAGAATCAAACCTGTTTCATTTATTATTTGCCAGCTAATATTACATCGGGTTTATTCCTTCCCTTTTCTGTACGCAGAAGGCGGAATTCCACACATTTCCGTAAATACCTTACAAAAATAATTTGGATCATGAAAGCCAACAAAAGAAGCCACTTCCTTAATAGACAGGCTGGTGCCGGTAAGATATGATTTTGCCGTATTCACTCGTAATCGGTTGATATATTCTCTTATATTCACGTTCATTCTTTTCTTAAAGGTATGGTTGATGTAGGAAACACTGCAATGGCAGAATTTTGCCACTTCAGATACGGATACTTGTTCTTTGTAATTTCTTTTAATATAATCCAAAGTATGCCCCAGGATATTATCTTCACCAGAGTTGAACCGTATCTGGCTGAGAAGCTTCGGATTCGTTATGGTAAAGTCATTATAAATCCTTCCGATATATTCTGCTGCAATACCTAAAAGGCTATTGATCTTATCAGCTTCCGGTACCTGCCCGCTTACAGATTCCAGGTACACCTCTAAAAGCTGCTGTTCCTCTAATCCAGCACTTCTGGCAAGCTCCTTCACAGTCCTTTCACTGTCTTTGTCGCTGGAAGAAAAAATCCCTGCATGAACTGTCCCAATCAACTGAACATTGGAAAATATGGGAAGAATATATTCTTCCACACCACCATGACACCTTCCATAAAAGGAACTTCTAAGTCTTCTGCATTTTTCTGCAATAGGCTTCTTCATTTCCTGGCATTTGTCCCAAAGGCCTTTATCCGATTTCACCATCATGCAATAGGGATTGCTGTGAATCATATAAGGATGGAGAAGCTCTGTCAATTCCTCATCAAGAAAGACAAAACCGGAAAAATCATTGATGCAGATGTGTATCCCATAATCTGCTGCAATCTGTTTTAAATATTCTGCTAATACTATGTAGGATTGTTTGGCCATTTTCTCCCTCCCTGTTTATTTTATTCTAATCGATTTCTGTTTTCAAGGCAATACCTTGCAGAATTTTTAAGATGACTTACAGTGTTTTCAAGGTAAACTCCAGGCAGTTTCGCTATAATTACAGTGTTATCATTATCTGGAGGTACAGTATGGTCAAACAGCCAATTGTTAAGAAATACGATATTGTAATAGTAGGAGGCGGAATCTCCGGTGTGTGTGCCGCTATCGCAGCAGCAAGGCATGGAGCTTCTACCGCATTGGTCCATAACCGGCCGGTATTAGGCGGGAATGCCAGCTCAGAAATACGGATGCATATATGCGGTGCCGATTGCCATAGTAAAAGACCTGATGCCAGGGAGACCGGCATACTGGAGGAAATACTCCTGGAAAATAAAAATCGAAATCCCCAGTGGTCTTTTTCTATCTTCGATACCATCCTTTGGGAAAAATGCAATTTTGAGAACAATCTCACTCTCTACCTGAATACCCACATGACTGAGGTTAATGTCAAAGAATGCGAAATTAAAAAAATAAGAGCCGTACAGCTTACAACTGAAAAGTTGTTGGAATTTGAAGCTCCGCTTTTCATTGATGCTACGGGAGACGGAACTTTAGCCAGTCTGGCCGGAGCCGGTTATATGAGTGGCCGTGAAGGGAGAGCTGTGTTTGAGGAAGAGCATGCACCGGAGAACTCCGATCAGGTAACTATGGGTAATACCCTGTTGTTTCGAGCAATCGATGCAGGAAAACCGGTTCCTTTTCAAAAGCCTTTTTGGGCAAACAGCTATACAGAGGAGGAACTTACGCTTCGTGACCATAGTGAGATTACTTATGGTTACTGGTGGATTGAGCTTGGGGGAGAGGACCTTGATACGGTGTCAGATGGAGAAGAAATCCGTGATGAGCTTCTAAAAGCACTCTATGGAGTATGGGACCATATTAAAAATAAGGGAGATCATAAGGCAGATAATTATGTACTTGATTGGGTAGGCTTTCTTCCCGGAAAACGTGAAAGCCGCCGGATTATAGGTGATTATATACTCAAAGAACAGGATTTAAGAGCTGGACGTATTTTTGAGGATGCTGTAGCTTTCGGTGGATGGCCTATGGATATGCATGTAGCAGGCGGACTCAAGGCCAAATTGGAGCCTACGGATTATATTCATCTTGACAAGCTTTATACCATTCCTTACAGAAGTCTTTATGCGAAAGATATTCAAAATCTTATGCTGGCAGGAAGAATTATCAGCACTTCCCATATGGCTTTTGGTTCTACTCGTGTTATGGGAACCTGTGCGGTAATTGGCCAGGCAGTGGGTACAGCCGGCGCGCTGGCCACTGAAAAAGGAATACGTCCGGCTGCCGTATCCTCTCACATCAGAGAATTACAGCAATTACTCCTAAAGGATGATTGTTATATTCCAGGAGTTAAAAATGAAGACAAACAGGATATGGCAAAGAATGCCCAGCTACATTGTTCCTCCGCTTTGGATAATGGCAGTTGTTGTAATATTACAAACGGGATATCCAGAAAAACCGGAACCCAATCCAACTGTTGGATCTCAAAAGAACTGGGGAAAGAAGGGGAATGGCTAAGTCTTACCTTTCCATCACCTATTGAACTATCCGTCCTCCACTTAAAATTTGACTCCGATCTGAGCCGCGAAATATCAATTTCCATGTCAGAACGTGTTCAAAAGCATCAGCTACCAGGACCTCCGCTTACGCTGGTGAGAAACTATCAATTGGAATGTTATAAGGAAGACAGACAAGTATATTCCGAATATGTGGAAAATAACTATCAAAGATTTCGGAAGCATTCGTTTAACACGCCAGTTATATGTGATAAAATCCGAATTAAAGTTACCGGGACCCAAGGTGACAGCCATGCCAGAATCTTTGAAGTCAGAGTGTATTAGCAAACCGATATCTTAAGAAGCTTCTCCGAGGCTTTGTATTACACGAAAAGAAAAGACAAGCTGCCGATTCGCATAGAAAGCGTACAATCTTTGTACTCCTTTCCAAACGAAACGACACTTGTCTTTTCATTATTTCACGACTGTTATAGCAATCAGTAAATTGAACCTGAACTTATTTATTGGTTTCTTCTTCTTTTCTACGAAGAATGTCATTCTCCTCTAGTCCTTCTCCAAGATTCACGTAGATGACCTGTTTAGGGTGGGGACAGCTTTCCATCTCTGTACCGTTTTCATCACAAATTCCCTTAACTGTCAGCAAGAGATTTCTTCCGTCCGGTTTCATAACTTCTATTTCATCACCTACAGAGAATTTATTTCTTTGCTCCAGGCGATAATATCCTTCTTCCTTCTTCTCTCCGATAATTCCAAGATAGGTATATTCTTTCACATAGGTATTGTTATCATAAATCTGCGCATCTGAATCCGGTTTTCCAAAAAAGAATCCTGTAGTAAACTGTCTGTAAGTACATTTGGATATCTCTTCTTTATAATACGGAATATTTTTTTCATAAACAGCGGGATTCTCAAAAAAGTCATCAATTGCTTTACGATATGTTCTGGCAACAGAAGCCACGTAAAGAGCAGTTTTCATTCTTCCCTCTACTTTAAGACTGTTTATACCTGCATCCACTAAATGGGGAATGTATTCTATCATGCAAAGATCTTTAGAGTTAAAGATATATGTTCCTCTCTCATTTTCCTCAACCGGAAGGTATTCACCAGGTCTTGTTTCTTCCACCAGATAGTATTTCCAACGGCAGGGATGGGTACAAGCTCCACGGTTGGCGTCTCTGCCCGTAAAATAATTACTGAGGAGGCACCTTCCGGAATGTGCCATACACATAGCTCCATGTACAAACGTCTCAATCTCCAGGTCTTCCGGTATATTATCCCTGATTTGCTTAATTTCATCCAGAGAAAGCTCTCTGGCTGACACGACTCTTTTTGCTCCCAGGCGGTGCCAGAAACGATAGGTTGCATAATTGACATTATTAGCCTGTGTACTTATGTGCAGTTCCATATCCGGTGCAACTTCCTGTGCTATTTCAAATACACCAGGATCTGAGATAATCACTGCATCGGGTTTTATTTCCTTCAGCTCTTCAAAATATTTTCGAATGCCTGAGAGATCTTCATTATGTGCTGTTATATTTGCAGTAACATATACTTTTTTTCCATGCGCATGAGCAAACTCAATGCCTGCTTTCATATCCTCTGCGGAAAAGTTCTTCGCTTTCGCACGAAGACCATACATTTCACCACCTATATAAATTGCATCTGCTCCATATAATACAGCAATCTTAAGTACCTCTAAATTACTGGCAGGTATTAAGAGTTCCGGTTTTTTATATCCTAAATCTTCCATTATCATGATTCTTTATTTCCTTTCGTGTCCTGCGCTTTCTATCCCATCACCTTACTTGATTCTATGAAGGCCAATCTCTTCATGTTAAGAAAGCTATAACTAAAGCAATATTGCTTTACTTTGTATTACCCAACAATGTTCTTATTCTGCAAAGCCTTTATTTCAAGGCTTATTTTTCAAGCTAATACTTGTTGAGATATCCTCATTTATAGTTTTATAGTTCTTATTTCTTTATACTTAAGGTAACTCCATCACCTACGGATAAGATGGTAGTATCCAATTCCTCCGAATGGGTCAGAGTATACAGATATTCCCTCATTCTGGTGTGTATGGTTCTGTCTCTCCTTGTTATACCATATCTTGACTGAGCTACTGTTCCATCCTGCAATACATTGTCCGTTACCAGGAGGCAGCCAGGTCCCATTAATCTCAAGACCTCCGGCAGATAATTCATATACTGAGCCTTGGCAGCATCCATAAAAATAAAGTCGTAATAACCAGCCTCAGCCTTTGCCAAATCTTTCAAAACTACCAATGCATCACCTTCCAATAGTCGAATTCTTGAAGCCTTGTCATTGGATTTTAGATTCTCTCTGGCTTTTATCAGTCTGATTTCAACTTTTTCTATGGTAGTGAGATCACAATTATCCGGCATACATTCACTCATCAAAAGCGCAGAAAAACCCACGGCAGTTCCCACCTCCAGGATGTGTGCAGGTCTTTTCATGGCTATAAGAAATTGCAGGAGGGATTGGGTCTCTTTTCTGATTATGGGTACTTCCTCTTTTAATGCCTCTTTTTCTAACTTTCCAAGATAAGGCGGTAATTCATTGCTTAAGGAATTTATATATGCTGTAATACGTTCATCTACTATCATAAGTACTCCAATCCTTTACCTGTTAAAAGGCTGTTCTTCTTGAATGACATAAAAATCATCAGGAAAGACAGCCTCTTATTATCATTATATATTTTATCAGGCTTAATTTCAACTTGCATTTTTTTCTAATGCAAATTCCTTGCCTGTGTGGTACAGATTATAACCTATCTTATGCACCGTCAGTGGCCCAGTAATTATTACTTTCCGGTTCCTCCTGCTTCACCCACCTGTGCCCTCTGATTCTTCCTCCGTATGCGGTGTGGTCAGTATATCGAAGATTTCATCATAAGTCATAGAAGTATTCAGCTCATAGGTACCTGGCATAAGATTGTATTTTTTTAATTTTGCTTTTAAGAAAAAGGAATATTTATTAACGATAACACCGTATAACTCCAGTTTGCCGGCGATGTTCATGGTCGATTCCCCTTTTTTGATCTGTATCGTCGTATCACGTCCGGGGGACTCTGAGGCTGTTACCTTTCCGAATACCTGATATCCGAAATCATGTGCCATACCGCTTACTTTAATCAACAGAATAATTACTATCGAATAAAATAATACATTTAATAAAATCTTCAATATGGTGCTGATTACTTTCAAAGCAACACGGGAAGTAGTCGATTTAGCTGCCATTCAAACTGTCTCCTTTTTATCTCCTAAAAGCTTTCCTAGTTCACTTCCATGATAATAGGAAGTATCATAGGATTACGTTTTGTTTTCTTCCATAAATAATCACTTAAGGAGTCTTTTATTTCGTTCTTCATCTTACCCCAGTCAGTGGTGTTTTTGCTTAAGCATTTATCCAAAGCATCGCTCACCACATTTTTGGCTTCGTCCATCAGATTCTCAGATTCTCTAACATATACAAAACCTCTGGATACGATATCTGGACCTGATAACACCTGATTTGTATATTTCTCCAGGGTCACTACTACTATGAGCAGACCATTCTCAGAAAGATGCTGTCTGTCACGTAATACAATGTTACCTACATCACCAACTCCAAGACCATCAACAAAAATACCCTGAGCAGGAACTTTGCCCACTACTCCGGCACGCTCATCTGAAAGCTCTAATACATCACCGGAGGAAATAACAAATACATTATCCTTGGGAACACCCATTGCCTGAGCAACTTCCTTGTGTTTAATGAGATGTCTGTACTCACCATGAACAGGAATAGCGTATTTGGGTTTTGTCAATGCATAAATCAGCTTAATTTCTTCCTGGCAGGCATGACCAGATACGTGAGTATCCTGAAAAATAACCTTTGCTCCCTTCATGGAGAGATCATTGATTACCTTAAATACTGATTTCTCATTTCCCGGTATAGGAGTAGAGCTGAAAATAACTGTATCGCCAGGTTTAATGGAGATCTTCTTGTGAATTGAAGCTGCCATTCTGGGAAGTGCAGCCATAGCCTCTCCCTGGCTGCCTGTGGTAATTAATACAAGCTTCTCATCTGGATAGTTTTTCATCTGCTCAATATCTATCATGATATTATTTGGCATGGTAATATAACCAAGCTCTGAGGCTGTTGCTATGATATTTACCATACTTCGCCCTTCAACTACTACTTTTCTTCCGTACTTGTCAGCTGAATTAATAATCTGCTGGATACGGTCTACATTGGAAGCGAAGGTGGCGACAATGATTCTGTTTTTATTATTTTCTGCAAAAATATTGTCAAAGGTTTTTCCAACTGTCCTCTCAGACATGGTATATCCCGGTCTTTCAACATTGGTACTGTCGCACATAAGAGCAAGTACACCTTTTTTTCCAAGCTCTGCAAAACGGGGCAAATCAATTGTGCTTCCAAATACCGGCGTATAATCAACCTTAAAATCTCCCGTGTGGATAATAAGTCCTGCGGGGGTAAAGATAGCAAGTGCAGCAGCATCTGCTATACTGTGATTGGTTCTGATAAATTCAATACGAAATACGCCAAGATTTATGGACTGTCCGTATTTTATCACTTTTCTTTTGGTGGATTTTAATAAGTTATGCTCTTTTAATTTATTTTCAATAATGCCGATGGTAAGCTTTGTAGCATAAATAGGTACGTTAATATCTCTTAAGATATATGGCAAAGATCCAATATGATCTTCATGTCCGTGAGTAATAACAAAACCCTTTACTTTGCTTATGTTTTCTTTCAAATAAGTAACATCCGGTATTACCAAATCAATTCCCAGCATATCATCTTCCGGAAAGGACAAACCGCAATCTACTACGATTATACTGTCTTCATATTCAAAAGCAGTGATATTCATACCAATTTGTTCTAATCCGCCTAAAGGGATGACTTTGACTCCCTTTTTATTTGTGTTTTCTTCTTTCAAACAATGCACCTCCAATGGTTAGTTTATGTAATAAAGTCCATTATATTTAAAGTGCATGGAATATTTAATTAGATTTGATTTTACAGGATTATTCTTTTTTTCTTTCAGCTGAGCATTCCTTGCAATAACCGAACAGCTTCACCTCATGATCTACCACTTCAAAGCTCATGGATTTTTGTATCTGATTTTCCAGGGTATCCAAAAGATCCCCTTCGAAGGTCAATACATTTCCACAACTTAAACATATCAGATGATGGTGATGATGACCTTTTCTGTCCTCATCCCTATTACCAATTTCATAACGTATGAACCCGTCACCTAAATTCAGTTTATCAATAAGGTTCAATTCAGCCAATAACTGAATTGTCCTGTATACTGTAGCTAATCCGATATCCGGATTCTTCTCTTTAACAATCTCGTAAATTTCTTCAGCTGTTAAATGCTTATCCGGTCTCATCTCTAAGGCCTCCAATATATCAACTCGCTGGGTGGTAACCTTAAGGCCTTTCTCTTTTAACAGCATTTTAAACCGATCTTTTTTATCAGGCATTTTCAATCACCTTTCCGCTTCCATAGATAAGTAATACTATCGCTGAAATCTTTCATCTAACTAAATATTGCACCTTTATATCGTTTTCATTACATTTTATTATTAATATTTCTTTATAATCCCCGTGTTAACTGATAAATTATCTATGATTCAAATTCAACATCCTCTAACAGCTCTTCAAAAATATCCGCTATCAGATTCATTTCCTCTTCATCTTCTACAATTGTATATAGGGATGCTTCATCCCCTTCGGCAGACAGATCCTTTAAGATATAAGCTACACCGTCCTCTCCCTCACTCTGAGAGTCTGTTACCAGTAAATAGGTGTAACCATTTAATTTTGTCTGCTCCATCACATTAAACTGGACTTCTTCATTATCTTCTGTAATAAAGGTCACTTGATTTTTCTGTTCTTCCATGTTACAACTCCTGTTGTACCTGTATTAGGTTTAGTCAGGCAGGTCAAACTTAAGCTTATTGCTTAAATAGTCCAGATATCCCTGAAGTATCAGTACAGCTGCCAGTTTATCAATTACTGCCTTTCTGTCTTCTCTTCTGACATCACCAAGTATTAAAGTCTGATTGGCTGCTGCTGTAGTCAGTCTTTCATCCCAGAGTATTACCGGCAGTCCGGTTCTTCGCTTTAACATCTCTGAAAATTCTTCTGATTTTAATGCACGCTCTCCAATGGTATTATTCATATTCTTTGGGTAGCCCAAAACAATACGATCAACATTGTATTCCTTAATCAATTCTTCAATTCTGGCTAAGGTTTGCCTTAATTTATTTTCCTGCTTACGATTAATGGTCTCAATACCTTGTGCCGTTATCAGCAGCTCATCACTAATTGCGACTCCAACTGTTACAGAGCCGTAATCCAATCCCATAATTCTCATACTGTATAAATTTTATTATACAAAACGGTATAATAATCCTTCCTGTTCGAATACGCCCCTTAATCCCTCATAAGAAAGGGACTTTCTGGCTTCTGACATATTATTTAAGGTTACGGTCAATGTAATCATTCAGTAATTGTTCCAGAATTTCATCACGTTCTACTTTCATAATCAAACTTCTGGCACCATTATGATTGGTTATGTAGGTAGGGTCCCCGGACATAATGTAGCCAACAATCTGATTTACCGGATTATAGCCTTTCTCCGTCATGGCTGTATATACGGCAGAAATAATCTCTCTTACAGATATCTCATTTTCCTTTTGAACCTTAAAAAACTGTGTATTGTTAATCTCCTGCATAACTTCACGTCCTTTGCTGATACTGTTTCGCACAATGTATTTACTTATATATTAATATAAAACTTCGCAAATTTCAATCCATACTTTCACAAAACATCATTTCTTTGTTAAGAAATTCCTGTACCTTAACGGTAAGTATCTGATTTGTAAGGCTTTTTTCGGATTTTACAGCCAATTTCAGGTATCTTTCGTTATGGCCAATCTGATAGGTTTCACCCTCAATTATGGTTTCTTCTTCTACCAGAAGCTTCTCTGCCTTACCTATAAAGCTTCTCTTATAGTCCTCTGACATCTCTTCTGCAAGGTGCAGCAGCTGATTGCTTCTTTCTGCTTTTGTTTCTTCTTTTACCGGATCTGCCATATCCGCAGCTCTGGTACCTTTTCTGGGTGAGAATTTAAAGACATGCATCTGGGCGAATTGTATTTTTCGCAGATACTCCTTGGTCTGTTCAAATTCCTCTGCAGTTTCACCCGGAAACCCAACAATAATATCCGTTGTTATAGCTGGATTCGCAAAATATTTTCTTAGCAGCAGGCACTTTTCTAAGTATACTTCTGTGGTATACTTTCTATTCATCCTTTTTAAGGTGCTGTTACAGCCACTCTGAAGAGATAAGTGGAAATGAGGGCAGATCGTTTCCAGTTCAGACAAACCTTTCACAAAGCTTTCTGTTACGATTCTCGGCTCTAATGAACCCAATCGGATTCTTTTCAGCCCTTCAATCTGATTCAGCTGTTTTATCAGCTCCAGAAGATAGTAATTAGTTCCCGGTTCATAATCGCCAGGTTCCCTGATAAAAGCCTCCAGTCCGTCGAGCTCTTCTTCTGGCACACGAATATCTGCCGCTTTGACAGCAGCAGTCTCCAAGGTCCCTTCCTTCTTAAAATCAATTCCATAGGAGGACAGGTGAATTCCTGTCAGGACAACTTCCTGGTATCCTTTTTCCACCAGGTTCCTGGCTTCTCTTAAAATAGATTTGCTGAATCTGCTTCGTACTCTGCCTCTGGCATATGGTATGATACAATAGGAGCAGAATTGATTGCAGCCATCCTGTATCTTTATATACGCTCTGGTCTTCTCTGATACATCCAGTATTTCCAGATCCTCATACTCAATGTTCCCGGAAATATCAATCACACTATCTATAGTATTATCATCAATATACGCTTTTAATATATGAATGATATCTTTTTTTCTGTTATTTCCTACCACTATATCAATAGCTTCATCTTCCTTAAGCTGCTCACCAGCAGCCTGAGCATAACAACCTACTGCCATAACAATGGCATCTTCGTTCATTTTACGGGCTTTATGAAGCATCTGACGTGATTTTCTGTCTGCTATATTAGTTACTGTACAGGTATTGATTACATAAACATCTGCTTTTTCATGAAATTCAACTACACGGTAATCCTCTTCCTCAAAAAGCTTTTTGATACCCTGGGTTTCGTAGGAATTAACTTTACAGCCGAGAGTAAGAAATGCAACTGTCTTTCGGTTATTTTTCTCGTAATTACTAATATCCATCTATATCCATTCCCTGTCTTTCTATATGATATGCATAAGGTTTTACAAATGCCGCTGCCTCTTAGTGCAAAGTGTCCTTGTCCGCGGATTTTTTTATTTACTTTGTATATTGACTTTTAAATAACGATTTTGTAGTATATAGTTGTATAAAGATAAGTTACCAATTCAGGTAAAGCATATCTTTCAGGATAAATATCTTTTTGTATTATACCACAATTAGTATGAATTGATATATTCCTGTTAAATCCATTATAAAGGAGGAGTTTATATGAAAACAGTCAAAATCTCTCTTAATTCAATTGATAAGGTTAAATCTTTCGTAAACGATGTTACTAAATTTGATACTGACTTTGATTTAGTTTCTGGAAGATACGTAATCGACGCAAAATCAATCATGGGTATTTTCAGTTTGGATTTATCTAAACCCATTGATTTAAATATTCATAACGAAGAAAGCGTAGAAAAGATTCTTAGCGTTTTAAGTCCTTACATTGTTGAATAATTAAAGGTCAGGGGTTACTTAATGGGGATACTTAGGTATCCTCTTTTTATTCCTCCAAACTATCTACTCAACTTTGTGATATCATAACTCACAGAGTTGAAGCTTCCTAATGGTATATATACTTATTCAGATACCTTAGTACACCTGCTGCAGTCAATCCGGCTGCAGCAGTTTTATTTTTAAAAGGTATTATCATACAGCAGTATGATTTATACGGTAGTATGATTTATACAGCAATATGATTTATACAGCAGTATGATTTATACGGCAGTATGATTTATACGGCAGTGTTATTTGTACGGCTATATTCTGTTCCTATGAATTCAAATACGAACTCTCTATAAGCTATCTCATAGGTTCATTGAATCATAGAACAGGTTCCTTCAATGGATATATGTGAGCAAAAGAACTGCCTTTCATCTGAAATCAGATTCCATTTGATATAAGCTTATATTACTTGATCATAATAATTTCTTTTGTTTCCAGAGCCGTTTTGGTCATTGCTTCAATATTTTCCTCCAGCAGCTTCTCTGAATGACGGATAACCTTTGCGCTGGGTTTTGTTACCGGATGCTTGGCCACAAATATAGTACAGCAGTCCTCATAAGGCAATATTGATGTCTCATAGGTGTTTATCTTCTCCGAAATAGTCACGATATCCTGCTTGTCAAAAGCAATTAATGGACGGTATACCGGCATATTGCAGACTTCGTTGGTGGACATAAGGCTCTGAAGAGTCTGGCTTGCCACCTGGCCGATGCTCTCACCGGTTATGAGTCCGAGACAGCCGGATTCTTCTGCAATCGTTTCAGCTATACGCATCATATAACGTCTCATAATAATGGTAAGCTCTTCATGAGGGCATTTCTCATAGATATAGAGCTGAATATCTGTAAAATTAACTACATGCAGCTTAATAGGGCCGGTATAACGAGAAATAAGCTTCGCAAGATCTACTACCTTCTGTTTCGCTCTTTCACTGGTATACGGGGGCGCGTGGAAATAGACTGCATCAATTGCAACGCCTCTTTTTGCTATCATATAGCCGGCTACAGGACTGTCGATACCACCAGAAAGAAGCAGCATGGCTTTACCGCTGGTTCCAACTGGCATACCGCCGGGACCTGGAATTACTTCGGAATACACATAGGAACGGGTTCTGACCTCAACCATGATACGTACCTGAGGATTGTGAACATCCACCTTTAATTCCGGAAATCTGTCCAGCAGGTAACCACCCATTTTCATACACATCTCAGGTGTCGTCAGAGGATAATTCTTATCTGCTCTCTTTGCTTCCATCTTAAAGGTAAAATTCCTGTCAGGGTATCTTTCGTCAACATAGTCACCTACAGCAGTTTTTAAATCTTCCCATTCAATGGTATCCACTATCATGACAGGACAGATCCAGGCAATTCCGAATACTGTTTTTAAGGCCTCAACAGATTCCTCGTAATCAAATTCATCAGGGCATTCAACATAGATTCTTCCCTGTTCTTTTGACACCAGAAAATTTCCGAGATCCTTTAAGGCATTCTTTATCTGATCCTTTAAGGCATTCTCAAAAATATATCTGTTTTTACCTTTGATTCCGATTTCCGCATATTTTATCAAAAATGCTTTATACATTATTATCCTCGCATTCTGCCGTTTAACGGCACTATATCAGTTGAAAGCACCTTACGGCGGTATTCCCTCAGAATTTCTTAACCGTAAAGTTTCCACTTCCAAATATCACAGCCTTCTTTTCTACTTTTGTGATACTTTTCGCGGCCAGTTGTTAACGGCGGCTGTATTTCCGTAATACCGGCACCAATTCTTTCAAAGCCTCGATAGCTTGTCCGGCCTCCTCTATCGTTGTAAATCCTGAGAAGCTGAATCTTATTGTGGAATCCAGTAAATCATTCCTTAACCCTACAGCTTTTAACGTGCCGCTTAGTCCCGGATGATTGGAGGCACAGGCAGAGCCTGCTGAAACATAAATTCCCTTATCCTCCAGAGCATGCAAAAGAACTTCACTCTTTATTCCTTCGAAGCTGACACTTAAAATATGCGGAGCTGTTTTTTTGATATTCTCCTCTGTACAATTTACAAAAGTTCCTTCTATTTCTTTCAGTCTTTCAATAAAATACGCTTTGATTTCGTATAATTTCGTAACAATTTCATCCTGATGACTTAAGCCTTCCTTTACTGCCTGGCCTAAGCCTGCAATTCCCGGCACATTTTCTGTTCCAGAGCGTATTCCTCTTTGCTGTCCCCCGCCAAATAACACGGGTTTTATCTTAACCTTACTGTTTACATACAAAAAGCCCACTCCCTTTGGACCATGGATTTTATGTCCGCTGGCTGAGAGTAAGTCAATACCTTCTCTGGCAGGATAAATACGAAATTTTCCATAGGCCTGGATAGCATCAACATGTATACAAACATTAGGATTCTTTTCTTTAATTTTACGGCTCATTTCACTTATGGGCTGAATAGAACCAACTTCGTTGTTAACATACATAAAGGAAACCAGTATGGTGTCTTCCCCTACGGCTTCCAGTAATTCTTCTTCTTTCATTCTTCCCATGGAATCAACGGGTACATAAGTTACCCGGTATCCGTTTTCTTCCAGAAAAAGGACTGGGTTATGTACCGAAGGATGCTCTATCATTGTAGTAATGATATGATTTCCTCTTCTCTTAAGAGCTGAAGCAGCTCCTATTAAGGCAAGATTATTGCTTTCCGTCCCTCCGGAAGTAAATATAATTTCTTTGGGATCAGCTTTCAAACTCTTTGCAATAATATCCGTTGCTTCTTTTACATATCTCTCCGCTTCAAAACCCTTTCCGTGCATAGAAGAGGGATTACCAAAAGCTGTATCCAGGGTCTCCAGCATAATGCTTCGGACGGAATCATAGGGTCTGGTAGTTGCGGCGTTATCCAAATATATCTCCATCTTAAACCTCATTCCTTAATCCAATTGAATCTTCACCTTCCATCTGCATCATCAAAAGAGAGAGTGCTGTTAACCCTGCCGTCTCAGTTCTAAGAATTCTTTTTCCAAGGCTGACAGGAATAAATCCATTTTTTTTGGCTGTCTCCACTTCACTCTCTTCAAATCCGCCTTCCGGACCGATAAATACTCCTACACTCTCATTGCTGCTGATACGATTAAGGATTTCTTTTGTGTAGGATATACCCTTTTCATTTTCATAGGGCATCAGCTTTATATTTACTTTAGCAGCATACTCCAAAGCTTTTTTAAAGGAGTATACTTCCGTTACACGAGGTATAATCCCCCTGCGGGACTGTTTGGCTGCACTTTCTGCAATCGCCTGCCATCTTTCAAGCTTTTTACGCTCTTTCTTCTCATCTTCTAATTTAACTACAGTTCTGCGGGTCATAACCGGTACAATCTCAAAAACTCCAAGTTCTACGGATTTTTGAATAATCAATTCCATTTTATCCTTTTTCGGCAGGCCTTGAAAGAGGTAAATCTTACCTCTTAATTCTGTGTCTGCCTCCCACTCTTTGATGACCTTCAACAATACTTCATCTTTTTGTAATTCCGTTATGACACAATGGTAATCCCTGCCTTTGCCATTGCAGAGAACCACTTCATCCCCGGCTTTCATTCGGAGGACATTCTTTATATGATTAACATCTTCTCCGGTCAGGGTTACGGCCCCATTATTTATTTGATTCTCCTGTACATAAAAACGGTGCATGTCTTTAACCCTTCCGTTATCAAAGCTCTTATTTTATTGCAATTACAGATACCCAGTCTCCCATCTCTTCCACGCCGAGTACCTCAAAACCATTGCTCTTTATGGCGCTGAGCACTTGTTCCTTTTTTGTATTGATAATTCCAGAACTAATAAAAAGTCCGCCTTTTTTTAGATGTTCACCAATTTTTCCCGATAAGGGAATAATGATATCTGCAAGAATATTTGCTACTACTATATCATATTTTTCGAATCCTGCAATTTTCTTAATTTCCTCATCGGATATAATATCACCGCTTATAAAGGATACTTTTTCCCTTGTAAGCCCATTCACTTCTGTGTTTTCTGCAGAGGCTTCCACAGCACGAGGGTCTATGTCCGTTCCAAGGACGGTTTCAGCTCCAAGTCTGGATGCAATAATTGAAAGGATTCCGCTGCCACAACCTACATCAAGTACCTGCATGCCGGCTTTTAAATACTTCCTCAAGGCCAGAATACACAGCTTGGTAGTCTCATGAGAACCGGTTCCAAAAGAAGTTCCCGGATCCAGTTCGATGACAATATCTCCCTCTCTTTTATCCGTCAGGACTTCCCAGGTTGGTTTAATAACAATATTATCCTCTAAACGAAAAGGCTTAAAGAAAGCTTTCCAATTATTAATCCAGTCAAGGTCCTCTGTCACAGAGATCTCGATTTCACCAGCGCCGGTGTCAACAAATTGTGATATCTCTGCAAGTCCTTCCTTTACAGCATTCACAGTTGCATCAACATCGGCTTCTTCCTCCAGATAGAAGCTGATAAATGCCTCATGATTGGATACATCAAGTTCTGGAAGAATGTCTATAAACAACTCTTTACGCTCTCTTTCGGTTATGGGAACATTATCCTGAATCTCTATTCCTTCTATACCCATTTCCATCAGCATGTCACTTACAAGCTCTACTGCTTCTGTGAGAGTCTTAAGAGTGAGTTTTACCCATTTCATTTCTTGTTTTCTCCTGACTTAAGCAGCATCTCTCCAATATCCTCTCACAGCCTTGCTCCTTTGCAGATTGCTGTTAGATATACTGATAAATGCTGCTATTGTATGATTTTATTTATCTTTTCCGAAAAACTTTTTTTTACCTTTTTCTTTTTCCTTATCACCTTCGTGGGACTCCGTCTCGCTCTTGCCTTCCATTGCTTCCTCAAATTTCTGGAGCAGTTCTTTCTGATCAGCTGTGAGTTTTGTAGGTACCTGAACTACCAGCGTTACATAGTGATCACCTCTGACCTGTTTGTTACGAAGTGTAGGTATTCCCTTTCCTCTGAGCCTTACTTTGGTATCGGTCTGCGTACCAGGTTTTACAGTATAGAGTACATCACCGTCTACTGTGCTGATCTTAACATCACCACCAAGGGCAGCTTTTGCATAAGAGATAGGAGCAGTTGAGAAAATATCGTATTCCTGTCTCTGGAATATAGGGTGACGTGTCACAGTAACTTCAACCAGCAGATCTCCTCTTTCGCCACCATTAACTCCTGGTTCTCCCTTATCCCTGATACGGATGCTTTGCCCATTATCAATACCTGCCGGAATGGATACCTGGATTTTCTTCTTTCTGTTCACATAACCGCTGCCATAACAAACGGTACATTTATCTTTTATTACCTTACCCGTTCCATTACAATCAGGACAGCTCTGAACATTTCTAACCATACCGAATAAGGATTGCTGGGTATATACTACCTGGCCTTTTCCACCGCACTTTTTGCAGGTCTCTGTTCCGGTACCCGGTTTTGCACCAGAGCCGCTACAAGTAGTACACTCTTCTTTTAAGTTAATATCTAATTCTTTATCAACGCCAGTTACTGCTTCTTCAAAGGTTATTCTTACACCGGCACGGACATTAGGTCCCTTCATGGGGCCATTACTGGCTCTTCTGGTTCTTCCGCCGCCAAACAGATCTCCGAAAATATCTCCAAAGATATCCCCCATATCCATGTTGGTAAAATCAAATCCACCAGCGCCACCGGCTCCGCCGTCAAAAGCAGAGTGACCGAACTGGTCGTATTGCCTTCTCTTATCTCCATCACTTAATACTGCATACGCCTCTGAAGCTTCTTTAAATTTTACTTCTGCTTCCTTATCCCCCGGATTCGCATCGGGATGATACTTCTTGGCAAGCTGTCTGTATGCTTTCTTTATTTCATCCTCTGTTGCAGTCTTGGATACTCCAAGGACCTCATAATAATCACGTTTATCTGCCATGCTCTAATCCATCCTCCTAAATAAAACAACCTCTATTCTCTATATTGAGAAATAGGCAGTCCTTCGACTGCCTATTGTAATACTTTTGCATTTTCTCCGATTCGACAAGTCAAATCATATTTTAATGAATTATGATACAATCGTCAAGCAAAAACTTTAAGGACGTTTTGTAACTAACAATTAAATTTAAACTTCTCTGTAGTCACCGTCTACTACATCATCTCCGTAAGAAGCATCTGCACCGCCCTGTGCGCCTGACATATCAGGTGCAGGACCGCCCTGTGACTGCTCATAAAGCTTAGCAAATAAAGCCTGAGCACTTTCCATTAATTTCTCTTTCGCAGCTTTGATATCTTCTACTTCGCCGTCGGACATAACTTCCGGATTGGATTTCTGAAGTAAATCTTTTAAGTGATTTAAGTCAGCCTCAACCTTTGTCTTATCATCAGGATTAATCTTATCACCAACTTCAGTTAAAGCCTTTTCCGTCTGGAATATCATAGAATCTGCATCATTTCTAACTTCTACTGCTTCTTTACGTTTCTTATCCTGTGCTTCATATTCAGCAGCTTCTTTTACTGCCTTGTCGATATCTGCATCAGAAAGGTTAGAACCTCCGGTAATTGTGATATGCTGTTCTCTTCCTGTTCCTAAATCTTTAGCTGATACATTTAAGATACCATTGGCATCAATATCAAAGGTAACTTCGATCTGAGGAACACCTCTTCTTGCTGGTGGAATTCCATCCAGACGGAATTGTCCAAGGCTCTTGTTGTCTTTGGCAAACTGTCTTTCACCCTGTACAACGTTAATATCAACTGCGCTCTGATTATCTGCGGCTGTTGAGAATACCTGACTCTTCTTAGTAGGAATAGTTGTATTTCTTTCAATTAATCTGGTAGCCACACCACCCATAGTCTCAATGCTTAAGGACAGTGGAGTAACATCAAGAAGAAGGATATCTCCTGCACCGGCATCACCTGCTAATTTACCACCCTGAATGGAAGCACCAATAGCAACACATTCATCGGGATTTAAGGTCTTGGAAGCTTCCTGGCCAGTTAACTGTCTAACTTTATCCTGTACAGCAGGTATACGTGTAGAACCACCTACTAATAGTACTTTCTTAAGGTCAGAAGCTGTAAGTCCGGCGTCTCTTAATGCGTTCTGAACAGGTACTGTTGTTCTCTCCACCAGGTCATGTGTAAGCTCATCAAATTTAGCTCTTGTCAAGTTCATATCGAAGTGCTTGGGACCTTCTGCTGTTGCAGTGATGAAAGGAAGATTTATGTTTGTTGTAGTCGCAGAAGATAACTCTTTCTTAGCCTTCTCAGCTGCTTCTTTTAATCTCTGAAGTGCCATTTTATCAAGACTTAAGTCAACACCTTCTGTCTTTTTAAATTCTTCGATCATATATCTGGTAATCTTATCGTCAAAGTCATCACCACCTAGACGGTTATCACCGGAAGTAGCTAATACTTCAATAACACCATCTCCAATTTCAATGATGGAAACGTCGAAGGTACCACCACCTAAATCGTAAACCATGATTTTCTGCTCATGTTCGTTGTCAAGGCCATATGCCAAAGCAGCAGCTGTAGGCTCGTTGATAATTCTCTTAACATCAAGTCCTGCAATCTTACCCGCATCTTTCGTTGCCTGTCTTTGAGCATCGTTAAAGTAAGCAGGAACCGTAATAACAGCTTCTGTTACTTTCTCACCCAGGTAGCTTTCAGCATCCGCTTTTAATTTCTGAAGTACCATTGCGGAAATTTCCTGAGGAGTATATTTTTTATCGTCGATTGTAACTTTATAATCAGTTCCCATATGTCTCTTAATGGAAGAGATTGTCTTATCGGAATTTGTTACTGCCTGACGTTTAGCGGCTTCACCTGCTAATCTTTCTCCTGTCTTTGTAAAAGCTACTACGGAGGGAGTTGTTCTTGCTCCTTCGGTATTTGCAATAACTACGGGCTTTCCGCCTTCCATTACTGCTACACATGAGTTTGTGGTACCTAAATCGATTCCAATTATTTTACCCATGATAAATTTCCTCCTTCTATTATAAGTGTTTTATTTTTCTTGATATATTACTATTTATGAAAGTGAACCATATAAGCTCACTAGCTGCCTCTGTATTAGTTTACTACTTTAACCATACTGTGACGAATTACAACATCCCTGTAAATATAACCTTTTTGGAATTCTTCAGCAACAAGGTTCTCGCCCTGTTCCGGATCTTCCGCATGCATCACTGCATTATGGAAATTGGGGTCAAAGGGTTTACCAACTGCCTCTATGGGCTTTAAGCCTGCATCTGAAAGAGCTGTGAACATCTGCTTATAAATCTTCTCAAAACCTTGTGCAAAAGCACTTTCTCTCTCTTCTTCCGAAATGGCACCTAAACCGCGTTCAAAGTTATCGATGACAGGAAGTATTTTCTCAATGATATCTCTTGCTCCAATTTCAAACATCTGAGATTTTTCTTTCTCGGAACGTTTTCTGAAATTATCGAACTCAGCCATATTACGAATCAGCCTGTCGTTTAATTCATCAATCTTTAAATCTTTCTTATCTTTTTTCTCTTTTTTGTCTTTTCGAAAGAAGGATTTTCCGGATTTCTGTCCGTCTTTTCCATCTTCTTCTGTATCTTCTGCGTCGGACTCCTCAACTGTTTCTGCAGTGTCTGTATCTTCTGCTGCCACATCAGATTCCTGTTCTTTTTTTTCTAAGGTATCTTCTGAAACATCAGGATTGATATCCTGGTCTTTTAAGGTTTCATCCATAGAATTTGTTTTATCTTCCACTTATACAAACCGCCTTTCCTTCTGTTAGGTTTTAAGACTATGCTAAGTCTTCTTCTTAAATATATCATCTAATTGCGCCATAAGGGTATGCAATATATTTACTACTCTCTCATAATCCATACGCTTGGGTCCTATGATACCAATCTTGCCATATACACCTTCTTCTATCTGATAGGTAGCAGTAACAACCGAACAGTCCTTCATGGACTTTACTGGTGTCTCACTGCCTATATAGACCTGTATTCCTCCTGATTCCGGTGCTTCCAGTTTATTGATGATGATATCGGATAGCTGTTCCTTCTCTTCCAGGGTGTCTATTAACTCCATCACTTTATCAACATCACTTAATTCCGGGTATTTCAATATATTGGTGGCACCGCTTGTGAAGATTTCCACATCATCTTCTTCACTGATTGCTTCTGCTACGGCATCCAATATATGGCTGACAAGCATATTGTAGTTCCCTGCCTGTTCCTTCATCTTTTGTATAAGGGACATGTTGATCTCTGTAAGATCTAATCCCTGAAGGAAAGTGTTAAATACAATATTAAGCTTTAATATGATTTCTTTATTCAGGCATTCGGTTACTTCAATGATTTTATTCTTAACTACATTACCCTCCACGAGTATAACAGCAAGGATATGTGTTGCATCTACTTCCGTCAGCTGAATAAATTTTACCTTCTTGCTTCGGTATTGCGGCTTCGTCACCAGAGTAGTATAGTTGGTATTGTCCGCCAAAAGCCTCGCCACTTGTTTCAGCAACTGGTCAAGTTTACCCGCTTTCTCAAGAATCAATTCCTTCATTTCTTCCACTTCATGGGTTTTATCTTCTAATAAGGTATCCACATATAAGCGGTATCCTTTATCCGAAGGTATTCTGCCGGCCGAGGTGTGGGGTTGAATGATATATCCCAACTCCTCCAAATCTGCCATTTCATTTCTAATAGTGGCAGAGCTGAGATTCAGGTCGGTGTATTTCGATATGGTTCTTGACCCTACCGGCTCACCGGTTTCCAGATAATTTCGGATAATAGCCTGTAATATCTTCAATTTTCTTTCATCCAGTTCCATCGAATCCCTCCTACTCTTCGATTGTTAGCACTCACTTCAATAGAGTGCTAATATCTTTATACATAAAATAGCACTTAAGCTTTACTTTGTCAAGTGCTATTTTCAAAAAAATCCAATATTTTATGCATAATTCTTACTTCAACCTGTATGGTGTTCACCAAGGTAGTTTTCTCTTTATCAATCAGAAAAATACTTCCCTAAAGTAAAAATCTTGCCATAACTGTGTTACTTAAATCAATGCCTTTAGCAGTCAGAAAAAGCTGCCCGTTTTCTTCCGAAAGAAGTCCTTCTCTTACAGACTGTTCAATGGGTATGCGATAAACACTTTCAATGTTTGACCCAAATAGCTCCTGAAATTCCTTTGTGCTGATTCCTCTCATCAGCCTTAAGCCAAGGAACATAAACTCTTCCATCTGCTGTTTCCTGTCAAGCAGTTCAGTATCTATTGACAGGCTGTCCGTACTTCCTGCCTGCTGTAGATACTTTTTAAGATCCTCTTCCTTATGAAATCTTTTATTTTCAATTAACGAAGCAGCCCCCAACCCCACTCCCAGGTAATTCTTTCTGATCCAATAGGCTATATTGTGTCTGCATTCCCTGTTCTCAAACGCATAATTAGAAATCTCATAATGTCCATATCCTGCAGCCTTAAGCCGCTCTGCGGTACTCCAGTACATCGCCCTGTCCAGCTCATCATCAAAGGAAACTTCCGAATATTTTTCATAAAAAGGGGTCCCTTCTTCTATTATAAGACTATAAGCAGATATATGCTCTGGTCTTAAGCTTATAACCTTCTCTAATACTTCCATCCAGTCCTGTAAGGACTGCCAGGGGAGTGCAGACATAAGGTCAATGTTAATATTCTGAAAGCCTGCCTCTCGGGCAGCCTTATAGGTATCTAAAAAGGTTTCATAGGTATGGATTCTTCCAAGAAGTTTTAAGTCCTTGTTATCAGCCGATTGAAGTCCCATGCTGATACGGTTTAAGCCTGCTGCCTTTAATCGAAGGAGCTTTTCTCTGCTCACCGTTCCCGGATTTACCTCTATGGTAGCTTCAATAAAATCCTCTTTTGGCAGTCCATTAACCGTTTTCTCATCGGAAAGAAAACGGTCTTCTATTTGAAAAACGTCCTTTACCGCTTCCATGATACGGACCAGCTCTCCATCCATTAAAGTAGAAGGTGTTCCCCCTCCTATAAAAATTGTGCTGATCCTGTAATCCTCCTTTAGATATCGGTAGCTGTTAATCTCCTTTATCAAAGCATCGACATAAGCAGCTTTCGTTCCCCTGTCAGCTGCTGCTGAGAGAAAATCACAGTAGTAGCATTTTCTTTCGCAGAAAGGTATGTGTATATATAAGCCTAACTCTTTTTTCTTTTCCACTTAACTGTAAGCCTCCGCGGTTTGTGTGCTTATTGAGCTCAATAAATATTCATTTTAACAATTTAGTCAAAAATTCTTCTGATTATGTGATCTAAGCTGGTTCTTAATAATCCTTTTTTGAGAGTAACTCGTACTCATATCTAACCATTCAAAAAAGAAAACCAAATAATATCACTATAACAGAAGAATTCACTTAATGAAATATTTTATTAATTACAACAATCTTACTAATCTTCATCCAGTTTCAATACACTCATAAAGGCTTTCTGCGGTATCTCTACATTACCCACCTGGCGCATACGTTTCTTGCCTTCCTTTTGCTTCTCTAACAGCTTTCTTTTACGTGATATATCGCCGCCGTAACATTTGGCAAGTACATCTTTTCTCATTGCTTTAACGGTTTCTCTGGCAATTACCTTGCTGCCGATAGCTGCCTGAATGGGAATTTCAAAGAGCTGTCTTGGAATCTCTTCCTTCAGCTTACCGCACATTTTTCTGCCGCGTTCATAAGCTGACTCTCCATGTACGATAAAGGAAAGAGCATCCACTTCTTCTTTGTTTATCAGAATATCCAGCTTCACAAGCTCAGACTGTACATATCCCTTCATTTCGTAATCAAAGGAGGCATAACCTTTTGATCTGGACTTTAAGGCATCAAAAAAATCATAGATAATTTCATTCAATGGAAGGTCATATTTCAGCAACGCTCTTGTAGTTTCCATGTACTCCATACCAAGGTATATACCTCTTCTCTCCTGGCATAAGTTCATTATCGCACCGACAAACTCCGTGGTAACCATGATTTCTGCGCTTACCATAGGTTCCTCCATCATCTCTATCTCCGAAGGGTCAGGTAAATTGGAGGGATTCGTTATTTCAAGAATCTGACCGTCTGTCTTATGAACCTTATACACAACGCCCGGAGCTGTTGTTACGATATCCAGATTATATTCCCTCTCTAATCGTTCCTGAATGATTTCAAGATGCAATAAACCTAAGAAACCGCATCGGAATCCAAATCCTAATGCTGCAGAGGTCTCCGGTTCAAATTGAAGGGCGGCATCATTTAATTGGAGTTTCTCAAGCGCATCTCTTAAATCTGGATACTTAGCACCATCTGCGGGATACATACCGCAATAAACCATGGAGTTTACCTTTTTATAACCTGGCAGTGCCTGCTTACAGGGATTTGTTGCATCGGTTACGGTATCACCTACTCTGGTATCACGTACATTCTTAAGGCTGGCTGTTACATAGCCTACCATACCTGCTGTCAGTTCTTCACAGGGTATAAATTGTCCGGCGCCAAAGGTTCCAAGTTCAACAACCTCAGCTGTTGCACCGGTTGCCATCATTTTTATAGTGGTATCCCTGGTTATCTTTCCTTCCATGACACGGCAGAAAATAATAACACCCTTATAGGAATCATATTTTGAATCAAAAATCAATGCTTGCAAAGGAGCTGTTACATCTCCTTTGGGAGGCGCTATTTTGGTTACGATCTGTTCTAATACTTCTTCAATGTTAAGTCCTATTTTTGCAGAAATCAGCGGCGCATCCTGTGCTTCCAGGCCGATTACATCCTCAATCTCAGCTTTCACCCTTTCAGGCTCCGCACTGGGTAAGTCTATTTTATTAATAACCGGCATAATGTCCAGGTTGTGGTCCAGCGCCAAATACACATTGGCAAGGGTCTGAGCTTCAATTCCCTGCGCTGCATCCACTACCAGAATCGCACCTTCACAGGCTGCAAGGCTTCTGGATACCTCATAGTTGAAATCCACATGTCCCGGCGTATCGATAAGGTTGAAGATATACTCTTCGCCGTTCTTTGCCTTGTATACGGTTCTGACGGCCTGAGCTTTTATGGTTATTCCTCTTTCCCTCTCAAGTTCCATGTTATCAAGTACCTGTGCCTGCATTTCCCTGCTGGTCAGCAGGCCTGTCTTTTCTATAATACGATCCGCAAGGGTTGATTTGCCGTGATCTATATGAGCAATGATGCAGAAATTGCGAATATTGCTTTGTTCAATCATTTATTAAGTTCCTCCTGCAAAAATGAGTTGATCCTTTTTCCTAATTTCGGTCAATATGGGTATTATAGCATATGAAAAGGTCAGTGACAAGCAGATTAGATTACCAGAGAGGGTAAGTGGACTTGAATATTGGGTCTTTGGTAACGGACGAGGCGCATGGCTTATAGGAAGCCATTTTCTTGTTCAGGGTACCAAATTCCACAAAAATGGCAGCAGCTGTCCCTTGCAGGATAAATTATACCAAACTCGCTGGAACGTCTTATGAGTGTAGGGCTGTGTGCTCAAACAGTGGTATAATTTTTCCTAGGGACAACTGCTGCCATTTAAGTGTAAGGTATCCTTCAATAGAAAATTCCTTCCTATAAGCCATGCTCCTCTGTTTTATCGGCATTAAGGTTACCCGATTACAAATGATATTATACATTTTCTGTCCGTACGACAGCAAAACAGAACACTACACTTGACTCTCTATTGTATTTTTATTTTCATAATTTCACTTTTATTAACTTACTCTTCACCTTGCAGTACCTGGTAAAGTACTTCTGCCAGATATTTCATGGAGTTCTTCTCTTCCTGTACAGTATTTTTGGCTGTACCTACTTCAGCCAGAATTGACTTTTCCTTAAGATGCAGGTTGAAGCGGTAGCCTTTTAGATAATTCTTATACATTAGCCCCGGAAACAGTTCTCTTCCCTTTAGCTGGAGCTGCAGGCTGAAGGCCAGATTTGCCTGTAGATTGGGATTATAAAGACTTGCGATGTCTTCTCCTTTGGAGTTGCGGCTGAGTCCGTTAAAGAGCATGATATTTGCTACCTTTTCACCGTTTAGTTCTACCACTCTTTTATTCCCTTCATCTCGATGGAGATCTATTACTACTTCCACAGTGGGATTTTTCTTTAAGAGCTTTGTGACACCGTCTTTTGCATAATTATAGGCAAGGTTACGGTCCAGATAACCTCCCATCATATCATACTTCGTTTTGTCATGAATTACATTGTAACCGTATTCTGTTTCTAAGATGTCTGCCAGTACTTCGCCGACGCCTACTACCGTATCTGTTACTTTTCCGCTCTCGCTGTCTGCAAAAGCTTCCTGGGAATGAGTATGGTATATCAGTATTTGCGGCTTGTCTTCTTTCGTTTTTAATGTCATATCCATTCCCAACATTGCTTTTGCATCAAATATTGAGTCCTTGACCGATGTGGTACCATCCACTATGTAAAAATTATTATATAAAAAATGTTTATTTTCCAGTTGTTCCAAAGTATAATGTTCTCCATTACCCAGGCTGATAGCCTGTTTATGACTATCATCTATGTGACTGGTGCCTTCATCTTCCAGATAAAACTCACCGTTTATTATATCTATGGGCAGCATGGTGCTGTTGATACCTTTGGAGTCTGCTGCCACTGCCTCTTCCGCTTCTTCTGTTATTTCAGCAACTGCACTCCCTGAGGTCTGTTGCGTGGTATGTATTCCTTGTTTAATGAGCTTTAAGTAATCGTCATATCTTAAAAGCGTATTGTCTTTGGCGGAATAGATCATAGGATTATTATTTATGTATTGATTGCTTTTTTCACTTTCTGTCTCATTGGAGTTTGCAACATATTCATTGATTGGGAAACTGTGTATCATTCCGCTTAAGGCATAACTGCTGTTACTGTTTTCACTGGTATCTCTGACATATTGAAATATGGAATTATGATTCTCCAGAACATAATTGCTTATAACGGTTATTACTTTTTCTTTCAGTGATATACTTGATTTCGCCAGACCGTTGTTACCAAGTACATTTATTCCTTTTATAAGTACTGTAAAACTTAATATAAGTATAATTGACCAGAGAGTCATAAAAAACATTCGTTCAGCCTTGTAGCGATATCTTCTCATTCCTTACTCCTCATTTCATTTACAGCATTGTATAATAACACCTTATTTATCTTATGCCGTAAGAGAGATTCTGATAACTTATCCATCCATATTTAAGAAATTTTTAAGACATGCCCTGTTTGTCGACCTTTTTATAAATGAAGTGCTCCTCTGTTGTTCTGATTTCAGGTTTACCTCGATCCTCCAACAAAAGAACACTTCTAAATAGAATCTTATACGAAACACTCATTCAAAGCTTCAGATATGGTATAACTCATTTGCTTTACAGCTTCATCTATATTTTTTGGTGTTACGAACATTGTTTTCATGCTCTGGCTACCAAGCTCACTGGTGAATTGATTGATTTCCTGTTCTTTAAAGCCTTGTCCTTGCATAAACCGTTCCATCGTATCCCTGACTATGGTTGCGGCATCTACTACTGTAGGAATACCGATGGCAATAACATCAACACCAAGACTTTCCTTATTCAGGGCTTTTCTGTTATTACCAACACCGGACCCGGGGCTGATTCCAGTATCTGTTATTTGTATGGTCTTATTTACACGATCTACACTTCTTGCCGCCAAAGCATCGATTACAACGATTAGTTTTGGCATGGTCTCTTTGATGATACCCTTTAATATTTCACTGGTTTCCATACCGGTCTGTGCCATTACGCCAGGTGCTATAGCACTGATATTTCCCATTTTATTCTTTGTAAGAAATTCACTTCCATATTCCTCTTTTAAATGTCTTGTAACGAATAAATTCTCAACAACTTGCGGTCCTAAAGCGTCAGGTGTTACATCTCTATTCCCAAGTCCTGCAACCAATATTTCCTTTCCGGCTACATTTCCGGCTAACTGACGGACATACTTTACAATCTCTTTTGAGATGGGTTCATGGTAGCTTTCATCAGAATCTCCCAGATTAGCCGCTTCAATGGTTATATAATTGCCAATGGGTTTTCCCATTGCTTTGGCACCTCTTTCTTCCTTAATAGTTACAGTGGTAACTTTTATGTCCCTTTTCTTATTGTACTCTTCTTTTAGTATCACACCTTGTATCTCTACATCGTCCTCGGGAAAAGTTTCACGGACTTCCAGTGCAAGGTCGGTTCTTGGCAGGCTTAATTTATCCATCGGATATGATTTCTCCTTCTATGTTTTAAACTTATTTTTTGCATTTTTTTTGGAATTATGTATTGACATAACATATGCTTTATAATACTATATAATAGTATGTTTACATTAGAACGTCCGTGTCCGGATTTAATGAAAACAAGTGATTGAAAAATTACTCAAAATTTAACATAGTTGTGGAGGTGTACGATTTGGCTAATATTAAATCTGCTAAAAAGCGTATTTTAGTTAATGAAACAAAAGCGTTAAGAAACAAAGCTATCAAGTCTAAAGTTAAGACTACTATAAAGAAAGTTGATGCTGCCGTGGCTGCCGGTGACAAAGACCTTGCTAAGACAAGCTTACTTGTTGCTATTTCTGAAATTAATAAAGCTACATCCAAAGGCGTTTATCATAAGAATACTGCTTCAAGAAAAGTTTCCCGTTTAAGCAAAGCTGTTAATACCCTTGCTTAAGAACCAAATTTGAATTAACCCATTCAGATTTACAATAGAAAGAAATAGAGCCGTTGCTTCTGGTAACGGCTCTATTTCTTTTGTTTATTTGTATGGTTATATAGTTTGCAAATAAATACATACTTTTATACCTGTGTTGTTTTATACTTTCAATAAATGGCTGGGGTTGGCGCTAACTGCTTTTATGGCCTTAGAGACTATCTTCACCAATTCCAGTTCGTAATCTGCATTGAGGCTTTCTGCTTTTGCATACAGCTCTCCTTCTTCAGAAACAACATATTTAGGAGTTGTATTATTCAGCGCACATGCAATAATATCATCACGGCATCTGTCACACTTACACCCTTCGAACTTATTCCATATTTCATCTAATTTTACAACTACTATTTTTTCCATCAGATTATGATATCTCATACATTCCCCTTTATACTTTATTATTCAATCTGACTTCAGTATAACATGCTTGTATTATAATACAAGCATGTTATGTAGAAAAAGAGAGAAAAAGGGTCCTATTTACTATAATTTTACCCTTTTTCTCTCTTTATTTTAATATCCTTTATTATTACGCATTAAGTTTGAATAAAGCTACTGCCTGATTAAGGCTGTCGGCCACTTTCGCCTGACTCTGAGCCATTTTTGCCATGTCATCAATGGATCTTGAGGTCGTATCCATACTGCTAAGGATTTCCTCCGAGCTCTGTGCAGTGCCTTCCATATTTGCTGCGATGCTTTGCACTACACTACTTATTTCTTCCGTAGAGGCATTGAGCTCTTCTGACATTGATGCCGTATCCTGTGATAAGCCATTTACATATATAGCATCTTTTTCATAGTTTATACCGGTCTGAATTAGAAGATCATAATCCACTCGTACTCTGTTATCAACAAATTCAAGGATTTCTCTGGAGTTGTCTGCCAGATCATTTACAGAGTTAATAACTTTCTCAACCAATTCTGCAATATCCTTAACATAACCGGTGGATTGTTCCGCAAGGCTTCTGATTTCATCTGCCACAACAGCAAATCCCCTGCCATGCTCACCTGCTCTGGCAGCTTCGATGGCTGCATTCAGTGAAAGTAAATTCGTCTGCTCGGCAATGGATGCAATTGAACTTGCGATTACAGAGATTTCTTCTACAACTTTGGCATTCACAATGGATTTTTGAATCTTCGCTTCCGCCTGATCGTATAGTTTATCAGCAAGTTCCTTGGATTTGATTCCGTTTTCTTTAATCTTAACTGCACGGTTCTTAATGGTGACTGACTGCATATTACCGTCTGACGAACTGGTTGCCAGCTGGGTAACCCCTGAATTAACCTGATCAATGGTAGCTGTTAATTCCTCAGTGGCTGTATTAACATCTACAATGCCATTAACAATGTTTTCAGTATTATTATTGATAATTGTAAAAGTAGCTGATACTTCTTCTATTGCAGCTGATAACTGCTGGCTGGAAGCTGCGACCTCCATGGTTCTGTCCATAATATTGGACATGGTGTTTCTCATTCTGTCCTGTGCTTTCCCTAAAGAGTTGATTAATTTACCCAGCTCATCATTGCTTACAGAACTAATCTCCGTTGTCAGGTCCCCATTTTCCAAAGCCTGCGCAAAGGTAAGTCCCAGCTTAAGGTACTTCGTTATGTATGTGGAAAGAACAAATCCAAGCAAAGCGGCAAGTACAATACCTAAAACAGAAATCACCAGTGTTATGATAGTAAGTACAGCAACATATGCTTTATTTTCAGCATTTTTGCTCTCTGCTATGTCCTGATTGCTTTTTACGAATTGATTAAGCTGATCCTGCATTGTAACACGGCTCACTTCATTCTCTTCCATAAGTCCTTTTGCCATTGCTGTATTGCCTTGTGAGATGTATTTGATAATTTGGTTTCTGGATTCTCTGTAGTTCTCCAATTCCTCTTTATAAGTATCCCAGAGTTTTTTATTATCCTCCTTTAATAAATTCTTTTCATAAGACTCCATTAACTGATCATTATCAGCCTTTAACTGTTCAATAACAGGAAGTATCTCATTTGATGTCTGCATACTCTGCGCATACAAGGCATTCAACAGATTTGATTTGATTTCTAAGTTATTTTCTTTGATTTGATGAAGTACATCAATGCTCTTTAAATTATAGCTGTACATCTGGGACCCGTTTTCAGCAATCTTACGAACGCTTCCGGAGGCCATAAAACCTAATAAAATTATAAAAAACAAAAAAATCGAAAAACTTGCAACCAATTTCACACGAATTGATAGATTCTTTAACAGCCTCATTCGCAAAATGTATATATAGAAAGCGGCATCCTATATATACTCCTCCTATGCACATTATTTATTAACTGCCGCAGTAGTTAATTTATTTATATCACTTTAAATAGTATTAATAAAATATTAATAAATCAAAATTTCTATGTCAAGAACTATAATGTCATATTTAAGTGTATTCTGTCCTATTCTTGTAGCAAAATGTCCAAAAAAGTTATAAAAAACATCAAAAGTGTAAAAACTAACTTTGAATGATAATAATTAATCATTAATTTTATAAAATTGTATTGCATTCAATCATATAATGTGGCATAATAGAACTATGATAAATAATAATAATATTCATTATCAAACTAAGATCAAAAACAATATAAATAAAAAAAAGGAGTGTAACCTTTATGTTTAAACAAATTGAATTATCCTATGACTTTAAAGACCTTGAACCTCATATCGACGAATTGACAATGCATACGCATTATAGCAAACATCATGCAACTTACACCAATAATTTAAATGCGGCCTTAGAAAAAGCTCCAGAATTGTCCGGTAAGACCATCGAAGAGATATTCACTTCCTTAGACAGCCTAACAGATGAAGCACAAAAAAATGCTATCCGTAATAACGGAGGTGGTTTCTATAATCACAATCTCTACTTCGATACCATGTCTCCGAAAGGCGGCGGTCATCCAGAAGGCAAACTGGCTGAACAGATTACAAAAGACTTCGGCAGCTTTGATGTATTAAAAGAAAAACTTACTGCTGCTGCCACTACCCGTTTCGGTTCCGGCTGGGCTTGGCTTTCCGCTAACAAAGCAGGTGATCTCAAGGTCACTTCTTCTCCTAATCAGGATAATCCTATAATGGAGACGAAGGGTGAATGGACCCCCATTCTTGGTATTGATGTTTGGGAACATGCATATTATCTGAAATATAAAAATTTGCGTGTAGACTATGTAAAAGCTTTCTTCGATGTAACTGACTGGAATAAAGTTGCTGCGAATTACAAAGAAGTAACCGCATAAGATAACAAAGGCGTTATTTAACTACTTTAACCAACAAAAGCTTGTAAAAGCTTAAAGCATTCTTATCTAATCCGTTAAATGATTGAAAAAAATCATTTAACGGATTTTTGCTTCATAATCCCATGGCATAATTCTCATTTTGTGCTATTTTATCCTTTGTGTTCATAGGGTCTCCTTCTAAAATTCACTTGTTCCAGATATCAAAAAATCTTCCTTGAAAATAATAGTCGATAAAAATATAGTATTAACATAAGCGATTTTCATTTACAAATGATGTAATTAATGCTAAACTACTATTAGTTTGCTGTAATTCCTTCCATCCGGATATGGAAAGGGAATGTTAAGCCAATGAAAAAAATCATACTATCAGTTCTATTGTGTATTTCTTTATTTTTTCTGCCAGTTATGCCGCTTCAGGCAAATGCCTTCAGCTCAGTCCCATTTGTTTTATTAACTCAATATGAAATGACCCTTAACGTGGGGAATGAATTTCAAATCTTTGCCATTACTCATGATGGAAGTATGCCAACCTTTAAAAGCAGTGATTCAAAAATAGCTTCTGTCAATACCTATGGTGAAATAACTGCCAAAAGTGCCGGCACTGCTAAGATAACAGCTAAAATCAACAAAGCAGAAGCATCTTGCAAGATTATAGTCCGTAAAACAACTATTGATATCCTTGCATCAAAGAACACTATTGAGGCAAGTGAATCCCTTGCATTATCTGCAAAAACCTCTACCGGTAACACTGTAACCTGGAAGTGTACTCCCAAAAGTGTGGCTGTTATTGATGAAAATGGTACCGTAACCGGTATAAAACCAGGAAAGGCCGTCATCACAGCCACTGTTGACAAAACCAGTTCTTCCTTCTCTCTTACAGTAAAATCACCTAAAGTTACTCTTAACCGAACCAGTCTATCGTTGTATCGGAACCAGACCTTCTGCCTTACGGCAGATATATCCTCTAAGCTTACACCAACCTGGAAATCAAATAAGAAAAGCGTCGTAACCGTAGATGAAAACGGTAATATAACTGCTCTTAAACATGGTGTTGCAGTCGTTACTGCTACTGTTAGCGGAATCAGCAAAAGCTGTACTGTAACTGTAAAGCAGCCGGAAATAACTCTGGATGCTTATGAAATCACAATAAAAAAAGGTAACTGTAATAAAATAAATGCCAAAGTAACCTCCGGCAATCTACCGGTCTGGACCACCAGTAACCCCAATATTGCTACCGTTGACGCAAAAGGAAATGTTACTGGAATACAAAAAGGCCGTGCTTACATATATGCCGCAGAAGACGGCATTAAAATGCGCTGCACGGTCTATGTAGCTGAATAACAGTTGTATAATCCTTAAGATGAAAGAATTACAGCAAACAGATATATATCTGTAATTAATCTCTTAAACGAAGGGAATTCATCTGCTCCAACAGCTCAACGAACTTTTCTTCGGTTCCCCCTGCATCGGGATGATATTCTTTTGCAAGCTCACGAAATCTTTTCTTGATAGTTCCGGCATCCGCATCAATTGGAAGTCCCATCTTCATCAGTATATCCGGATCATAGAGACTATTATCCAACATTCCCGTCTCCTGGAATTTTTTATAGAAAACTGCATAATAGAACTGACCGATTACATTTTTAAGTCCGTCTCTATCTAAGTTAATTAAGTCTATCATATTATATCTAACACTTTTACAGTTGTCCTGGAGGCAGAAAAACTCATCCCAGACCAGCTTTTTAGGGGTACATTTACAGGTTTCCCAACCTTTGTAAACTCCATTGGACTCAAATTGCTGGAATCTTAATTTCATTTCCATTTTTTTAAGATTTCTTATTTTCCTTTTAATATCCCCTTCGCTATAATAACTATCCGGCAAATCTTCTTCCTTCTTTCTAAGTCAATTGCTTGATTATTTCTTCGTACTGTTTATTTCCACTTTTCATTCCAGTAAATACATACTGTTACGGGTACTATCTCTCTTCGAATACTTTAACTTCATATGCCTGCAGCAGAGTCTTTCCAGCTGCTGCAACACCAGATTTAAGCTCTCTCATAGGTTTTTTCAGCATAATTTCAGTCTCTTTATGAGCATAGTTCAATACGAAATAAAATGTGCGTCCATCTTTTTTCCGAACACATAATTCACAATCTTCCGAAAGCTCCAGAATATCTTTGTAGGGTGCAAGTGTTTTGGTATAGGATAAAATAGCTTTTACATTATCTCTGCTAAAAGTAGCTCCAAAATATAAAGTTCGTCCTTTACCAAAGGGACGTTCTACAAAAGCAGCTTTTCCGTCGTAGTAATTACCGGAATATGTTCCAAGCAGTTTGGTATTTTCATCCGTGAGGGTCAAAATATCATTAAATACAGGTGCTTCTATTCTGGTACCAAGAAAATCTATGTACATGTCCTCATCATTTGGACCAACAAAAGTAAAATCTTCTACCTGCGCACCAACCAGCTCCGCGGCAAGACCAGGCATTCTGGTCATGGGGCATTTACCGGTTTCATCTTTTTGTCCTGTACGGCAGCCAAATATCAAAGTACCTCCCTGCTCCACATATGTTTGCAATAATGCCATCTTCTTATCTGACAAGATGAGGGGATGGGGATAAAATAATACTGGATATTTCAGCAAGTCCTCCGACTCACTGTCCTCCTGAAGATAAATATAATCCATCGGGGTATGATTTAACTGGGATGCAATAAAGATTTCTATATTACTGCTTCTGTCAAGCCGTTGATGCCAGTGATCAAGACGTGCATCAAAAGTATTGCTGTAATCTTTAATAACACCGATTTTTGCTTCATAGGCTGCTCCTGTCACGTCTGCAAGCTTTCCGACCCAGTCACTAACTTGTTTTATCTCTGCCAGCTTTCTATTGTCGCAATTATCATAATCCAGAATACCATGCCAGTAAATCTCTGTCCCCATAGTACAGGTTCTCCATCTGAAATAACTTACGTAATCAGCTCCATGCGCTATACTTTGAAGAGTCCAAAGGGTCAATTGCCCTGGTTTTGGAGCCGGAGCTTCCATTCTGGTATTCCAGCCATTTGCTCCTGACTGCTGCTCCATAATACCAAAATGAGGGCAGACTGAGCGTACTTCCGTTAGATTATTACTCCATTTGCGATCATTTAATTTTCTATCATTTTTAGGATCTTCCTCTAAACAGTAAGCAAAATTCGGGTAGGAATCATAAGTATAGACGTCCAGGCATTCTTTCTCAAGACGATGGTTATCCAGGTTTCCGAACATACCATTCGTGGTAATGAAGACTCCAGGTTTTATATACTTTCTTAATATATCACTTTGCATTTTGCAGAAATCAATCGCACTTTCTGAAATAAAACGGATATAATCCAAAACTTCATGAGGATTAGTAGAATCACTTGCGGTGTGTCTGGGTACATAGATCTCATCCCATTTTGTATAAGTCTGATTCCAGAATACCGTTCCCCAGGCATCGTTCAGTTCTGTGAGGCTTCCATATTTCGCCTTTAGAAACAGGCGAAAAGCAATTGTGTCACTGTCCGAGTAGAACTCATCCACTTCACAATTAAGCTCATTATCAATCTGCCACCCAACAATAGATGGATGTTTCCCATAATGAGCTGCCAGCTTTTCAACTATCCTGGTACAGAGCTCCCGGTATTTTGGGGAATTATAATTATAATGTCTTCTTTGACCGTGTTGTATTACTACTCCATCCCTGGTTCGATTCAGAACCTCCGGATACTTATTGGTGAGCCAGGCAGGCGGTGTTGCCGTTGGAGTCCCTAAGATTACTTTCATTCCGGTCTGTTCTGCGACCTTAAAAAAACTGTCAAAGAAATCAAAGGTAAAACAGTCTTCCGTCGGTTCAAATTTACTCCAGGCAAATTCACCAATCCGAATGGTATGTATACCAACCTCAAGCATACGACTCAGGTCTTCCTGCCAAAGCCTGCTATCCCAGTGTTCCGGATAATAGCACACTCCCAGCTCTAATTTATCCCAATAAAAATTCTGTTTGCTATTCATAATCTTCTCCTGATGTTGTGTTATTTATTTTTTTAGATATTTCTTAGCTTGGATTTATGCGTTTCCAAAAATACTTAAAAAAATTCCATTGAATTGCGTTTAGTTATATAACTATAATTCTAGCCCATTATATAACAATATTCAACTACCACTTAATATAAGATTTATAAACACGCTTGCTTAATATAATATTTATGAGTCCAGGAGAATAGCGCTGTAGTATTTCTAACAGCACTATTTTCAATTGTTAAATTTAGTAATCTCCCTATCTGAATAGCAAACTTAATAAGTGAGATTTATTAATTTTTTTTAAACACAATATTCCATCCTCGTAACTGATAATATTTTTTAAATGTAATAATCATAAATTCACCTCCATGGCAAGCTCAAGCAAGTTTCTTCTTTTTTAGCCGTTTTACAATATCAAACTGAGACAGATATTCTACGTATAAAGTTAGTATACAACGATTGATTGCTTTCATTCAGGTTATTAAAGACAATGTTAACTTCTCCATAACCTTTACTTTTCACAATATGAAGGTATTGCTCTATATTGCTTTTTTGATATTGCTTTTTTGATATTGCTTTTTTGATATTCCTCATTTAACCACTTCATAGGCGGCTTCAATGTCAGGCTCCCCTTGCCTGGTCAGTGTTGTAAGCATCAGCAGGGGAATAACACCATATTTTTTCAGCTATCGGCTAAGATACTGTCTCCTTCTTGAACAGCATATATATTCATAGGTTAATCCCGAACCATTTTTTATCAGTATATGACTAAATCAATGAAATATTTAATATATTTCAAATACACCGTAACTTGTATAATACACGGAATAAAATGCTCTTCAAAAATCTCGTTCGATTAAGTAATAGCTCGTTCAAGAAAGAATCATGTTAATATATCATTTGTTATAGCATATAATAGATCAAGGAAACTATTGATCAGGTAGATTATGAATATAAGCATAGGCATGAAAGCTCCCGATTTCACTGCAACATCAACACATGGTACACTAAAGCTCTCTGATTACACTGGACATTGGGTTGTACTTTTCTCCCACCCCGGCGACTTTACACCAGTTTGTACGACTGAATTTTTAGCATTCGCTCAAATGAATAACCAATTTGAAGAGTTGAACACTAAACTAATTGGATTAAGTATCGACAGTAATCCCTCACATCTTGCCTGGGTTAATCAGATCTATTTGTTAACCGGTGTTCAGATTCCTTTTCCAATAATCGCAGACCGAATGGCTGAAGTAGCAGCTCTCTATGGAATGATTGCACCGGATGCCAGCAAACAAGAAACTGTCCGTAATGTATACTTTATTGACCCCGATCAGACGATTCGTGCTATTCTTATTTACCCTCTGACAAATGGGAGAAATATATATGAAATCTTGAGACTCCTCACTGCACTGCAAACAACAGACAGCTGTAAGGTAGTAACCCCTGCTAACTGGGAGCCTGATAAACCTGTAATGGTCCCTCCGCCTCGCAGCTATGATGAATTAGTGGAGCGAATAAATAATCCTCAAAAATCAGATTTGAATTGTATTGACTGGTTCTGGTGTTATAAAGATATAAACCAGTGAAACGCAAAAACAGCTACCCTTACTGTTGGTAGCTGTTTTATTTTGTTTCTTTTTAGTTGGGTGCACTCCCGTTAGTTTTTCATCACAGCTGAGTGATAACTTTCAGCTTAACTCTGTATGTAAAAACAAAGGCACCGAAATTTCACATTCCGATGCCTTGGATTTTTCCTCTATGAAATGCCCAGACAAAATATGATACGCTGCATTAATCTAATTTGCATGTTCCATCAGAGCAATACTCATCGGAGGATGATCCAGTTTTATTCTCTTTGGTCTTAGCATTGTCATAATCTTCTTTCCATACCTTTTGCAGTATTTCTAAAAAAGTTTCGCTAGATTGTGCTCCAGTAATGGTATATTTGTCATTTACAATGAAAAAGGGAACACCCTGAATACCTATTTTTGATCCATCTGCCCTATCTCTTGCGATATTTTCGCTATACCAATCTCCTACTAAAGCGTCTAAAGCCTCTTTCTCGTTAAGTCCTATTTCACCTGCCAGTCCAGCAAGCGTGGCATGATCGCCAATATCCAGCGAATCTACCAGGTATGCCTTCATAAGGCGTTCCATCATTTCTTTCATTTTGCCTTTTTCTTCTGCATAATATGAAAGGCGGAGCGCATCGTAGGAATTGGTGGGGATTAATGTATCAAAATGATAATCCAGTCCAATTTCTTTCGCTTGCTGTGCAAGCTGATTATTCAGTTGCTTTGCTTTTTCATATGGCATACCATGCTTGGTAGATAAAACCTGATGAATATCCATGCCGGTATTCTTTTTCGCATAAGGGTCTAACTGAAAACTACGGAATACGATTTTGACATCTTCCTTATGCTCAAACTGCTCCAATGCTATTTCCAGGCGGCGTTTACCGATATAACAAAACGGACACGCAATGTCAGACCAAATTTCTATTTTCATATTCATAAAACTCCTTTCTTAGCTCTTACCACCAACTGTTTATTCTTTTAGAGTCGGTTGTAAAACCTTGTGCACCTGTTACAAATACTTTTATAAATAAAATCCTTCTTCTAAACTTCGTTCAAATATTTTTAATAAACTCTTGTAGTTTTGTAAGATTTTCTCCTTGAAGCTCTCCTGTTTCTTTCCCTGTCTGCCCTTTATCAAGAAGTCCTAAAACATTGTTTAGCTTAAAGCCCATAGCCGCCACTTCTTCTTTCGCCCCGCTGGCATCTGAAAACGCGCCAAGCACAACCAAGCTAAGCTCTGATATTGCATCTTTATTTTGTTTCAAGTAAGTTCTGACCGCTGGCGCAAGGGCAGGCCCCCAATTAGGTGTGAATACAAGAATTTTATTATATCTTTTTGGGTCATACTTGGTAGCGGAAAGAGTTGTATCTCCTTTGGTGAGCGCACGTTGAAAACGTCTAGCACCCCCCACTATCCCAGACCATTTTGAGTGGTCTTTTAATTCTTCTACATCTGCGCTTAAGAGCTGTGCTGCCTTTTGCGCAAGTAGTTTGACATTACCTGTCCTTGAATAGAAAACAATAAGTGTTTTACTCATCTAAAAATCTCCTTAATAAAAATTCTATGAGCTATTATAGACTTCCTTAATCACCGAAAAACATCACGAAACTGGGGCAACGTTTTATGATGCCTTTTCTCATATCATAAACGGATTCATTTTGCAATCGACGTCGGATGAATATATGAGATAATAAATTTCTATTTTAATTGATCGATTTTATCTTCTGTAACATATTCTTCGACGCGATCTTTTTTTGTATACATATCACACCATATATTTGCATTTTTATCCTGTTCCCCATAGTTCAGGTGCATCCAGATTCCAATTGATACATGCCCCACATAGATACCTTTGGTTCATACCTGCTTCATCAAGTTTTCTGCGAACTGATGCCAAACATTAAGATAATTTACATGTTCCATCGGAACAATATTCATCGGATAACGGTTCGGATTTATGCTCTTTAGCCTTAGTACTGTGATAATCTTCTTTCCATGCCTGTTGTAATAGCTCTAAAAAAACTTCACTGGGCTGGGCTCCTGAAATGGTATATTTGTTATTCACAATGAAGAATGGGACACCCTGAATGCCGATTTTTAATCCCTCTGCTCTATCAGCTGCAAGATTCTCGCTATATTTATTATTTTCTAAAACATCTAAAGCTTCGCCGGCATCAAGACCTATATCACTTGCAAGCCTGGCAAGGGTTGCATGGTCACCGATATCTAGTGAATCCGTAAAGTGAGCTTTCATAATAAGCGCGATAAACTCCTGCATCTTCCCCTTCTCTTTTGCATAATACGAAAGGCGAAGCGCATCATATGAATTCGTAGGAATCATTGTATCAAATTGATAATCTAGACCAACCGTTTTTGCTTTCTGTTTAAATTGATCGTTCCTTGCTTTTGCTTTTTCATATGAAATACCATGCTTGGAAGATGATACTTGATGGATGTTCATCCCCGTATTTTTTTTCGCATATGGATCTAATTGAAAACCATGAAATACGACTTCTACATCTTCTTTGTGTTCAAACTGATCTAACGCTATTTCAAAGTAACGTTTGCCAATATAACAAAACGGGCAAACAAAATCAAACCATATTTCTATTTTCATAGTTATATACTCCTTCTTTAATCTGTTACAACTTAAGTGTGTGCTACTATGTCAACCATAATATATCCAATTTTTTTTTCGTTTTAAAGCAGAGCAGATTTAATTATTATAAACAATGGGCATTTTCCCAATCAATTGGTTTTGTCGAGCGGCGTCATACATTAATTTGGCCACATTTTCCCTGGATACGGACAATTTACCTGGCCGATCCCCGAATGAATAATCATAAGATTGCCCTTTGTATTTAACATTAGGATTAATAATTCGAACGACTGTCCAATCCACGTTCGAATACTTAATAATTCCTTCCAGCTTCTTCATTTCGGCATAACCGTTTGGCAAAAAGGTTTTAGCCAATATTCTTGGTACCACCGTCGATAAGTTTTTCCTATCGTCTTCAGATTGTAAGGCCGGCGTCGCAAGCGTAATCAACCTTTTTTTGTTGAACTTCTTCATCGCCTTGATAATCAGCTCATGTCCATCAGCGACGGGCGTGCCTCTAAGCTTTCGTGACATATCAGACGGAGGTCCTAATGTGCTGATCACAGCATCCGCTTCCGAAACTGCCATTTCAATAGCTGATGCGTTCGAGAGTTCCCCCGTTATAAGCCTCAGGTTGGAGTGATTCAGCTTGATTTTTTCGGGTTTTCTAACATATGCCGTAACAAAATCTCCTTTGTCTAATGCTAATCGCATAAGATGTTGACCGATTGCACCGCTCGCTCCAAAAATGGTAATGTTCATAATCCTCTTCCCCCCCTTAATGTTGGACTTTTTTAAAAGTTTGCTGCCAGTTCAGCCGTTCTGCTCAATCCGGATTCGATAATTTCCGCAGCGCGATCCCGATATTTGGCGTGTCCTTCTATTACGACAATCCCAGGATCTTTGATACCCAACAATACACCGAGTATGTTCTTGACGTAGTTTAAACCCATCTCCAACGGGGCTGCAAATTCCGTTGAAAAGTCTCCACCGCGTGCACATAGAAGAGCAACTTTTTTGTCGCCAACGAGTCCCTCTGGTAGGCCTTCTGCTGTGTATCTGAACGTTTTCCCTACTTGCAACAAATATGAGATATAAGTGATGAGAGGGGCGGGAACCGTTAAGTTCCATAAAGGGAATGTGAAAACGACTTTATCCATGGCCAGAAACTCGTTCAAATATTGGTTCACAATGTCCGCAGCCTGCCGTTCTTCAGAAGTGGCTTCCAATCCTTTTGCTGCTTTGAAAAGTCCTGAGATGGCTGTATCACCGAAATATGGCAGCTCTGCGCTAAAAAGGTCGAGCTCCCTGATGGTATCCTCCGGATGTAACTCCTTATACGTTTTCAAAAAAGTATTGTACATTTTGACGCTGACCGCTTGTTCTGCGGACCTGTCGTTAGCTTTGACGAATAATACATTTGCCATAAAAATGACCTCCTATAATTGTAATATTTGATAAATTAAGTCGCTTTCTTTTCCGAGTCTTTTGTTCGCTTTCGAATCAGTTATATATCTCTTGTTTTTTTATCAGCTTTCGTTTATACTACATATGTTGTATAGTTGAATTATATTATATTTCAAAGATAGTTCAACCAACAATTTTAAGAAATTGTTGTATATCCAACATTGCGTTAATGATGTATAGAAAAATGATAGAAATGGGGTTTTCTTATGGCTGAAACAAAAATAGATCCACGCATTATACGTACACGTAAATTAATCATGGATGCATTTATTCACGTTTTAAAGAAAAAAGAATTTAAGGATATCACCATCAATGATATTACGGCAGAAGCTACAGTAAATCGTGCCACTTTTTATTATCACTTCATTGATAAATATGATTTATTGGATAAAGTAATGAAAGAAGAATTTATGACCAACGTGTTTAGCGAAATCGCTGAGTATAAAGAACTGAACCCAACATCGATCATTAATATTTTCCTGTCTATCACAAATTTCCAATCGACTTTATCCAAACAATGCCGAAGCGGCTTCGAGACTTTTAAAACAACAATTGAAGAATTTATTCAAAAAGAACTGGAAAATATTTTTTACCAAATGTTATTAAAGCAAAACTCTACTGTCAGCGATGAATCTATAAGAATTGCTGCAGTCATGTTGAGCTGGGGAATTTTCGGGGCTTCGGTTGATTGGCAACACAATAACAGTGTGCCACCAGAGGAATATATAAAATTGGCTATTCCTTACGTTATGTACGGGGTTGGCCATTAGTTCAAGGACAAAAAAGGCACATTTTCATAACTGAAAATGTGCCTTTTTTGTCCTTGATTTATCAAGCGTCCTGTCCCTATAAGTTATAATCTAAGCCACAAGCTTTCATGCCTGCGGCTTATTGTTTAAGTGGAGTATAGACGATACAGGTACAAAATACCACGTCCCATAGTATATAGAAACAAGAGAAATTCCGCTTCAACTCAAAGTCTATTTTAGCTTAGCTTTATTCGCTGGTCTGCGAAGAGGAGAAATGATAGCCTTAACTTGGAATGACTTAAACTTTAGTGATTGCTCTGTAGATATTAATAAGTCTACCAGCCTTGTAAATAAAGTGCAGATAACAAAGGGTCTTATGCACAAGACTTCAATTCGAACGGTTGTAGTTCCAGCGCCTGCGTTCTATATTTTGCTAGAATAAAGCCCAAACAAACCACATGCCATGAAAAAAGCACCCATCTCTGAGTGCTTTTTCATAACTTCAAACTCTATAACCCTTAATATTACTGACTTTTAAAGATGGAGCATAGGGGACTTGAACCCCTGACCCCCACACTGCCAGTGTGGTGCGCTCCCAACTGCGCTAATGCCCCAGACAAATATTAATATACCATGATTTAATTCATTTTTCAAGATATTTTTTAACCGTTAAGTCACATCTTTTATAACAGCTTAAAATTATTTTTTAAGATTTCATTTATCAGCAACCATCTATGAATGAATAACTAATATTGCACTCAAGATAATTCATGCTATCCTTACATAATTAGACATAATTGCCCATTTACCACCAGTGTTATTAATGTTAAACTATGTAATATATTAAAGATTGATCCGGAGAAGTATTTAATATGTAATTTACAGTCAAATTGGTCAACTTTTTTAAGGAAAGGTGGTACATATGAAAAAATTCAAAATATTCATCTGCTTATTTATCGTGACCTCTTTATTTGTTGCGCCTATCACAGTATCTGCCAGTCTTCCAATAACTGTAACAACTACATTATATGTTGATGCTGCACGGATTGGTGAAGCTGATTCATTTTTAATTAGTAAGAACGGTAAGTTCATGCTTGTTGATACCGGCCTGTCGACCGATAGCACAAAAGTAATTAACATGTTATCATCACGTAATGTAACCAATTTAAAAGCTCTGGTCATTACTCATTATGATGTTGATCACGTCGGTTCCTTTTTAGATGTAATTGATTATATCAAAAACCACAATGGCACAATTGATCATATATATGGTCGGAAATACACTTCTGCTCAATTAAATACATTGACACCTCAACGGCGTACAAATTATGTTATGTTTATTAATGGAATCTTAAGATACTTAAATCGTAGTTCTGAAGAATTCAACTTATCGAGCTATGATACAGTAGCTGTTGCAACAAAGGCAAATGAACTGTTTGGTTCCGGGGATGGATTATGGATATTCCCTACCAGGACAAATCCCATCGCCAACTTTACATTAGATGGTAACACTACTGTAACTTGGTTAAATAAATGGGATTCCTATATTGTTCCCGGTATGGATCCTGCTGATGTACCTGCTAATTTTAACAATGACTCTCTAACCTTTAAATTGACATATGAAAATGGAGAAGCCATGTTATTTACAGGTGATATTTCCTGGACTCCACAACAGGATCTTGTAGATAATTGTTATTCTCAAATAAGTACCTGCAGTATCTTAAAGGCACCGCATCATGGTATCCCTGATTATCAGAAGCCATCATTTATAGCAGCTGTAAATCCTTCCTATACCCTTGCAACTACCGATTTATCATACAACAGACTACCTGGTATGATTACGAAAGGAAAATACGGGATGGTTTATTATACCAATACAGCATCGGACTTCTGTACGATAGCAATACGGCTTAAAGCTCCCTCTGTATATCTTGAAGATACATCTTTAAGTTTTTATACTAACGATACCAATTAGTACCATATATGCCCGAAGGGTTATCCCTTCGGGCTTTTTCACTATATCCCATATATTTATCCAGCAGAACAGAGATTATCTGTAATAATCAACTTCCTGGAAAATTGATTATACATGTACGTCTTTGCAATAGAAAAATAGCATTTCTTTATAGATCATTTACTTCATATTAAACATTAATTGCTCTAAAATTACGCACAAGCTGCATTGATGGATAACCCGGAGGTTATCTCCGGGTTATTAAAGCTTCACTAAACCTATACATAAATCCATACAGGCTTAGTATTTATATGCATCTCCTACAATGCAATCTTATTTTAACATTTAAAAGCAAAAATTACATTGGTTATAGTTACCATTTTATCCAATTAATAGTTTTAATTAATACTATAATTGGCAAGTCGGGACTTATTTCTTTTAATCTTACTCATAATAAATTCGTTAAATCCTATAAACTTATATATAGCCTCAGCTTCTAAACCTTCTGTATATTATCTTTAAGAATTATTTAGAAGAACTTCTTCAGTAATTAATAGATTTGTATTATCCTATTTCCAAAACTTTAGTGTTATTTTCAATGTATATTAAACCATAAACCTTATAGTATAATCACCACTGATAAAGGATTGTTGATTTTATACTAGGACAAAAATACTGTTTTATTTTGTCCTAACTTGTAATATAATGCAATTGTCTAGAGTAAAAGAAGTAATAGCAAATCGGATTGAAATACCCCCGGATCATCCCTCCGGGGGTATTTTTTTGTTTAAATAACTATATGAATTTGCGTATGATTTTAACACCGAAATTATACAAAAAATCAACGAAGCATATCTCTTAAACAAAAAACTATAATCACATTAGTCCTCTGAAAGAAAGTCACATATTATCTTGTCCCAGTCCATAGAATGTAAAAAAGCACATAAGGTATCTTATGGATTATCATACCAGGCACAAGGAAGAAATTATTTCATTACCCAGGGTATACCCAATAGAAACTGCTATACAGAATAATGATGTTGTATTAAGTATCGTTCTTCCTTTTAATATGGAACGCTTCTTTCTTTTTATTGACAATGCTTCCAATAGAATCCCTGACAAAATCAGAATAATTATCTATAGCTTTGATTCTCCTGAGTTATCCACCAAAAGTATCCTTGAATATGATGGCAATATGTTCATCTATACCCTGGACAGCCGTTTTTCAGGTCCTAAAACTTACTTTGGCCATAATATTAAAGAAAGTAAGCGTAATGACAGAAAAGATATGATAATCGATTATCATCTCCTCACTTATGACGGTAATGCATATCCTGTTTATTGGCATAATATTGATTTCTATGACTGGTCCGTATAACAAAAAATCACTATCTGTACGATTCTTAAGAATACTTAAATCTACAAGTAATTCATGCTGACTAAACGCCACTTACAATAAAAATGTATTTTCAGTACAAATGTATCAGTACAAATATATTCTCAATACATTTATGCTATCACCACAACATACGTTTTATAGTGTCTTTGAATATTCTTATGCATCTTGTATCCCCTGATGTCATTGTAATCATCATTTACAGAATGGAAGCCATAACTTAATCATTCCATTTACAACTGCATATATTATAATAAAACATTTGAGGTTATTATAATGCCCGGAGGCTGGAATTATCAGGCTTACATTAGTCCTTACGACTCTTATATCTTCTATCGTACCATGGACATGGAGGATGATTACTTTTATATTCCCGTAGCAGTTGCTACCCAGATAGTTAACGGTACCAACTACCGTTTCTTAACCATTGCAGAACCAAAAAACGGGAATGGTACAGCTTATTTTGCTCTGGTTGAAATTTATAAGCCTATTCAAGGTGACGCTAGTATCACGAATATTACATCCATTCCTTAAAAAGAGTTAAAATGAAACCTATTAAAGGACTGCCAGATGTAGAATAAATGTGTTCCTTATCAAAAGGCATCGGATTCCTGCCCCATTGCTAAATTACATCCTATGCAGTCCTTTTTATGAAATAATTTAAGCCTCTAACTGTTTCTCATGTTTTTCAAAGAAATCCTCTCTTGGCTCTAAGAACTTTAATTTGTGATTTTCCTTATCTGCTATCAGATCATTTAAAACAGAAAATGCATATTTCCAATCCCACAGTTTTTCATCTATGGACAGATATTCACGAATCCTTTCGCAGCCGGTGGGAGCTATGGGGTGCAGCAGCAGTACACCAATACGTACGCCATAAAGTGAATCTGCCAGGACCTGTTTACGCAATGTATCATTATCCGTCGTTTCTGCTGTTCTCATATTATTTACCCAGTATTTATTCATGAATCTTATATAAGAGTCCAGAACGTAAGTCAGACTATGAAATTCATGATTATACATATGCCGCTCATAGGTTAAAACAGCTTCTTCTGATTCCTTTCGCACCTCTTCGCTGATTGCGATATCCGGTATTTTTGAATCATAATATTTTTGAGCTGTGTAGAAGCAGGACCGTACGAGTCTGTTGAATACATTGGTTAGCAGATTTCCTTCCTTCAATACCGGGTCCACACCTTCTCTCTCATTTTCAGGCAGATACACCTGAGGTTTAAAGCTTACGCTCTTAGAGGCCAACCCAAGGCTTAAGAAATGAATTCTCAACTGTTCTGGAGTATAGAAATCCAGTAGTTCTCTAGCCATTGGAGGTTTAATTTCACTACTGCTTCCCGCTTTCTTATCCATGAATAAAATATGCCTGTTGGCAATCAGATGAGGTGCAACAAATTGATCAATATCTGCTTTTTCTCCATAGGTAGTCTGTAAAGCAGAAAATAAAGCCATTTCAGCATTTCCGTAAAAATAAATATTATCTTCACCTATAAATTGATATACTGTTGCATCTTTATTTTCCCACCAGTCTCTCCATTCCTCCTGTTCCTTCCCCTGTTGTTCCAGATAGGTTCTGGTAAAAGAAATTGGTGCCCAAAGAGATTCCGGCCATACCCAGAAAGTCAGCCCCTGCATATCTTCTCTATCCGGTACTGGAACACCCCAGCTGATGTTTCCGGATAATCGAAAGGGTACTAAAGTCTTACCCGTTCGAAAACGTATTCCTTTTGTATTCAATACTGCTCTTGCCTCATCTCTATCCTGCAAATCTTTGAATATATAAGTTATTGACGCTTTATTATCTTCTTTTGATACTTCATGAGAAGGTAACAATCTGGTTACTTCTTCTTCTTTCGTTCCTGTTCTATCAAACTCACTTTTTTTCACATAGATACAAGGTGGTTTTAAGAACTCTTCAATGGTTTTTAGAATGTATTTTCGGGTGTTTCCTTTTCTTTCTTTTGCTACATATTCAGTTAACCATTCGGTACATTCGTCCAGTTTAAAGTACCAGTTACCTACTTCTTTTACCTCAGGAGTTTTCCCAGACAAAGTGCTTTTGGGATTAATAAGTTCACTTGGCATATACTGATGTCCTAAGGAGCATTCATCCGCATAAGCTTTTTCAGAGGCGCATCCTTCAATGGGACAATTTCCCACAACCTGTCTGCCGTTAAGGAATACGCCAAAATCAGGATCAAAAAATTGAGGAGTTGCCAGCTTTTCCAGATAACCATTCTTATACAGAGTTTCGAAAATTTCTTCTGATACCTCTTTGTGTACCTCTCCGGCTCTGTCAAGACTCGATGCAGCATATAAATTTAAGCTGATTTCATAGGCATTCAGGGTTTCTTTCTGATGATTATGATTCTTTCTTACATAATCTTCAATGGTCTCCTTGTAGGTTTCTCCTTTTTCTTCTTTTCGTTTTCGGAAGCTTTCCAGGATAGGCGAACCATAACAATCTGTACCGGATACAAAAATAACATTTTCCGCACCAATCCTGTCTCTTAAAAATCTAGCAAAAGTATCCGCATGAACAAATACACCGCCTATGTGTCCGAAATGCAGCTCCTTATTTCCATATGGCATTCCTGCCGTTATTACTGCCCGTTTAGGGAATTCGGGTCTGTTTTCATAATTTTTCATAACAATACCTTATTAACCTTTGAAAACCTATTCGCTTAAATAAGTCGGTTAATACGCTTAATACCTTTTAAAGTATCATCCAGGCGTCCTTTCTTTCATAATATGATAATAATAAAATAACTACTAATAAACTTCAGCCTCAAAATACCAATAATCTACGAAACTATTTTAATAATCTCTAATTTATTATATCTCCTGCAGCTTAAAAAAGAGTATAAAAAAACACCTCCTGCAATTAATATTACAGGGGCGAATTATCGCGGTACCACCCTATTTTGTTAATATGTCGCCATATTAACCTCCTTAAGTACAAACATACTCCGGTTCTGTAACGTGAACCCACGTCATAGCATCACAGCATAGAAAAGCCCGATCCGTATGCAGCTCCGAGGCTTGTTTCGTCTTTCTGCCACTGCTCCTTCCCACCAACTGGAGCTCTCTGTAAGCTTTCAAAAAAGTACTTCCCTCTTCCTAGCCTTTTCAATTTAAATTTAGTATATGCATAATAATTATTATTGTCAAGGTCTAATTCAATTGATTCTGTGTTTTTTATTAATTCTATCTTTGCCGGACATTCAATTTGTTTCTTTCTTCTTTTTTCTTTCAGTACTTCATTTCTTCTGTCGATTTATCCTCCAATTTGACCGAAAGACCTTCTCCAGATAAACGAACTTTTTTCCGAAAATACCATATATTGAAACATCTAAAACATTATTACATCCCTGGGGAGGCTCTTTATGAATCCTATGACTTACGATTTTGCCGTTATCGGCGGGGATTTAAGGCAGGTTTTTATGGCTGAGGACTTGGTATCCAGAGGTTTTTCTGTACTCTTATATGGTTTGGAGAACCTTAGCACAACAGCTGGTATAGAACATGCGAAATCTTTAGCCCAAGCAATAGATTCCAGTAAAGTTATCCTTACACCCATTCCATTCACAAAAAATGGTATCCATATTTTGTCTTTGGATTCCAAACCAGATTTAACCCCTGAAATTCTGTGCAGTCACTTAAAAAAAGACCATAAACTCTATGGTGGTTGTTTTACAGACAGTATTAAGGAATTTTGTGACCTTAACCAGATTTATTACAATGATTATATGGAGAAGGAGGAAGTAACACTGTTTAACACCATTGCAACTGCAGAAGGCACAATAGCAGAAGCAATCATTCACAGTGGCGGAAACCTTCATGGCAGCAATTGCTTAATTCTAGGATATGGCAGATGTGCAAAAACTCTTGGTGAAAAATTAAAGGGTCTATGCGATCACATTGATATAGCAGCCAGATCTCCTCTTGCACTTTCTCAGGCTAGGACCTCTTCCTTTGGCGCAATAGCACTTTCTGATATTTCTGATTATATTTCCCAATACGATTATATCTTTAATACCATACCGGCAATGGTACTGGACAGAGAATTGCTGGAACAAACCAAAAATGAGGTCGTAATAATTGATATCGCTTCAGCACCTGGTGGTGTTGATTTTGCTGTCGCTAAAGAATTAACCCGTAATGCCAGATTGTCCCTTGGATTGCCGGGTAAATATGCTCCCAAAGCCAGTGCGGCTTATTTAACCCAATATCTATTAAGTGATTTAAGTGAACTTAAGCTCGTTCAATTGTAACCTGAAGCTTTTGTTTCTGAAAGTGAGGTATTTATATGTCTTTGCATAATAAAAATATCGGTATTGCATTAACCGGTTCTTTTTGTACCTTTGATAAAACCTTTGAAGAAATCGAGAAACTATTAAGAGAAGATGCAAATGTATATCCTATCCTTTCCTTTAACTCTCAGAAAATAGACTCACGTTTTGGAAAGGCAGAGGATTTCTATAAAAGACTTGTGGACCTTACCGGCCATACTCCTATAACAACCATAGAGGATGCAGAACCTATCGGGCCAAAAGATATGTTTGATATTATGGCTGTTATCCCTTGTACCGGAAACACCCTGGCTAAAATGGCAAACGGCATTACCGATACGCCTGTTCTCATGGCTGCAAAAGCCCATATTCGAAATAATAAACCACTTGTTATCTCTATTGCAACCAATGATGCGCTTGGAAATAATCTGCAAAACATCGGAAATCTTCTGAATCAGAAAAATATCTATTTCGTCCCCTTCGGCCAGGATAGTCCAAACGGTAAGCCAAAATCTATGATAGCACACACTCATCTGCTTACCCTCACCATCGAAAGTGCACTGGAAGGTAAACAGCTGCAGCCTGTTGTTATAAGTCCGTTCTAATAATTACAGTCTGTCGATAACTTAATGAAAGAAGCTGCCCTTATTCCTTCAAATCTACACAGGAATCGGCAGCTTCTTTCTATGCTTCTAATTTTTGTATTATTTATTTCTCTTTTTTTCTACCACTTTTTCCGTTTTATTTCACAGACTTTTCCTATTTTGTTTCTCATACTTACCTATTTCTATTCTTTGCTTACGATAATATCTCTTCCTCATTAATTTAAGTTTTTTACTAATTTTCAAATTTTACTTTTAAATGAATATATCTTAATATAAATTTCTTATCAATACAGTTTTCGTTTATTAATTTCACCAACATGCATCCAGCTACCAATATAATTTCCAGTCCTTTTTTAACCGGGTCAGTGCTTCCAGATAAAAATAATCTCCCCAGGTATTGCACTCGTCTACACCGTAATGATTACAGGTATTATAAGGCGAACGGTTCGAATAGGTGCTGTGAAGTACCAGTCCATTAGAGGTTTTATGATCTTTCACAGCGTAATTATCATACAGGGATTTCAGAATTTTCCCAGCCAATCCGTTATAATAGGCTTTTTCTTCTTCCTCTAAAAACTTAGCCATTTCCAGCATTCCACAGGCTGCTATTGATGCTGAGGAGGAATCTCTTGGCTGTTCAGTGCCTTCTTTGAACTCAAGATCCCAGTATGGAACCATATCCTCCGGCAGAGCTAGTAAGAAAAAGTCTGTTACCTTCCGAAACAGGTCAAGATATTCTTCCTTTCTGGTATAACCATAACTTAGTGCAATTCCATAGATTCCCCAGGCCTGTCCCCTAGCCCAGGCTGATCCATCCCGGTATCCCTGACAGGTGGCACCATGGGAAGGTTCTCCAGTATTCAGATCAAAGTAAAAGGTATGCCAGGTGGAATAATCTTCTCTTATAACATTTTTTAAGGCTGTATGAATATACTTTTCTGCTATGTCCCGGTATTTTACATCTGCGGTTATCTCACTTGCCCAGTAAAGCAGCGGCAGATTTAATAAGCAATCTATGATCAAACGGCAGTTATCCGGGCTATCCATACTTCCCCAGGCTTGAATATATTCACCAACGGGGTGGTAGCGGCTGATTAGGTGGTCTGCTGCCAACAAAGCAGCTTTCTTACCGTTTTCATTCCCGGTTAACTTATAACCGGCAACACAGGAAGGTGAAAATAGAAAGCCCATGTCATGATGATCCACGTCCTCCAATTGCTGAATACGGTCTAGAAAGGAATCTATCTGTATATTGGCAGCTTCTTTAAACGCCTCATCTCCGGAATTTTCATAATCCAGCCAAAGCTCTCCTGTCCAAAAGCCTGTTGTCCAATCTCTGTTCTCTGTACCTTCATAAAAATTATCGACGCTGTATGCCTTTTTGAACTTGTGTGTAAAACCCGGGAGTATTTTTTTATCCTGTGTTATGCAAAAATCTATTGCCTGGTCAATTTCACTTTCACTAATTGATACTTTCTCCTCAAACAGTCTCATTTGTTGATCCTCTATCCCTTGTCACAGCCTTTATTTATACTGAGACATCTATCAGATACTCTTTCCTATTTATAATTTTCTATAAATCCAGCTTACTTCCCAGTATAAAAATCCTTCACTACCTTTTCAGCCGGTTTACCATAGATATCGTAACCGCCATCTTTATCTGCATCCTCGATGTGATACTGCCGCCATGCCCAGTCCCATAAACCGAAGCCGGATACCCAGTCTCTTTTGGATGCAGTCTCAAACATCTCCTGATACCAATCTGCCTGCTCTTGTAAATCGACTTCTCCTTTTACATTCCAGTCATTTGGAACATGCAAGGACCCTGCGGTAGACATACAACCAGCTTCTGCAAAGAAAAAAGGCTTACCAAACTTCTTTACGACTTTCTCGATACGATCAAGCTCCTGCTCCCAATGTCCTTTGGGATAATATCCACTGGAGGATATGATATCAACGCAGTCCCACCAGCTTACATGTTCCTCCTGGTATTTATCGGTATTATAGGATACCAGCCCCTGAAATACCCCTTTGATATCCCCGATTAATTTACGCCATTCTGCTTCCCTTCTCTGGGACATAACCATTTCACAGCCGGCAATAAACATTTCACAACCGGTTTCCTGTGCAATACGTGCAAAATGCAGCTGAAAATCTGTGTAAGATTTAAACCACTTGCTCCACTTGGGCTCGCAGTGCACCTCATTATCAAAAAAGTTTATATGAGCTCTCCAGGTTCCATCCAGGCAATTAACCGTAGGTTTCAAAGCAACGCGAAGTCCTAAGGCTTTCGCATAATAAATCATTTCTTTTATTTCTTCCCCTGAAAGAGTATGATGGGAGGTATAGTCTATCTCTTCTGAGTATGCCTTTTCCTGCATTCCGGCAGGTACAAGGATAACAAAATCCGCACCTGTTCTTTCTTTCATCTTAGCCAAGCTTTCCTTCGCTGCTGCTTTTTCAAAACTTCCCTTTAATGCAAAGGACCCAAAGGTTATACCCTTAATAAATTCCATATTTCTTACTTCTGCCTCTTTCTTCCTGTATAGTTTCTTTCAATATATTTCTTTCAATATATTTCTTTCAATGTAGCACTCAATTATTTTTTATTTCCTTTACCGCATTATCCAATGCAGCGATTACTTTATCACACCAAACATCGAATTCAGGATCTTCTTTCTGATAATCCGGGTGACTTAAGACGTACTCTATAACCTCTTTTACCCCCTGATCAAATCTCTTGGTACAAGTGAACCCAGGAACCAGGCGTTTGATCTTTGTATTATCAAACACAACTGTATTAGCTTTATCCCCTATTAAGGAACCTCTGAAATCCTCTGTACTGGCTGCGTCCAGAAATTCTGAGGATACATAGCAGGCTTTCAGTTCCACTCCCAGTGCGTCTGCTATAGCCTTATAAATCTGGTTCCAGGTAAGTGATTCATCTGAGGTAATCTGCACTGCCTCACCAATAGCGTGTATGTTACCCAATAAACCAACAAATCCTTTGGCAAAATCACTGTTATGGGTCATGGTCCATAAGGAAGTTCCATCACCGTGTATAATAACCTTTTTTCCTTCCAGCATCCGCTTAATGACTTGATAACTACCCTTTGCTCCATGGACACCAAGAGGTACACTTCTTTCATCATAGGTATGGCTTGGTCTGACAATCGTTACCGGGAAGCCTTCTTCCCGGTACAATTTCATCAGGTAGTCTTCACAGGCAATCTTGTTTCTGGAATAATCCCAGTAGGGGTTTGACAATGGGGTTCCTTCATTAATCCGGTAATCAGAGAGGGGCTTTTGATAGGCTGATGCTGAACTGATAAATATAAACTGCTTTGTCTTTCCTTTAAACAATCTGTAATCCCGCTCAAGCTGTGCAGGTACAAAAGCAATAAAATCTGCCACTACATCAAAGTTATGCTCTTTTATTAGATCAGCAACCTTTTCTTCCTCCTTGATATCAGCGATTAATACCTTCGCCTTTCCTTCCAACTCTGCATTTTTGCTTCCTCTGTTTATCAGATATAATTCATGGCCTTCATTAACCAATGCTCTAGAAATCGCAGCACTGATAATACCTGTTCCACCAATAAAAAGAATCTTCATAATTATACCATCACCTATCACAGGCTAACCTGCAATACTGCCACTTGTTAAAAAGAGTGAAAGAAGTTTTGTGTGGCAACCTTTCGATATTAGATTTTCTTTCTCTCTCTACTACCTTGCTAAATACTCAAGCCATACCGGGAAACCTGATAAGTCTGCTGCTTTCATACCTGGCAGCTTGTTATTTCATATAAATGCTAACTAATCTGAGACTATAGAACTATAGCTAAAATAGCTTTAAACCCCTGAAAGAATTCCTTCTACTCTACGAAGTTCCTCTCTGATCTTTAAGCTCTGGGGACATTTATTTTCACAAAGTCCGCAGTCCTTGCAATTGCTTATGGTCTTACCGTCTTTCTTTATATAGTTTGCCATTTCGTTCCTTGCATATTCTGTTAATCCATAAACATTATGATATGTATAATAATTAAATATCTTAGGTATATCAATACCTGCAGGACAGGGCTGGCAATAAGCACATCCGGTGCAATAGAGCTCACTGAATTTCTTCAAATTCTCAACAGATTCACCGAGTTTAGCCCACTCCTCTTCTGTCAGGCTTTCTTTGCTGCTTCCAATGACCAGGTTCTTCTCCACCATATCCATGGTTCCCATACCGGATAAGGCACAGCTTAAATAAGGATTGCCAAGGACAAATTTAAAGGCAAGTTCATAGGTGGAAATGGAGGGTTTGCCTGTCAGTTTCGTATATAAATCTGTTGGCGCAGCCAATCTTCCGCCTCCCACAGGACCCATCGCTACAACACCCAGACCTTTTGAAGCAGCATACTGAATCATTTCTTCATTGCTCCTGTCCAAAAGATTATACTGCACCAGCATGGTTTCCATGGGAACGCCTCTTTCCTCTGCTGTATCGATAATATATTTGATCTGTTCCGGTTTATCATGGAAACTAAAGGAAATATGCTTAATCAATCCTTCTTCTTTCGCACGCTTCGCTTCCTCTAATAAATTTAATTTCAATACGACGTTGTCATATTCCTCTCTGTTTAGCCCCCAGAAGTGATAGAAATCAATATAGTCCGTATCCAGCTTACGAAGACTCTGTTCCAGTTGTTTTCTGTAATCAGCAGTTACTTTACAGGTATCAGCAGGCATCTTCGTGGATACTATAACCTTTTCTCTCATTGGTTTTAATGCCTTACCAACTGTTATTTCACTATTATGATGGCAATAATACGGAGCTGTATCAAAATAATTTACACCATTTTCATATGCCTTGTGAAGCATCGGTATCGCTTTGTCCTCATCAATATACCATTTTTCATCTTTTTCGTATTCGGGCAGCCTCATACATCCAAACCCTAAAGCAGAAATCATAACATCTGTGTTTCCAAACTTCCTGTAATTCATTGTGAACCCCCTTAAGAATAAATTTTATCATTTATATTTATTAGTATATCCCATAGAGCCCACTCTAGGTCAATGGTTTTTATTATACCTGTGATTTTTGTGAGGGGTGTATTGTGAGGGGTGTAGGCAAACATATACATTTTAACGATAATGAATAATTATTTTTTTAGTTAATATAATCCTTGTACCTTCCATCGGTTTGTTCTATAATTTTAATTTGAAATATAAAATGATTTATATTCATTTATATTTAAAGATGAAAGAAAATAATTGTACTTGAAAGGCAGCCACAATAAAACTCTTTCACCTTGCTAATTCGTGGCATGTCATAAGTAATTGTGGCAAACAATAGGTATTATAATGAAAAAAGTTAATAATTACAAACATGCAGTAACATCTAAGTATCAAAAATCACATATTATTCTGATAAGTATCGTAACGGGTCTTTTGGCTGGATTGGTATCCAATGCTTACCGCTATCTGCTCAGTAAGGCAGAAACTTTTTCTTTTGAAATGTATAGCTATTTCAGAGTTCATCCCAAACTTATTCCCGTACTTCTGGTAATTCTATTAACAATGGGATACATCACATCTCTACTTATAAAATATGTTCCCTATATCAATGGAAGCGGTATTCCCCAGGTAAAAGGTATTATTTCTGGAAATATTAAACATAATTGGTTCCACACCATATTAGGCAAATTTGCAGGAGGTGTGCTTTCGATTGCCGCCGGTTTATCTCTTGGGAGAGAAGGTCCGTCTATCCAATTAGGAGCTTCCATAGCCGAAGGAATAGCCGATAAGTTTGCACGTACCAGGTTTGAGAAGAAAGTTCTTATCGCAAGCGGTGCTGGTGCGGGGTTGTCTGCTGCTTTTAACGCACCTTTGGCAGGTGCCCTTTTTACCCTTGAAGAAATTTACAAGTATTTCTCTCCACTTGTCTGTATCTCAGCAATGGCTGCGGCAGTTGCTGGAGATTATACAGCCGGATTGCTTTTTGGTACTAACCCTATATTTCAGTTTGGTGCAATCTCAAAAATTCCATTAACGTATTACTGGTATATTCTTTTACTCGGAATATTACTTGGAGTATTAGGTGTTATTTACAATAGATCTCTTTTGTTTACACAGAAGGTTTTTAAAAAATACTTTCAGTTCATGGGAAGCTTTAAGATTATGATTCCTTTTGCTCTTGCGGGTCTGCTTGGAATTTATTATCCCTTTGCATTGGGCGGAGGTCACATTTTGCTGGAGAAGATTGATATCAGAACTGGTATTGTAGCGCTTCTTGCCGCATTTTTGATTAAACTACTATTTTCAATTATTTCTTTTGGATCCGGTGCTCCTGGTGGTATATTTTTCCCATTCTTAATTATTGGTGCTCTGGCAGGAGCCATTGCCGGTAAGTTATTCATTCAAATCGGTCTGCCTTCTGATTGCTTTTATACAATCGTAATTTTATCGATGTGTGGATTCTTTAGTGCCATAGTTCGCGCACCTTTTACCGGCATCATACTTCTTTCTGAAATGACTGGCTCTTTTACTACTTTGCTGCCTCTTACCATGATTTCAATCATCTCTTATTTCACAGCAGATTTATTAAGAGGTGAACCCATTTATGATTCACTACTTCGTATTCTGATACATAATACTGACTCTGATGTCTTAACCGAAGATAATAACCGTAAGGTCACTTTTGAAGTAGTTATTCATCATGGTTCTTATGCAGAAGGGAAACAGATAAAAGAGCTAGACCTGCCTGACAACTGCTTGCTCATAGCCGTAAATAGGGATAATCGTGAATTTATCCCAAAAGGAGATACACTTCTTACCCCAGGAGATCTTTTGGTTTTATTAACAGATGCAGATGAAGAACCATTGGTGCGTCAGCATTTATTTTCACTTATGGAAGTACCTGAGGTGTAGTTGACAGTATATTTTGATTGTGATAAGGTTAAGTCAGATTATAAAAACACGGGAGGCATCCGTTATGTATACAATTAAGCAAGTTTCAGCCAAAACCGGTCTAACGATATACACTCTGAGATATTATGACAAAGAAGGGCTTCTTCCCCTGGTGAAACGAACCCCTACCGGTATCCGCAAATTTTCTGATGATGATATTGCCTGGATTGGTTTAATCTGTTGTCTCAAGAACTCTGGTATGTCAATAGAAAAAATAAAAGAATTCATGATTCTATGTCTGAAAGGCGAAGAAACCGTTGAGCCCCGTAAGGATATTCTGCTTCTTCATAAACAGCACATACTGGAGCAGATGAAGGAACTGCAAAACAGTCTGGATACAGTGAATTATAAGATAGACCATTACAAAGAGATAGGAATATTTCATATAGACGGAGATAAACAGAATGCGGTATAAGTAGCTGCATGCAAAGTTACGAAATACTGGGAACGAGGTATAATCTATATTTCTCCCAGGCTATATTACATATCTTAAGGAGACTTTAACATGTTTTCAATACCTCTGGATACGGAAGCCCAGGTTCCTATGTATGAACAGATTTATTCTTATATCAAAAACGAAATAAAGGACAGCAGATTAAAGGAACACGATAAGCTCCCTTCTGCCAGGAATCTTGCCTCTCATCTTAACATCAGCCGTAATACTGTGGACATGGCGTATTCTCAGCTAGTTTCGGAAGGTTATATAGAGGCGGTCCCCAAAAGCGGGTTTTATGTTTCATCCATCTCTACTCTTACATCGATTCAAACTGCTCCTGTTTCAGTAAAAACAATTAAGCCAAAGGTAAAGGAAATCTATCAGTACAATTTTTCTCCTTTCGCCATTGATATTAAAAGTTTCCCCTACAATGTCTGGCGAAAACTTTCCAAAGATTGTATGAACGAATATAATAACGAGCTTTTTCTCTTAGGGGATAGTCAGGGTGATGAGACTTTAAGAGCCGCTATTGCCGGATATTTGTATAGTTCCAGGGGAGTTATCTGCACACCTGAACAGATCATTGTAGGTGCTGGAACAGATTATCTCCTTCTCCTTCTTTGCCGTCTCTTTTATTGGTTATACAGGGATAAAGCGGAGGTTGATGGCTCTGCTGTCATTGCCATGGAAAATCCAACCTATAAACGAGCTTATGAAATATTTACAGATATGCATTACCCAGTCCTTCCGATTGAACTGGATCAGAACGGCATACAGGTAGAAAAGCTTCAAAAAACTACTGCCAACATAGTATATGTAACCCCATCACATCAGTACCCTTTGGGTTTAGTCATGCCGGTAAAACGACGCCAGGAATTGCTTTCCTGGGCTGCCTCTAACCAAGAGCGCTATATTATTGAGGATGACCATGACAGTGAATT